>CAYQLM010000026.1:0-34923 GCA_964418365.1 uncultured Dehalococcoidia bacterium
GCGCTGGAGATGCGCATGCGCGAGATCGAGTCGAAGACCAGCATGCGAAAGGTCAGCTACTTCCACATCCTTCGACACTGGGGCAATCGTCAGGACACCGAGGAGTGGCAACGGCTGGCCCCGGACGAGCGGGCTTCCCTGGAACGCCTGTATAGACCGCTGCCGAGTAAGGGTGCAAGTCGGTTCCTATACTTGGCCGCGATGCTGGCACTGACCGGCTGGCCCGCGCTTGCCATCGGGAAATGGGTTGAGCTGGCGATGCAGGTCTAACGCAACGACATGATCCGCCGCATCGATCCGATCGGCCGCAGCGCGTTCGGGCTGCTGTGTATCGCCGCGATGTCGCTCGAGGCGGTGCCGGTGCTGATCGTCGTCGGCGTGCTGGGCGGCCTCGGCATACTGTTCGTGGGCAACTTCGACCGCGCGCTCTGGGTGTGGATCGGATCGTGGGTGGCGGCGGCGTTCGCAGGCGCGCTGTTTCTCGCGATCGCCTACGTCTTCTGGCCCTTGGCGTCTGACTGGATCACGGAATGGCAGGGCTACCTCATGGGCGCGATCATCGGCGGGATCGGGCTGGGCTTCATGGCGCTCGTCGTCTTCGTCACCGACTGGCCGCTCGCGATCGAGCTGATCTTCCCGTTCGTCACGACGTTCCTTGTGGGCTTTCTGCTGCCGGGCTGGTTCCTCGGCCTCGGCCACCCAGGGCTGCAGACGCTCGACCACCGGCGCGAGCGGGCGGTGAAGAGACAGTGATGACTAGACGTTGGGAGCGCTGTAGATGACTTTACCGGAGCGCAGAATCTCTCGGACCAGCACAGGGCCAACCGCCTCGCGCAGATCGCTCGGCGCGTATCCGATGGGCGCGATGCGAGGGTCAGTACCGACGGCGGCGCGGGCAAGCATCTCCTGCCGTCTGTACATGGGAACATCTTCGAAGTCCGGAGAGATCACCGCGATATCCAGGTCACTCCATGGGCCGGCCTTGCCAGTTGCATACGAGCCGAATAGCAGCACGGATTCAACGCGGATTGTCTTGGCGATCCGGTCTACGAATGCCGCCACTACCCGGTCTAGCTCAGCGTCTGTCGCAGTTGCTCGCATGTGGCACGTGACCTCTCGTAGTATTCTACCGCCGTTTCTCTGGTATATGTCCCTCTTCCGGAATATCGGCTTACGACAGCCTGGTTCGTCAGCATTCGCAGAAACTCTTCGTCGAGGTGTTCGAGCGCACCGAGTTCATGCGCCAGATCAACTATGTTGTGAGTCCTTGGCGGCGGCTGCTCCTGCTGGGACTCCACCCATAACGCCTTCAGCATCTTCTCCACCGCTTGCTGGCAGTGAGAGATGCATGGCGCGTGCAGGTCGTGTTCCAGACAGGCAGATGCCGCCTCCAAATCAATCTCGCTGCTCTCGATCCATGCTTGTGTTTCTGGCCTCACCAGCGCATCGTAGGCGAGACCGCCCAAGCGGGGCAACCGGCGATGGCTAAGCCTGCCAAGGTTCTCATCATTGGCTCCGGGCCGATCATCATCGGCCAGGCGGCCGAGTTCGATTACGCCGGCACGCAGGCCTGCAAGGCGATGCGCGAGGAAGGCGTCACGTCCGTCCTCGTCAACTCCAATCCCGCGACGATCATGACCGACGAAGGTGTCGCCGACGTCGTCTACATCGAGCCGCTCACGGTCGACGTCCTCGAGCGCGTGATCGCGCGCGAGCGGCCCGACGGCCTGCTGCCGACGCTCGGCGGGCAGACCGGCCTCAACCTCGCTGTTGCGCTCGCGGACGCCGGCGTGCTCGAGAAGTACAACGTGCGGCTGCTCGGCACGCCGCTCGAGACGATCCGGAAGGCAGAAGACCGCGAGCTGTTTCGCCAGCTCCTCGAATCGATCGGGGAGCCGTACCCCGACAGCGAGATCGTCACGTCGCTCGATGAAGCGCGGCGCGTCGTCGAGCGCCTCGGCCTGCCGCTCGTCGTGCGGCCGGCGTACACGCTCGGCGGGACCGGCGGCGGCATTGCGATGACGATGGAGGACCTCGAGCGCATCGCGGCGGGCGGACTGGCCGCCAGCCCGATTGGCCAGGTGCTGGTCGAACGCTCGCTGCTCGGCTGGAAGGAGATCGAGTACGAAGTGATGCGCGACGCGAACGATACGTGCATCACCGTCTGCAACATGGAGAACTTCGACCCGATGGGCGTGCATACGGGGGACAGCATCGTCGTCGCGCCGAGCCAGACGCTCTCGGACAAGGAGTACCAGATGCTGCGCTCGGCCAGCCTGCGGATCATCCGCGCGCTGGGCATCGAGGGCGGGTGCAACGTCCAGCTCGCGCTGGCGCCGCGGCCGGAGATCGCGCCGTGGGCGACGCCCCAGAGCGAAGGCGATCCGCCCTACTACGTGATCGAGGTGAACCCGCGCGTGTCGCGCAGCTCCGCGCTCGCGTCGAAGGCGACCGGCTACCCGATCGCGCGCGTCGCCGCGAAGATCGCCGTCGGCAAGCGGCTCGATGAGATCCCGAACGCCGTGACGCAGAAGACGTCGGCGGCGTTCGAGCCGGCGCTCGACTACGTGGTCGTCAAGATCCCGCGCTGGCCATTCGATAAGTTCCCGCTGGGCGACCGCCAGCTCGGCACGCAGATGAAGGCCACGGGAGAGGTGATGGCGATCGACCGCTCGTTCGAGGCGGCGATCCAAAAGGCCGTGCGCTCGCTCGAGATCGGCGAGCGGTCGCTGATGTGGGAAGACCCGTCGTGGAAGGACACGGACTTCTGCTCCGAACCGATCCCGGCGACGGACGACCGCTTGTGGAAGCTGATGGCCGCGCTGCGCCGCGACGCAGAGCCGATGGAGCTCTCGCGCAAGACCGGCATCGACCCGTGGTTCACGGACAAGCTCGCCGGTATCGTCGCAATGGAGCGGCGGCTGTTGGGGGAAGACCTCTCGCCGGACCTGATGCGCGAAGCGAAGCGCATGGGATTCTCGGACGGGCAGATCGGCATGCTCGCCGACGTGCTGCCAGAGCGCGTACGCCAGCGGCGCCTCGAGTGGGGCATCCGGCCGGTGTACAAGATGGTCGACACCTGCGCGGCGGAGTTCGATGCGGCGACGCCCTACTTCTACAGCACGTACGAGGACGAGAACGAAGCGCTGCCGCTCGAGGGCAAGAAGGTGCTCGTGATCGGCAGCGGGCCGATCCGCATCGGCCAGGGGATCGAGTTCGACTACTGCTCCGTCCACGCCGCGTGGGCGCTGCAGAAGGCCGGGTATCACGCTCTGATGGTGAATTCCAATCCCGAGACGGTCTCGACCGACTTCGACACGTCAGACCGGCTGTATTTCGAGCCGCTTGACGAGGAGTCCGTGCGCGACATCCTGGACAACGAAGCCGGCGTGACCGGCCCGCCGCCGGCGATGCCCGGCGAGCCGGTGCACATGGCGAACGGCGCCGCGCCCGCATCGATCGTGCAGTTCGGCGGCCAGACGGCGATCAACCTCGCCGCGGCGCTGCACACCGCCGCGCTGCCGATCCTCGGCTCCAGCGCGGAGTCGATCGATATGGCCGAGGACCGCCGCCGCTTCGAGGCGTTCCTCGGTGGCCTCGGCATCCCGCAGCCGCCGGGCGCGGGCGTCACGACGGTCGCGGAGGCGATCCGCACGGCTGAGGTGATCGGCTATCCGGTGCTCGTGCGGCCGAGCTACGTGCTCGGCGGCCGCGCGATGGAGATCGTGCAGAACGCCGAGGAGCTCGTTCATTTCGCCAAGGCCGCCGCCGAAGCCGGGCCGAACAAACCAATCCTCATCGACAAGTACCTCGAGGGGCGCGAAGTCGAGGTCGACGCGATCTGCGACGGCAACGACGTGCTTATCCCCGGTGTCATGGAGCACATCGAACGCGCCGGCGTCCACTCGGGCGATTCGATGGCGGTCTACCCGCCGATCAACCTGTCGCACGAAGAGATCGAGGCCATCGTCGATTACACGCAGCGCATCGGCATCGCGCTGCAGGTGCGCGGGCTGATGAACATCCAGTACGTGAGCGTCGCGACGGAAGACGGGCCGGCCGTCTACGTGCTGGAGGTCAACCCGCGTTCGAGCCGCACCGTGCCCTTTATCTCGAAAGTGACGGGCGTGCCGCTCGTGCGGCTGGCCGCGCATGTCATGCTCGGGCGCTCGTTGCGCGACCAGGGGTATGCAGGCGGCCTCTGGCCTGCGCCCCCGCCGGGCGGCCTCGTCGCCGTGAAGGCTCCCGCATTCTCCATGTCGAAGCTGATCGGCGTTGACACGCACCTCGGGCCGGAGATGAAATCGACGGGCGAGGTGATGGGCATCGATTACAACTTTCCCGCCGCGCTTGCGAAGGCCCTGCTATCGGCGGAGCTGGCGCTGCCGCCGGGCGGCGGCATGCTGCTCAGCATCGCCGACCGCGTGAAGGCCGAGGCGCTGCCCGTAATCCAAACGCTCGGCGGCGCTGGCTATCGTTTCTACGCCACCGAAGGCACGGCGCGCATGATCGAAAAGCTCGGCCTGCCGGTCGAACAGGTGGCCAAGCGGCTAAACGAAGGACACCCGAACGTCGTCGACGTGATCCGCGATGGCACCGTGCAGGGCGTGATCAATATCCCGGAAGGGCGCCTCACGGGGACGCTGCGTGACGGCTTCTACATCCGCCGCGCGGCTGCCGAGCACCGCATCCCCTGCTTCACCAGCATCGACACCGCGCGCGCGGCCGCCGAAGCGCTGCTTGCGGGCGCGCAGAAGTTCACGGTGCAGCCGCTGGCAGAGTACCGGCGATGAATAAGAACGCCAAGTCGAAGTCGGTGATCCGTCGTGTCATGCGCCATCTCGTCATCGACCTCGACCTGATTGTCGAGGTGCCACCACTTCCGCTTCCGGTAAGGACAGTCGGCGCGAAAGATGCGGACGCCCTGGCGCAACTGATGGCCGACGCCTACCGGGACTCTGTCGATCCAGAATGGGCCGATTATGAAGTCGCTCTCCGCGAGATCCTGCGCATCTTCACCGCGATCGATGGCCCCGTGGCGCCACGCGCGTGTCTTGCCGCCTTCGATGAGGGCCGTCCCGTAAGCGCCTGCCTCACCCGCAGCTCCAGGGGTAAGGGCTGCATCTCGTATCTCATGACGGCAAGCTCTCATAAGAATCGAGGGCTTGGCCGTGGGCTACTCCTGCGGTCACTCGCTGCCTTGAAAGACATGGGCGTTGCTAAGGCGTTTCTGGATGTGACACGCGGTAATGCTCATGCCGAGCACCTCTATGAATCGCTAGGCTTCATCGAAGAGTGGTCCCTACAGCTATGAAGCTCGCCTTCGCGCGCGTCACCGAGAACGAGCGCCTCTACGGCAACGTCTACATCACATGGTTCGCTGCGCCGGAGATCGCGCGCGGTGCGACGCCGGGGCAGTTTGTCATGCTCCGCTGCGTGGACCCCGTCATCGCCGGCGAAAAGCCGCCGTGCGCGGCTGCTCTTCCCGTCGATCCGCTTCTCCCGCGCGCGATGAGCATCCACCGCGTTCGGGACGGCGTAGACGGCGAGGAGTGGTCGGTCCTGTACGCCGTCGTCGGGCGCGGGACGGAGTGGCTGGCCTCGCGGAAGGCGGGCGATCTCGTCTACTGCTGGGGGCCGCTCGGCCACGGCTACAGCGTTCGCAGCGGCGCGCGACATCTCCTGCTCGTCGCGGGTGGCATCGGCGTGGCGCCGCTCGTCTGGCTCGCCGACGAAGCCGTCGCGGACGGCAAGGACGTGATGCTCGTGCTCGGCGGCCGCGGCGCCGAGCAGATCTTTCCGACCGCGCTGCTGCCGCGCGAGGCAGAGGTCGTGATCACGACCGAGGATGGTTCGCTCGGGCGGAAGGGCCTCGCGACGGAGGCGTTGGCCGAGCACCTCTCGTGGTGCGACCAGGCCTTCGCCTGCGGGCCAAACGCGATGTTCCGCGCGATGGCGGACGTGATGCGCGGCGCGAGCGTGCGCCGGCTGGTGCAGGTGCTGCTGGAAGAGCGGATGGGCTGCGGCACGGGCATCTGCTACGGTTGCGCCGTCGAGACGCGCAAGGGCATGCGCCTCGTCTGCAAGGACGGACCCAAGTTCGAACTGCGGGACGTGTTCTGATGTCTTCCTTCCTTCTCCAGATGGCAGGCGCGCCGGGCTCCGGCAAGAGCGCGCTCGCGCGGCTCATCGGCCACGCGACGGGCGCCGTCGTGATCGATAAGGACGTGCTCAAGACCGCGGCGCTGGAGGCCGGCGCTGAGGAGTCGCTGGCCGGTCCGCTCGCGTACGAGACGTTCTTCGCACTCGCCGACCACTTGCTCGGACAGGACCGCAGCGTCGTGCTCGACAGCCCCGCGTTCTACGACACGATCCCGGCCAAGGGCAGCGCAATTGCGCTGGCGCGCATGGTGCCCTACTACTTCATCGAGTGTTTCTGCGCCGATCGCGACGAGCTCGCCCGCCGGCTGCGCGACCGGCCGCGCCTGCGCAGCAACCCGGGCGAGGAGGCCGTCGACACGGAGGCGCAGACCATCGTGCCGGCGGGCGCATACCTGCGTATCGATACCACACAGCCGATCGAGCGCTGCCTGGAGCTGGCGCTGGATTACCTGGAGGCGGCGCATGACTGAGCAGATCGTTTGCCCTCATGCTGAGTCCTTCGCTTCGCTCAAGGGTGAACTCCGCGAAGCATCTTTCGGCGCGGGTAAGGCGGCCATCAGGAGTTGCGAAATGTCCTTCGCTGCGCTCAGGATGACATCGCCGCCATGACGACCGAGCCGATCGCGAACCACATCTACACCGGCGATTGCCTGGAGATCATGCGCTCCTGGCCCGACGCCTGCATCGATCACTGCATCGCCGATCCGCCGTTCGGCATCGCGTCCGGCCGCGGGCGCAAGACGAAGCGCGGCCTGGGCTGGGCGTTCTCGTCGCACGTGACGATGCAAGAAGCCTGGGACCAGTTCACCGAAGACGAGTACTTCCGCTTCAGCGTCGATTGGCTGCGGGAGGTCTGCCGCGTGGTCAAGCCGAACGGCAACATCCTGGTGTTCGGCACATTCCACAACATCTATCTGCTTGGCTTCCTGCTGGGCCATGTGCTCGAACGGCGCATCTTGAACTCGATCGTCTGGTTCAAGCCGAACGCCCAGCCGAACATCACCGCGCGCACACTTACCGAAAGCACGGAGCAGATCGTCTGGGCCGTGAATGAAACGCCAAAGCGCGCGAAGGGCTGGACGTTCAACTACTGGGACGCGAAGGCGATGAACAACGGCCGCCAGATGCGCAACCTCTGGGAGCTGCCCGTGACGCCGAGGAGCGAGCGCGTGAACGGCTCACACCCGTCACAGAAGCCGCTGGCGCTCATCGAGCGCGCCGTGCAGCTCTGCTCTCAGCCCGGCGAACTCTTGCTCGATCCGTTCGGGGGCGCCGGCACCCTCGCCGTCGCGGCGCAGCGCCACGACCGGCGGTGGGTACTCGTCGAATCGGTCGCGGTGTACGCGGAGCTGGCGCGCCAGCGGCTAGCGGTCGATCAGCCGCCGACGTCCTTGTCGAGCAGGAAGCCGTAGGTTGCGTCGCCTTCGTCCTTCACCTCGACGGTGATCGCGATCACGTATTCGCCGCGAGCGAGCGACGAGATGTCGATCTGCACCTGGCCATCGGATGCTGTCGCGGGCAGCGTCGTGTGCTCGCTTGCCCCGGTCCAGACGACCAGCCCGCTCTGCAGCAACATGCTGCTCGAGCTCGCCGCCGGGCTGGAATCGACGTAGACATTCGTGATCTTGAATCCGTCCAGCGTACCGGTGATCGATGCCACTCCGGCCGTTGCGAGCGGCTGGCGTGATGTCACAACGGCGATGGCGTCGCCGCACTGCCCTTGCTCCGACCAACAGTACGAGCCGAGCGCAGTTTCGAGCGATGCAGTTCCGCTCGAAACGACCATGAGCGGTGGCTGCGCGCTATTGCCCGCGGTCGATGTGCCGTTGCTCGCGTTTGGAGGGCCTCCGCCGCATGCCGCGCCGAGCAGCGCCAACGCGAGACAAGCGATGAGCGCCTTTGTCATGGCAAGACTGAGGCCGGCGTGGCTAGAACCCGAGCGCCTGCCGCACCGCCGGCACGAGCAGCTCGTCGATCTCTTTCTTGTCGATCAGGACGATGCCGAACTCCGCGGCGCGGCGGCGCACGTAGGTATACTTGGCCTCGCCGGTCTGCATGATGATCGGCAGATCGAGCCCACGATGCTCTCGCGCGGCCTCGATCACCTCCCAGCCGGTGTGCACCGGCATGTCCATGTCGGTGATCAACAGATGCAGCTCGCGCGAGAGGTCGCGCAGCACCTCGATCGCCTGGCGGCCGTTGCTGGCGGGCACGCAGGCGAGATCGAGCGGCTCTAGCAGCGCCAGGATGCGCGCGCGGAAGTCGGAGTAGTCCTCTGCGACGAGGACGCCGCGCGCGCGGTTCGCCGTCACTTCGTGCGGAGCTCCGCGACGTGTTCCTTGATATCGATGTACTCGTCGGCAGCCGCGCGCAGCTCGATCGACGTGCTATCGCCGAACGCCGCCACCTCGACGCGCACGCCCTTACTCGCCACAAGCTCGACCACGCGGCGGAAGTCGCTGTCGCCGGAGACGAGCACCACGGTGTCGAGGCGGTCGCTCATAACGAGCACGTCGAGCGCCATTTCGACGTCGAAGTTCGCCTTGATCGAGCCGTCGGTGTAGCGCTTGAGCGGCTTGGTGACGAGGCTGTAGCCGTGGCCGATGAAGGGCTGGACGAACTTCTGTGTCTGCAGCGGCTCCTGCGGGTCGTCGCTGATGGGTGCGTACGCGTTCGCGCGGATGAGCTCGCGGCCGCGCAGCAGGAGCTGCAGCAGCTTAGAGTAATCGAGTGTGATCTTCAGGCGTTCCGCTGCGTACATGATGTTCGGCACGTCGACGAAGATGCCGATGCGCGGCTGCTCCGTGCCGATCTTAGCCAAGCCTCCGAGCCGGCTGTCGATCGAGGCGAGCGAGCTCTGGAGCCCGCGCATCACGTGGAGCTGCGCCTCGATGAGCTGCTCCAGCGTTGCGGGCCGGCCGTCGATCGGCAGCACCTCGGGCGCCGCTAGCGGCGCCGAGATCGCGGCCGCGCCGGCCGGCTGCGCGGCCTTTCTGCGCGCGCCGCCGCGCCGTCCGCGACGCGTTCGCCCGGTGCGCTGCGCCGACGCTTGGTCGGGCTCGGGCGCCACGATGGCCGGGGGTAACGCCGATTCCGTTGATGTACGCTTCGCACTGGAGCCGCCGCGCCCGCGCCGAGAGGGTCGCTTCGCATCGCCCGTCGCACTGGGTTGAGTAGCGGGAGCCGCATCCTGCGAGGACGCGTTCCCGGAGCCTCCGGCTTTGCGCCGGAAGAGTCGTATCGTCATGTCATTGCACTCCTGCTGTTGCGAATTGTAGTGTGCTGCATCGCGCCGCCACCTGCTCAGCGACGCGGAAGAAGGCCTCCGCCTGCGGCGATTGTGGATCGGACTCGACGATGGGGATGCCGCGATCGCCGCCCTCACGCGTCTTCGTATCGAGCGGGATCTCGCCCAGGAACTCCAAGCCCAGCTCGTCAGCCGCCTTGCGCCCGCCGCCGTGGCCGAAGATCTCCGTGCGCTCGCTGCAGTGCGGGCAGATGAAGTAGCTCATGTTCTCGATGACCCCGAAGATGGGCACGTTCAGCTTGTCGAACATCGCGACGGCCTTGCCGGCGTCCTCCCAGGCGACGTCCGCCGGCGTGCTCACGATGACCACGCCCGAGATCGATGCCTCCTGGCACATACTGAGCGACGCGTCGCTCGTGCCGGGCGGCAGATCGATGAGCAAGTAGTCCAGCTCGCCCCAGGTGATGTCGTGCAGGAGCTGCCGCACTGCCGTACCGACCATCGGGCCGCGCCAGACCACGGGCGACAGGCGCGGCAATACGAACCCGAGCGATACCGCCTTCACACCGTAGCGATCCACCGTTGTGAGGCCGCGATCTCCTTCGGCCATGAAGCCTGCCTCGAGCCCCATCATGATCGGAACGTTCGGGCCCGTGACGTCGGCGTCCATCAGGCCGACGCGCGCGCCGCGCTTGGCGAGCGCCACCGAGAGGTTCACGGCGACAGTCGACTTCCCTACTCCGCCCTTGTTGCTCGCCACAGCGATGATGTTACGCACGCCCTCGACCGGTTTCTGAGCACCCATCGGCGCGCTCGAGCGCACCTCGGCGTCCATCGTCACGTCCGCTTCTTTCACACCGGGCAGCGCGAGCAAGATCTGCTCGGCTTGCGCCTTCATCTCGGTGCGCACCGGACACGCCGGCGTCGTCAGCACGATGCGGACGGCGACGCGGCCGTTGCTGCTTTCGACGTCACGCACGAAGCCAAGCGACACGATGTCGCGGTGCAGGTCCGGGTCTTCGACCGCGCGGAGGGCCTGGAGGATGTCTTGCTCGCTGGGCATTAGCCGGTCGCTTCTAGCACGAGGTATCGGCAGCAGTGCGCGGGCTGGTCCTGGCACGGCGAGGAGCGCACTTCTGCCCCCAGCGTACGCGAGAGGAACGTCTGATGCCACTCGCACACGCCTTCGCCATAACCGTTTTGGGTGAGGCGATGGAAGATGCAGTTGTAGTCCCGCACCTCATACCCCGAGGCGTTCCTGTCCCATTCGGCGAAGCCGCCGTCCGTGTGGAGGACCTCCGTTACGAACACCACCCGCTCGTGGAGCGGCCAGCGCTCCAGGAAGGGCAGGTACTCGTCGGCCAGTCGCTCGGCCAGCCGTCGCAGGACGAAGCGCGTCCGGTCCGCCTCGGACAGGCTCGCTAGCTCGCTGCCATCAAGATGGCTGATCTCGCGAACGAGAAGCTCCACCAGGCGGTCCGAGCGGCGGGGGAAGGCGGCAGCGTGCGCCTTAGCGGTCAGCCGGAAGACCAGGTGCGGGCGCCCTACCGAGCCATTCCGCTGCTCGGCGGCCAAGAGACCGTCCCGCTCGAGGCGGGTTAGGTGCTGCCGGACCGTGATCGGAGCTAGGCCGAGAGAAGACGCGAGGTCGGCGACGGTGTTACCGCCATTCCGCTTTAGGAGGGCGAGGATCTCGCTCCGGGTGTTCGTAGTCATTACGGAGGCCACGAATTGCGGCCGAAATGTAGTATAGCCTAGATTCAGCGCCTTGGCAATTGCCAAGCATTAACGAATTTTATCATTTCAACCTTGACGGAGGAAAAGGTAGTGTGCTACTCTGCTTCACGCTCGCGGGCAAGGGAACCAAACCCTCCCTTCGCACGTATAGTCTAATCGGAAGGAGCATGAAAGGGAGAATGGCCATGAGCGAGGGAGTCGCTGCTCAGGAACGGCGCAAGCGCGCCACCAAGAACTGCCAGCACCGCTGGGTAATTGAGACGCCGCACGGCGCGACCAGCCGCGGCTTGTGCCGCCGCTGTGGTGCGACCAAGCGCTTTCCAAACGCACCGGAGCAGCCGATCTGGGGGTTTGCCGGCGGGCACCAGCAGACCGGTCGCTGGGCCAACCGGCGGAAGTCGAACCCGCAAGAGCTTCGCCTGCCGGACGAAGACCAGTAGCCGTAGTATCGGCCCGTAGCCTGACCCCGCGACAGGGGCTCCGACATCGGAGCCCCTGTGCTTTTGCCTGCGACTATAATGGCTCGACGTCGTATGAATCTGAGGACAGAGCTTCCCGGCCGCAAGAGCAGCCTCGTCCTGCAGAACCCGGTGCTCACGGCCTCCGGCACGTTCAGCTTCGGCCTCGACGAAGACCACGCCTTCGATATTCAGCTGCTGGGCGGCGTCGTGACGAAGACCGTCACGCTGCGGCCGCGCGCCGGCAGCCCGCAGATCCGCACGGCCGAGACGCCGGCCGGCATGCTGAACGCGATCGGTTTGCAGAACCCGGGCGTCGATCGGGTCGTGCGCGATCTGGCTCCGCGCTGGCAGCGCTGGCGCATCCCGGCGATCGTGAGCATCCTCGGCGCGACCGTGGAGGAGTACGGCGAGGTCGCGCAGCGCCTGGACGGCGTCGACGGCGTCAGCGCCATCGAGGTCAACATCTCCAGCCCGAACGCGAAGCGCGGCGGCATGGAGTTCGGCCAGGACCCGGACGCCGCCGCGGCCGTGACAGAGGCCGTCGTCCGCAATACGACGTTGCCGATCATCGTGAAGCTCACGCCGAACGTGACCGACATCGTCGCCGTCGCGCGAGCAGCCGTCGATGCCGGCGCGGATGCGCTGTGCTTGATCAACACGCTGCAGGCGATGGCGATCGATGCGGCTGAGCGCGCGCCGGAGATCGCCAGCACGTTCGCGGGCCTGTCCGGCCCCGCGATCAAGCCCGTGGCGCTGCGGATGGTCTATCAGGTGGCGTCGGCGATCGATGTGCCGATCGTGGGCTGCGGCGGCATCTCGACCGCCGCGGACGCGATCGAGTTTCTCATGGCCGGCGCATCAGCCGTCGAGGTCGGCACCGCGACGTTCGTCAACCCGCGCGCGCCGCTCGATGTGCTCGAAGGGCTGCAGCGGTACATGGCAGAGCACGGCATCGATGACGTTGGGGAGCTGATCGGAGCGGCGCGGGCGCGCGCTTGATCCGCCTGAGGCGGACTACGCGTTAGAGCGAGGCCAGCGGCGCGGCTATAGTCTGGCTACACGCCGCTGATATACTTACCGGAACAGTTCGGCGGACGTGCGGAGTAGCTAACCATGCTCTTGACCTTACTTACCCTTGAAAACTACCGCTCCTTCAAGGATGCTTGCATGCTCGACTGTTCGAGCCCGATCACGGTACTCGCCGGACGGAACAACTCCGGCAAGTCGAACATAGTTGCAGGCATGCTGCTGCTGGCGCAAACGGCTCGCAGCGATCCAAACATCGCGTTCAGTGACGCCGGTGGAGAGCGAATTACGTTCGGCGGAAGCGGCGGACCTCTCAAGATCACAGCGCGCCTAGACAGCGCTTTCGCTGCGAAGTTGATCACGAACCATTTCTTGGCTAAGGACGTTTCGGTGTCGTTCGTTGCGAGTACGGGCGGGACGGGGCGAATGCCAGCAACTGTGATGATGTCCGTCTACGACGAGGGCGGCGGCGAGGACATCGAGCTTGCCGCGTTCCCAGCTAACGTGTCAAAGGGCCGCATATCTCTTGACCTGACTCCTCTGAGAGAACGCTTAAGCGGCGTCTTCGTTCTAAGGGCTGAGCGACATGTTCACCTGCCGCATCTGAACGCTATCGGTGGGAACGTCCTCTCTCCAGACGGTGCGAATGTGCTCCAAGTCCTGAACTCGCTGTCTTCCAGTGAGCCTGACTTGTATAGGCAGATAGTCCGGCATGCCACGAGCCTCGTACCTGGCATCGAAAATATTAGTGCTCCCATCAGGGAAGACAGAGCCGACGTGTTCGGCCAGGTTCGTGAACGGGCCAGCGGCCTTCCCGCCTTCGACTGGCAAGAAGTTGCGTCCGGCACGCGCCACCTTCTGGCACTTTTGATCCTGTTACTCGCTTCTCCTGCGGGGAGCCTCTTACTGCTTGAGGAACCTGAATCGTTTCTCCACCCGCAGGCCACAGTTGATTTGTTCAAACTTCTAGAAGAGAAGGCCGAAGAGCAGCAGAAACAGATCATCCTCACTACGCATTCTCCAGTGCTCATGGAGCTTGCAGGGTCTAGGTTGAGCGTGGTTGTTCGAGACGACGCCACGGGTGTTTCAGACATTGTTCGCTTGTCGCGAGCGGGCCAAAAGGCCCTAACTGAGCGCGGGATCATGAAGTCATTCATGCTGGCCCCATTCGAGCCTGGGCTTATTCCGGCAGGCATACTCATAGTTGAAGGCGCTGATGACGTTGCAGTATGGTCTCAGTGGCTTGGTTCGGCTGATCTCGCTAAGAAGGGTGTATTTGCTGTCAAGGGTGGCGACGGCGAGGGGGATGCGATCAAGCTCGCGGTCTACATGCAGCACCTGCAAGACTCTGGAATTCGCTCTGGGCCGTTCCTTCTTGTTCTCGACTCGGACGATAAGAAGGAAGACAAGCGACAACACGTTCTAGCCCAAGGTCTGCGTGACGAAAACTTCTACGTCCTTGAGAGGAAGGAACTGGAAGACTACCTCTTGGACGCGGCTGCGATCTCAGGGGAGTTCCAAGTAGAAGAGGCATTCGTAGCGTCCGAGATAGAAAAGGCTAGGCCAGGGAAGGAGGGACTGAATTCGGTCGTTGCTGCTGTAAGCGAACAGAAGGGAATGCCAAAGAGCGAATCAGTCGATTCGACGATGAAGGGACGGATCGCTTCGAGAGTAGCCTGCCCAGACGAGCTTCAGCCCGTCCTCGGCCATTTCTCACAAGCTCTCGCCAAGAAATAGCATTTGCGCGCCGGAATTGCGTGGTTCACGGCAGACCGTTTCCGTCGAATTCCTATTTCGCTTGACGCCCGTGCGAAACGCTCGTTACCGTGAGCGCATCGGGGTGTAGCTCAGCCAGGCTAGAGCGCTTGGTTTGGGACCAAGAGGTCCTCGGTTCAAATCCGAGCACCCCGACCAGCAGCTTCGGCCACCGTGCGGGCTAAGGAGTTATCGCGTCCGTCTACTGCACGGTGAATGCAGCGTGCATTCCTTCTCCTTCCTTGTAGTGGACCTCGGTCTTCCCCTCTGCCTCGGCCACGACGTTGCAGATGAGGACGTACTTGCCGGCCTGCAGGTCGTCAACTACGAGATCAGCCGACGTCCCCGCTGCAATATCCTCGATCTCGTCTACGGCCTCAACACCTGCGCCCTCCTCGTCCACGCTGCCGTCTGCCTTCGTCGGCAGGGCACCCGGAGCGAGACCCGTCTTGAGAATGACGAACTCGTGCTCCTTCTCGCCCTCATTGTTGGCGGTGAACGTCACCTTCCCGGCGGACACCGATACGGGGTCAGGCTCGAGAAGCCACTCGCTCAGGATCACGTCGACCGCAGCGCCACTGGCTTGCGTCGCGCTTGTGGTAGGACGTTCCGTCGTCTTCTTGCCACCCCCGCCGCAGGCTACGCCCAACAGCATAGCGACGGCCAGCCCTGCCACCAACAGCACTACCTTGCTCTGTCCTGACATTGTGCACCTCCTACGACACCTTGGCTTCCGGCCCTGGTCCCGTTCCCGAATGTCCTACCTTACTCCACTAGGAAGGACGCGTACATACCCTGCTTATAGTGGCCCGGAATGTTGCAGATGAAGACGTACGTGCCGGGCTTCAACTTCAACGGGATGCTCACGAGCGCGCTGGGTGTCAACTGGTCGCTGCCCACTTGGCTGACCAGCTTGCCCGCCTTCGCCACCTCCACTCTCCCTTTCGCCACCGGCAGGGAAGCGGGGTCCTGGTCGGTCTTGACGATCAGCAGCTCATGCGGAATACCGCCGTGGTTCTCCGCGTCAAAGATAAAGTTCGTGACGCCCGGGCCGCCGCTGACCACCGCCGGATCCACCTTCCACTCGCCCAAATCGACATGCACTTCCTGCGGCGGGGCGGCCTCTACCGTGCTCTTGGCGCCGTCGCCGCTGCGGCACGCGCCCACCACTAACGCCACAGCCACAAGCAGCTCATAGGCCAGGAACACCCCTCCGAAGAGCCAACCTCGACGGCGAATGGCCCTCGAGTCCAATATGCTACCTCCCATCGCTCCGAGGGACGCTGATTGGAACTATTTTTGGATAGTGTAAACTTTCACGGGGAGGCCCGACAGTGCCAGATGGCAGGTAGGCTGAACCGCAAGGCTCCAGAAACACGGCCATCCGGCCCCTGCCGCCTTCCGTTCCACGTGGGCGGGCCATCTGCCCCTCCCACAGCCCGCCGATAGCGGCGCAGCGCTGATGTGGCCCAGGGGTCGTTTTCAGATACGAATTAGCCCGCGTTAGCACCGCTCATGACAGCCTATCAGTAGCCTGGGGTTTGGGACCAAGAGGTCGACAGTTCAAATCTGTCCACCTCGACCACGCACACGTCCCTATTTCACCCGATGCATCGTGCTCAGCGCGCCGTCCGGCACGACAACGATGTCCTTCGGCCAGACGCCGGCGTCCTGGAGCTGGCGTAGCTTCTGCGGGTCATCGATGTAGCTGAGCGAGACGCCGTCCGTCACGAACGTGTAGTCGGCGCTCTCCTTGACGATCTTCACCATCTCATCCTCCTCGCCTGGTCGCTCGAATGCCGCGGCGTCGAACAGCGATAGATCGACCGGCACACCATCGAGTAGCGTCGTGCCGCGTAGCTGCCATCCCTGGGCTTCCGTCCAGCCGCCGAACGCCGCGCGCACCGGAAGGGATGGCGGCGCATCGGGCCAGTTAGCGCCGCTCACGTACGCCGCCATCCAGAGCGGCAGATGGGCAAAGCCCTCGTCACTTCCCATGATCGCTGGCCACTGTGATGCCGAGGAGTACACCCACGACTCGAGCCCGGCCTCCCGAACTACCGCGATGTGCTCGCGCCGGAGCGCGCAGAACTCCGCACTGACGCCGTCGGGCCGTTCGACATCGAGGACGAAGAAGAGCGGAGCAGGCTGGCGCTCCGAGCGCACGTACGCGATCGCTCGCGTCGCGCCCGAAGGCGGCCAGCAGTACGTGGCCCGCGGCAGCCCGGCACGATCGGCCAGCTCCGCACAGGCGTGGTAGTTATGGACCGGCCCGTTGTTCCAGCACTCGATGATGATGCCGCGCACGTCGTAGGGCGGCTGCTGGATACGCTCGAAGCACGCGAGAGGCGGCACGCCGGCGCTCGCGCTGATATCGACGACCCGGATGGCGCTCGGGGGCATAGGATCGCAAGCGTAGCCCGACCTACGCCAAGCGCGTAGACCCGCGTGTCACACGAGCTGGATCTGTTGCTCGCGGCAGGCCTGCTGCAAGCGCCTGCGCAGCTCGCCGGCCACCTCCCACTGCGCGCCCGGACGCGTATCGCCCAGGACTTTGATCTGCATCGCGCCCGCGCCAAGGCCTTCGATCCAGAGCGCGCGCGGCGGCGACACGACCATGCTTGCGTACTTGCCGTCCGCGGCCAGCTCGCCGCCGACGCGATCGATGAGCGCCATCACGCGTTCCGCGTCCTCGTTCAGCCCGACGCCGACGTTGAGGTGGACGCGCGCCCAGCGCCTCGTGTGGTTGCTGGCGATCGTGATCGCGCTGTTCGGCACACTATGCAGGGTGCCATCCTGATCGCGCACAAGCGTTCGCCGGAGGTTAACGTCCTCGACGAAGCCGCTGACGCCACCTGCGGTGATGACATCGCCGCGCGCGAACTGGTTCTCCAGCAGGATGAACAGCCCGTTCAGCGTGTCGCGGATCAGGCTCTGCGCGCCCAGGCCGACGGCCAAGCCGACGACGCCGGCGCCGGCGAGGATCGGCGTGATGTTGAAGCCGGCATTCGAGAGCACAGTGAGCGCCGTGATCAGCACCATGATGACGAGCACCGTGCGGAAGATCACGTCGCTCAGGGTGTCGACGCGCTTCTCAAGCTCCGCCGGCTCCGCGACCAGCCCTCTCCGAATCGCCGTCGTGACCCCCCGGCGCAGAAAGGCGAGCCCTATCCCGGCGATGCCGACGATGACGACGAGGCGGATCACGATCTCAGACCACGATTGGCTACCCAGTCCGACGGAAAGCATAGCCCCTCCTTTCGGCTTGACAACTCGTTCGCGACACCTGTATACCCTGTTTGCACTTGGACAGCACGATGACCGCCCGCGACGAAGTCCGCAAGCTGCGCTCGAAGATCGACCATCCCGTCGTCGACGGCGATGGGCACATCGTCGAGTCGTGGCCGCTCTTCTTCCGCTACCTCGAGAAGACGGGCGGCGCATCGCTCCAAGAGCGCTTCGTCCGCGAGCTGAAGGAGCGCCCGATCTTTTCGTCGGGGGACCGTGATCGCGGCGAGCCGCGCATGCCCTGGTGGGGCACAACGACGGACACGCGCGACCTGGCGACCGTGATGCTGCCCAAGCTGCTCTACGAACGCCTCGACGAGCTGGGACTCGATTTCGTGATCCTGTATCCCAGCCTCGGGCTCGTGCTGCCGACGATCCAGGACGAGACCGTCCGCCGCGGCGCGCTGCGCGCGCTCAACACGATGAACGTCGAGCTCACCCGCCCCTACTGGGACCGCATGGCGCCCGTCGCGATGATCCCGATGCACTCGCCGGACGAAGCCGTCGATGAGATCGACTACGTAACAGAGAAGCTCGGCATGAAGGTCGCTGTGATCCCGGCGGGCGTCACGCGGCCGATCCCGGCGCTCCATCGCGAGTACCCGGACGCGTTCCCCGGCGCCTACTACTTCGACTGCTACGGGCTGGACAGCTTCCACGACTACTCCCCTGTCTGGGAAGCGTTCCAGAAGCACAAGCTCGCCGTAACCGCGCACGGGGCGCCGGGCAATCGCTACCTGCCGCTGCCGCGGCGCTCGCCGACGAACTACATGTACAACCACATCCTGGGCCACGCCGCGCAGCAGATCGATCTCTGCCTTTCGCTCGTGCTCGGCGGCGTGCCGAAGCGCTTCCCCCAGCTCAACTTCGGCTTCCTCGAAGGCGGCGCCGGCTGGGCCTGCGATCTGCTGCACGGCCTGGACGAGCACTTCGAGAAGCGCAGCGCGAGCGGCATCCACACGTACGACCCGGCGCGCATCGACCGCAAGCTGCTCGCTTCGTTGTGCGAGCGGTACGGCAACGGCTCGGGCGTCGTGCCCAACCCGGACACCGGCGTCACGATTGACCGCGACGCGGCGCTGCTCGACGAGTTCGCGCAGAGCGGCATCAAGAACGACAAAGACCTCGCGCGCATCTTCGGCGGGCGCTTCTTCTTCGGCTGCGAGGCGGACGACGCGAGCGTGTACCGCGCGCTGGACGCGAAGGCGAACGCCTTTGGCCTGCGGTTGCGGCCGTTCTTCAGCTCGGACATCGGTCACTGGGACGTGCCCGACATCTCCGAGGTGCTGATCGAGAGCCACCAGCTTGTCGACCAGGGGCTGCTGACGGACGCCGACTATCGCGACTTCGTGTTCTCGTACCCGGCGCTCCTCCACGCCGAGATGAACCCGGGCTTCTTCGACGGCACGCCGGTGGAGTCGGCCGCGAAGGCGTTGCTCGCGGCGGCGAAGGTTGGCGGGTAGAGGACGCCAAGGCGGAAAGAGCAATCGTGCCGGAGGTCGATGGGCATGGGCCTGTCTTCCTCCGCTGAAGTGAGATTCCTCGCTGTCGTCCGCCTCACGGCGGACTAGCCGCTTGGAATGACAAGGGGACCAGCCCGGTGACGGACCAGTCGCTTGGATTGAAGGGCAAAGGGGAACCAGTGGCAGGCCGTGCTCGTCTTCCTGGGTGAAGGAGTGCTCTGGTGACGAGGCTCATGGCGGTCGCTTTCGTGACGGTGCTTGCGGCCGTTGGTACGTGGTCGTCGGCATGCGGATCCAGCGGCGGACATCCGACCTCGACGGCGGTACCGGCAGGCGTGGCGATTTCGAGCATCTCTCCGACGTCGGGGGTACCGGGAACAGAGGTGACGATCCACGGGTCCGGCTTTGCGGCATCGAACAACGATATCGCGTTCCGCAACTCGGGGATCGACTTCCAGGGGCAGCACATCGGCTATTTGAACGACATTTCTTCATCGGACGGCAGCACACTGACCTTTAACCTGCCGGACAATCAGGGAAGGCTTCTTGGCGCGTGCGCCTTCTCGCAGCTCGCGACGACCGAGGCATGTCCTACCATCGGACTGCTGCTGCCGAACGGTGAGAGCGAGGTCTTCGTGGTCAACGACAGAGGGATGAGCAATAGCGTCCCGTTTCTCTTTAGCGACCCCGGCTAGTAGTTCTGTCCCTTCAGCGCGAGCGGCTCGCGGCCGATGATGTGCTCCGCCTCGAGCCGGGCGATCTCATCGTCTGATAGGCCGAGCAGCCCGCGCAGGATCTCGTCGTTGTGCTCGCCGAGGAGCGGCGGCGGCAGCCGGTGCGCCGCATCGAACGCCGAGAAGCGGAACGGCCATGTTTTGTACGCGTGCGTGCCCGTAACATCGCGCGTCAGCGGGCGGAAGAAGCTCCTGGCCACCAGCGCCTCGTCCTGCGGCAGATCGTATGCCTTCACCACTCGACAGGCCATCACTCCGGCCGACTGCAGCGCGTGCTCCAGCTCAACACCGTCGCGATCGAGCACGAGCGCGGCGATGATCTCGTCGAGCGCTGGTTCGTGCTCCTTGCGGGCGGCGATCGTCGCGAAACGCTCGTCGCGCGCCAGCTCTGCCTGGCTCAGCGCCCTCACCAGCGCCGCGAACTCCTCATCTGACGATACGGCGATCGTGAGCCACGCATCGTCGCCCGCGACGCGATAGGCGTCGTGCGGGGCCATCCAGTCGTGTTTATTGCCGCGCCGCGACGGCAGGGGCGCGCCGAGCTGCACGGCGATCGTCTCGGGCGCAACGAGGCTGTCCAGCACTTCACACTGCGGCACCTCCACGTCGGTGCCCCTACCCGTCTCCTCTCGATACCGCAGCGCCAGCTCGATCGCGGCCACAGCGTGCATGCCGACGAGCGGATCGCAGAACCCGCCCGCGTACAGCGGTGGCCCGTCGGCGTAACCCGTCATCGATGCGAGCACGAGCTGCTCGAACGCAATCGCGTAACCGACGTAGTCCTCCCACGGCCCGCCCGGCCCGTAGCCGGGCATCGTGACGGCGATGAGCTGCGGATTGATCTCGTGCAGGCGCTGGTTCGAAAGACCGAGATTGGGCATCACGCGGTTCGAGAAGTTGCTGATCACAATGTCGGACTGCGCGGCGAGACGGTCGAACAGCCCTCGCCCCTTCGGCGACGCCAGATCGAGCGTGAGGCCGCGCTTGTCGCAGTTCGTGTCGTTGTATGTCGGGCTCCACTCGTACCAGCGGTCGCGCTCGGCCCGCGTGAGCGTGTAGCGATACGGATCCGGCCGCTGCACCGATTCGATCTTGATCACGTCCGCGCCAAGCGCACCGAGCAACATCGTTGCGTAGGTGCCCGACCAGAACTGTGTCAAATCGAGCACGCGCAGGCCGTCGAACGGCAGCGGCGCGCCGTGGCGAGGCTGAAAAGCCTCGCCTACGGGCTTATGTTCGCGCGCGGGCCAATCGATGCGCTCGCGCTCGACGAGCGGGGCGGGCCCGGCCGGCGTCACGCCCGCGATCGAGTACGGCATGCGCGGCGCCTTCAGCCGAACGTCGTCGATCTCGACCTCCTGCCAGAAGCCGCGCGCCGCGAGCTGCGGGCAAGACAGCCGATCGCCGATCGTCTCGACCGGCGCGGCAGGGAGACGCCACGCCTGCGCTTCTTCGAGAATCTGAGCCCTCGTTCGCTCGCGCAGCCAAGGCTTCACGCGCTCGTACAGCTCTTTGCTATGGCGCATGCGCCACGCCGGGTCGCGGCCTTCCGGCAGCCCCAGCACATCCTCGATCCCCATGAGCTGGCAGAGCAGCTCCCAGTGCGTCGCCGTGAGCGGCGGCACGCCGATGTAGCCGTCGGCGCACTCCATCACGCCCAGCGGCCACATGTTGCCGATGCGCTCCGAAGGCATGTCCCACATGCTCTTCGTCAGCCACGCGGGGCTGCAGATCGACGCGACCACGGCTTGCAGCGAGAGGTCGACGAACTGCGGCGTTCCGCCGCGCCGCGCGTGCCGGAGGCCGATCAGCGCCGCGACGAACGCATAGATTCCCGCGATACGAGGCACCAGGCCCGCGCCGGGCCGCAGCGGCTCGCGCCGGGGCGCGCCGAGCTGGGACATCCAGCCGCCCAGCGCGCTCACGCCCAATTCGGTCGCGTGGTAATCGGCATAGGGCCCTTCGACGCCAAAGGGCGAGATGAGCACGCACGTCACCTTGCCCGCGAGGCGGCTTCGCAGCTGGGACGGCTCGACGCCCAACACGTCCCGCGCGAGCTCGCTCTCGATGAGAAGAACATCGGCCTGCTCACATCGCGCCAGCGCAGCGGCCGGATCGAGCTCGGCTGTCGCCTTGCCGCGCGATAGCAAGGCCCACGTGGCGCTGCGCCGTTCGCCGTCACGTTCGTAGTACGGCGGCTCGCGTCGCAGCGGCGAGCCGCCGGGTGGCTCGAGGACGGCCACCTCGGCGCCCCAGCCGGCGAAGTGCCTCGCCGCCCAGGCCGCGGCGCCGCTCCCTGAGACTTCGATGACGCGCAGGCCGGTCAGGACTCCCATAAGCTCACCTTCAGGGGCGTCGCGCTCGCCCGCGGTCAATAGCCCATTCGAAAAGAGGTTGCTATACTAAGAGCGTACAGCCGCCGAACATTATACGGCGACCTTGGGTATCAAGGCGGCATCTATGGTAGGGAAGCTGCAGGGCAAAGAAACGAATCGGCCATCGGCCGCGCGATCGGGTACCCGGCACGGAGGTGAATCCTAACCTTGCTGGGTGAGAAGATCCGCTCCCTCAAGCTACCGGCCCCTCTGGTGGTATCCAGCGGATCGAGCGTACGCCAGGTCATCGAAACAGTACAGCAACACCACGCCGGGGCGGTCCTCGTCTGCGTTGGCGCGCGACCCGTCGGGATCATGACGGAACGCGACGTGCTGATGAAGATCGTCGCGCGCGACGTGAACCAGAATGACGCCGTCGACGGCTTCATGACGCCGAACCCGGAGACCCTTACCGGCGACGCGACCATCGGCGAGGCGATCAGCCTCATGAACAGCAAAGGCTTCCGCAACATTCCCATCGTCGACGCCGCAACGGGCGAAGCGAAGGCAATCTTCCGCATCGCGGACATCATTCACCACCTGGCCGAGTCCTTCCCGGCCCACTTGCTGAACCTGCCGCCGCGGCCGGACCAGCAGATGAAGACTCCCGAGGGAGCCTGAACGAGGGAGTGAGCATGACCACGACTGACGGACACAGCGGCGCGCAAGACAAGATACAAGAGCTCGACCGCGTCACGATCCGCTTCGCGGGCGACTCGGGCGACGGCATGCAGCTCGCCGGCCTGCAGTTCACCAATACGTCCGCCGTCTTCGGCAACGACGTGAGCACGCTGCCGGACTTTCCCGCCGAGATCCGCGCGCCGGCGGGCTCGCTGCCCGGCGTCAGCTCGTTCCAGGTCAGCTTTTCGAGCTACGACATCTACACGCCCGGCGACGAGCCCGACGTCCTCATCGCGATGAACCCCGCGGCGCTCAAGACCAACCTCGCCGACCTCCCCAAAGGCGGCGTCATCATTGCGAACAACGACGAATTCAACGACGCGAACCTTCACAAGGCCGGCTACGAAGAGAACCCGCTCGAAGACAACAGCCTCAACAGCTATCGGGTCATCAAGGTGCCGATCAGCTCGCTCAACAGGCGCGCCCTGAAAGACGGCGGCCTTACGTCGCAGCAGATCGATCGCTCGAAGAACTTCTTCGCGCTGGGCATCATGTTCTGGCTCTACGAGCGTCCGATCGAGCCGACGACGCGCTGGATCACCGACAAGTTCTCCAAGAACCCGGCGGTGATGGACGCGAACATCGCGACGCTGAAGGCCGGCTACCACTTCGGCGAGACGGCGGAGCTGTTTCCCGTCCACTATCGCGTGCGCAAGATGCAGCTCCCGGCCGGCAAGTACCGCAACATCACGGGCAACCAGGCGACGGCGCTCGGCTTCCTGACAGCGTCGAAGCTGGCGAACCGGACGCTGTTCTACGGCAGCTATCCGATCACACCGGCGAGCGATATCCTCGAAGAGCTGGCGCGCTTCAAGAACTTCGGCGTGAAGACATTCCAGGCCGAGGACGAGATCGCCGCGATGAGCTCCATCATCGGCGCGTCCTTCGGCGGCGCGCTCGGCCTCACAGCGACGAGCGGCCCCGGCTTCGCGCTCAAGAGCGAAGCGATCAACCTCGCAGTGATGACGGAGCTGCCCGTGGTGATCGCGGACATCCAGCGCTCCGGCCCAAGCACCGGCATGCCGACGAAGACCGAACAGGCCGATCTGCTCCAGGCAATGTACGGGCGCAACGGCGAATCGCCGGTGCCGATCGTCGCGCCGGCCACGGCGGGCGAGTGTTTCTACATGGCGATCGAGGCGTTCCGCCTCGCGATCAAGTACATGACGCCGGTCGTGTTCCTCTCGGACGGCTACCTGGGTTCCGGTTCCGAGCCATGGCGCATCCCGCAGCTCGATGACCTGCCCAAGATCACGGTCAACTTCGCGAGCGACCCGAAGAACTTCCACCCGTACACGCGCGATCCGGAGACGCTGGCACGGCCGTGGGCGATCCCGGGCACACCGGATCTCGAGCACCGCATCGGCGGGCTGGAGAAGTCCGACGTGTACGGCGAGGTGAGCTATGACGCCGAAAACCACTGGCGCATGGTCACCTATCGCGCGAACAAGATCGCCGGCATCGCGCGCGACATCCCCGACGTCGAGGTGATCGGCGAACGCTCGGGCGAGCTGCTCGTGCTTGGCTGGGGCAGCACATACGGCGCCATCTTGTCGGCCGTCCAGCGCGCGCGAACTGCGGGGCTTTCGGTCTCACATGCGCACCTGCGCTATCTCAATCCGTTCCCGGAGAACCTCGGCGACGTCCTTCACAGCTTCCGGAGGGTACTGGTCCCGGAGCTAAACCTCGGTCAGCTCTGGATGCTCATCCGGGCCAAGTATCTCGTCGATGCCGTCGGGCTCAATCGCGTGACGGGCCGCCCGTTCAAGATCGGCGAGATCGAAGCGAAGATCCACGAGCTCGTCCGCCAGGAGGTGAAGGTCGGATGACGGCGATACCGCTACCGCTCTCGCGCAAGGACTTCGTTTCGGACCAGGAGGTCCGTTGGTGTCCCGGCTGCGGCGACTACTCGATTCTCACACAGACGCAGAAGCTGATGCCGGAGCTGAACGTTCCCAAGGAGAAGATCGTGTTCATCTCGGGCATCGGCTGCAGCAGCCGCCTGCCTTACTACATGAACACGTACGGCTTCCACACCATCCACGGCCGCGCGCCGGCCATCGCCACCGGGCTCAAGGCCGCCCGGCCCGACCTGAGCGTCTGGGTGATCACGGGCGACGGCGACGGTCTGAGCATCGGCGGCAACCACCTGCTGCACATCCTGCGCCGCAACCTTGACGTGGTCATCGTGCTGTTCAACAACCGCATCTACGGCCTCACGAAGGGCCAGTATTCGCCGACGTCGGAGCAGGGCAAGGTCACGAAGACCTCGCCGGTCGGCGCGATCGATTACCCGGTCAACCCGCTTACGTTCGCGCTCGGAGCCGGCGCAACGTTTATCGCGCGCTCGCTCGATATCGATACGCAGCACCTGGTCGCCACGCTCGAGCGCGCCGCGGCGCATAAGGGCACCTCGTTCGTGGAGGTCTATCAGAACTGCGTCGTCTACAACGACGGCGCGTTCGATGGCTTCGCCGACAAGACGGCGCGGCCGGACCACACGATCTTGCTCGAGCAGGGCAAGCCGATGATCTTCGGCAAGGAGCAGACAAAGGGCATTCGCCTCAACGGGACGGTACCCGAGGTCGTCGACCTGGGCAACGGCATCTCCGCAGACGATCTCCTGGTCCACGACGAGACGCGAGACGACCCAACGACCGCCTTCATCCTGGCCCAGATGATGCACCCCGAGCATCCGGTGCCGCTGGGCGTGCTACGCTCGGTAGAGCGCCCGACATACGAAACGCTCATGGAGCGTCAGATCGACGAGGCGGTCTCCCGCCAGGGCCCGGGCGACCTCGAGGCGCTCTACGCTGAAGGCGATACCTGGACCGTCGAATAGCGCGCGGCTTGGAGGCCGGCACATGATCTGCCCCGACTGTAAAGCTGAGAACTTCCCTGGCTCCGATTTCTGCGCGAGCTGCGGGCACGACCTGCACGTCCTCAACCACCCGAGCGCCGAGGGCGATTTCACGGCGCATCTGCTGAACGACCGCCTCGGCGACCTGCAGCCGGTCGAGGCGCCCGTCGTGTCGCCGCGCGACCCGGTGTTTTTCGCGATCCACCTGATGCAGCACCGGCGCGCCGACTGCGTCCTCGTCAAGGAAGGTGAGCAGCTCGCCGGCATCATGACCGAGCGCGACGTGCTGCTGAAGGCGGCGGGCGAGAAGGTCGATCTCATCGCCGTTACCGTCGGCCAGGTGATGACGCGCGACCCCGTCGTCATGCAGGAGCACGACACCCTCGCTGTCGCGTTGCACAAGATGTCGATCGGGGAGTTCCGCCACATCCCGCTGGTGATCGACGGCCGGGTAACGCGTGTCGTCTCCATCCAGGACGTGTTCCGTCACATCAGCGCCTTCATTCAGGAGCAGCCTGCTCCGGCCTGATCGGCCTTCCCTGACCGCAAGATAGGGGCTCGCCCTAGCCCCAGCCTCTATAGATTCGCTTCGAGGTGCCGAATCCTTCTATTGGAGGACGCGAGCCCCTTCGGGGTGAGCCGGCGACCTGTGTCCTGAATCAGGCCCCTCCAACCAGCCGGACGTCGAAGTAGCGATCAGGGAGGAACCCATGGCGCTGACCAAGAACGGGCGCACCGTCATCGGCATCGTCGGACTGAGCGGCACAGGCGACGCGGTCCGCGATCACTTCGAGCGCAACGGGCATTCGCTCCGCGTCTACGACCCCGAGCGCGGCATCGGCAGCCAGCGCTTGGTCAACGAAGCGGACGTCGTGTTCGTCTGCGTGCCAACGCCGTTCCAGCCGAATGCCGGCTTCGACGACCGTGCGTTGGAGGAAGCCGTCAGCCTGCTCGATGGCTCGAAAGTCATCGTGATCAAGTCGACCGTGCTGCCGGGCACAACGGAGGCCTACCAGATCCGCTACTCACAGCACTGCTTCCTGTTCAATCCGGACTTCTGCCGCGATGCCCACGCGCGCACCGACTTCAGCTGTCCCGACCGGCAGATCGTCGGCTACACGGCGCAGAGCCGCCACCTAGCCGAGGCCCTGCTCGCCATGCTGCCGCCGGCGCCCTTCCGCAGCATCATGCCATCTCGGGAAGCCGAGATGGCGAAGTACATGACCAACGCGTTCCTGGCGCTCAAGGTGACGTACGCGAACGAGATCTACGATTTCTGCACCGCGCTCGACATCGACTACGACCTCGTGCGAGAAGCCGTCGCCGCAGACCCGCGCATCGGTCCCTCGCACCTGGATGTGCTGGCGGATGGCTACCGCGGCTACGCCGGCGCCAGCCTGCCGCGCGACACGAAGGCGCTGCTCGAGCTGAGCGAGCGGCTGAACGTGCCCCAGCGCCTGCTGCGCACCGCCGACCGCGTGAACGCGTCGCTATTGCCACCGGGCAGTGACGAAGCAACTCTTCGCGTCGTACCTTTCGATCCCACGCCGGACGACGATCCGATCGAGGAGCAGGCGGCGTAGGAACTCCCGCAGTGCGAAAGAGGCCCGCCTCAGGCGGGCCTCTTGCATTTCGTGGCGACCCCGAGCGGATTCGAACCGCCGATCTCCGCCTTGACAGGGCGGCGTGTTTGGCCACTACACCACGGGGCCAGCTACGCCCGGCGAAGCGGGCGAGCTTTATTCTAGCACGCCGCCCAGCACCGCCCAATCCCGTAGCGGGCGCGAGAGGCATCGGCTATGATTGGCCCGCATGGACCCCAAGGACAAGGTCGCCGTCATTACCGGCGGCGGCTCCGGCATCGGCCTCGCCACGGCGAAGCTGCTGGCGCAGCACGGCGCGCGCGTTGTCATCGCCGACATCGACGCGGCAGCGGCCGAACACGCCGCGGCGGAGATCGCCGCGACCGGCGCGCAGACACACGCGGTCGCCGTGGACGTGGCGGACCGCGAGCTGGTGAAGCGCATGCTGAACACGGCGACGGAGCGCTTCGGGCGCATCGATATCGTCCACAACAACGCGGGCATTACTGAGCGCGGCGAAGACCTCTTCGCGCCTGATGCGCGCCGCTGGGAGGCCGTGCTCGAGATCGATCTCAAGGCGGTCATTCTCGGCACGCAGCTCGCCGTCCAGCACATGCGCCGTCAGGGCGGCGGCGGCGTGATCGTGAACACCGCATCGATGGCCGGTCTCGTGGCGACGGGCGCGTCGCCGGTATACGCAGCGGCGAAAGCCGGCGTCGTGCATTTCACGCGCACGCTGGCCCCTCTCGCCGCCGAAGGCATCCGCGTCAACGCCGTCTGCCCTACCTACACCGACACTCCGATGGTGCAGATCGCTGGCCCGGAGGCGATCGAAGCGCTCAAGCAGGCCGTCGGCGGGATCTTGCGGCCGGAGCAGGTCGCGGAAGGCGTGCTGGAGCTCGTCCGCGACGATTCGCGCGCAGGGGCGGTGATGCGGGTCACCGTCCGGCGCGGCATCGACTACGCATTCGAACGCTGAGGAGGAACGAACATGGCTGAACGCTGGGACACGATCGATGTCGACGGCGCGATGCGCTGCTACGTGACGGAGCCCTCCGGCGGCGGGCCGTTTCCCGCCGTCGTGGTGATCCAGCACGCCGGCGGCGTCGATGAGTTCGTGCGGACGATGACCGATCGCGTCGCCGAGGCGGGCTTCGTCGGCATCGCGCCCGACCTCTACCACCGCGATGATCCGCAGAGCAGCGACGACCCGCTGACGCGCATGGGCCGCCTGCGCGATACGAACATCGTGCGCGACGTGCAGGCTGCCATCGCGCACCTCGGCACGCTCGGCAACGTGCGCGCCGATCGCATCGGCATCACGGGCTTTTGCATGGGCGGCCGCGTTGCCTACATGATGGCGGAGCACAGTCCGGAGCTGGAGGCCGCCGTGGTGTTCTACGGCGGCAACATTATGCGGCCCTGGGGCGAAGGCCCGGCGCCGTTCGAGCTGAGCGATCGCATCGGCTGCCCGATCCTCGGCCTCTTCGGCGCGGACGACGGCAACCCCAACCCCGAGGACGTCGCGAAGCTCGACGCGGAGCTGACGCGGCTCGGCAAGGAGCACGAGTTCCACTCGTACGCCGGCGCGGGCCACGCCTTCATGAGCGAGGGCCGGCCGAGCCACCGGCCCGAAGCCGCGGACGATGCGTGGCGCCGCTGCGTCGACTGGTTCAGCCGCTACCTCAAGCAGTGACGGACGTCGTCGGGCCGGGCAGCCTCAAGCTCATCGCCGGCTGCTCTTCGAAACGATCGCTCGCGGATGCGATCGGTGATCTGCTGCGCGAACGCATCGGCGAACACGACGTGCGTCAGCTGCACGGCGAGACGTTTCTCGTCTTCTCGAACGCCGACCCCGAGACGATCCGCGACTGGCTGTCGCCGTTGCTGGCGGCAGATGAATCGGTGTTCGTCGTGGAGTTCGAGCGCTGGTCAGGCCTCGGCCCCGCGATCGACAGCCGCTGGCTGCTCCGGCGCGGCCATTAGGGACAGTAAGAACCAACTCGTAGGCGAGGCTTTCGAGCCTCGCCGGTGAACCTTCAAGGCCGAGCCTGGAAAGGCTCGGCTACGAAGCAGCGCGGCGGCCACTAGGCAGGTGGCAGCGACTCCCAACCGCCTAGGTACGGACGGAGCGCCGCCGGCACCCGGATCGATCCGTCCTGCTGCTGGTGCACTTCCAGCAGCGGCGCGATGATGCGCGGCGTCGCGATCGCGGTGTTGTTCAGCGTATAGGCGTGGCGCACCTTGCCTTCGTCGTCGCGATAGCGCAGGTTCGCGCGGCGCGCCTGCCAATCGTGCAGCTCGGACACCGTGTGCGTCTCGAGGTAGCGCTTCTGGCTGGGCAGCCAGCACTCGAGGTCCCAGGCGCGCACCTTCCCGACACCCATTTCGCCCGTGCAGAGCCGGATCACGTGATACGGCAGCTCAAGCGCCTGCACCAAGTGCTCGGCGTTGGCGAGCAGCGCGTCGAACCAGCGGGCGGACTCGTCCCTGTCGGCGCGGCACATCACGTACTGCTCGATCTTGAAGAACTGGTGTACGCGCAGCAGACCACGCACGTCTCGCCCCGCGGCGCCGGCCTCGCGCCGGAAGCACGGCGAGTAACCGGCGTACCGGGTCGGTAAGTCGCCAGCAGTCAAAATCTCATCGCTATGGAGGTAGTTCAGGCCGACCTCGGCCGTGCCCGAGAGGAAGAGATCGTCCTCGAGCTGGTAAACATCCTCGCGACCGGCCGGGAAGTGACCGGTACCGACGAACGCCGCCTCGCGCGCAAGCGCCGGGACGCCGACGAGCGTGAAGCCCTGCGTCCGCAGGTGATCGATCGCCATGTGCCAGAGCGCGAACTCCAGCAGTGCGCCCTCGCTGCGCAGGGCGTACATGCGGGAGCCGGCGAGCTTGCCCGCGCGCTGGAACTCCGCCCAGCCGTGCTGCTCCAGCAAGTCGACGTGGTCGCGCAGCGCGAACGAGAACGCGGGGGGCTCGCCCCAGCGCCGCAGCTCGACGTTCGACTCCTCGTCGTGCCCGACCGGCTCATCGGGGCCGGGGATGTTCGGCACGAGGAGCAGGAGCCGCGCGAGCTCCTCCTGCTTCTCGCGCAGGAGCGGCTCGCGGTCCTTGAGCTGCTCGCCGACGGCGCGACTGCGCTCGATGAGGCCCGCGCGTTCTTCTGGCTTCGCTTGACCCGTCTCCTTCGAGAGCGCGTTGCGATCGCGGCGCAGCTCTTCGACCTGGACGAGCAGCGCCTTCACTTCGCTGTGCAGCGCGAGCAGCCGGTCGAGATCGAGCTGGACGCCCTTCACCTCGATGGCGCGCTTCACGACATCGGGGTTCTCGACGATGAAGTCCATGTCCAGCACGACGCAAGGCTCCGGAGGGCAGGTTGCCCTTCGCTAGATGCTACTGGGCGCGGACGGCTGGCGCTACGGCTTGGTAGGCAGCTTGAGCTGCATCGCCACCAGGCGATCGCGCAGGCGGTCCGGCGCCACACGGCGCAAAATGCTCTGCATCGTGGCATCAAAGCCGACGATGTATCGCGTGCGCGGGCGCCCCGAGCTGAGCGCGTGCTCGACGACCTTAGCGACGCGGTCGGCCGGGATGCCCGCCGCCTCGAACTTCACGGCGGCCTCTCGCAGCGCGCGGAACGACTTGCCGTAGCGCATCATGGCGTCCTCCGGCATATTCTTCTCGAATTCGTCGGCGTCGTTGATGCCCTTCTGCCAGATCTTCGTGGCTATCGACCCTGGCTCGACGAGCGCGACGCGGATGCCCCACGGCCGCAGCTCCTGGCGCAGACAATCGCTGAGCGCCTCCATCGCGTGCTTCGATGCGCAGTACGGGCCGAGGAACGGCGTCGCCATTTTGCCCGCGATGGAGCCGATGAAGACGATGCGCCCCCTGCCCTTCCGGATCAGCTCGAGGAACGAGCGCGTCACTGCGATCTGCCCGATGACGTTCACGTCGAGCTGGCGGCGCAGGTCATCGGAGGTGAGATACTCGAGCGGGCCGTTCACGCTCATGCCCGCATTGTTCACCAGACCTTGCAGCCCACCGGGCACGGCGTCCGATACGGTCTTCACGGCCGCATCGATCTGCGCCTGGTCCGTCACATCGATCGTGATCGGCGTGAGATTGGCGCCGGCCCCGGCCTTCAGCCGCTCGCCGTCGGCGTCCTTGCGCACGCCGGCGAAGACGCGCCAGCCGTTCTTCGCGAGCCGAAGCGCGCACGCCTCGCCGATGCCGGTCGACGCGCCGGTGATGACTACGTTTCGGGTGCCGGTGCCGTTCTGTGCCATGGCTGATCTCCCTCTCTCAGTTCTGATTGTTTGATTGCAATTCAGGACGTTAGGGCCTCTTGGTCAGTTCTTGAAGCTGACCGACCGACCGAATCTTGATTGATTGCGCCCCGCTGCGAACCCACCGCCGCAACTAAGGCGTGAACAGCATAGTACTACATCAGGCGGAAAAGTCGAATCGGGAGAGGGCTCTCGAGGCGAGCCTACGCATCTTCGCTCAGAAACGCGTCAATCGCGCTCACCACGCGCGCCCCGAACGCCTCCCATGACTCCCAGGGCAGCGCGACTAGACGGCCGCCCGGAATGCGCGTCGCCATCTCACGTGCGAACGCGCCTAGTGCCGCCGCATCGCGACCGTCCGCCGGGTAGAGCAGCAGCACGGGCAGCTTGAGCTGCGACACCAGATCCGTTACGTCGAACATGTCGCTTGCGTCCACGAACGCCTTCTGACCCTCCGGTGTGATAGACGTTCGCCAGATCTCGCTCATGTGCGGGTCACGGTTCCTGCTGGCCATCGTCTCCACGTACGTGTCGAAATCCGTCTCGCGCATCGCCCGCATCGCCCTGTTCCGCGGCGACTGCCAGAACGCGCTTCCGCTCATCACCCCGTTGAGACTGATGATCGCTGAGACCCGTTCGGGATGGCGCAGCGCATAGATCGTGCTCACCATCATCCCGAATGCCCAACCCATGAGCGCGAAACGCTCCAGCCCGAGATGGTCCACGACCGCCTCCAGATCGAGCGTGAACTTTTCTAACGTGAGCTCCGAGACGCCCCGATCGGACAGACCGGCGCCTCGCCGGTCGAACGTGATCAGCCTCCGCTTCGCCGCCAGCGCCTCGTAGAGCTTGCCTTCGTACTCCCCTTGCCAGTCGAGTTGCACGTGCCAGGCCGTCCACATACGCACGTACACCAGCGGCGGTCCGCCGCCCGCGACCGCGAACGCGATGCTGACGCCATCGCTCGTTTTCGCGTACTGGATCTGCGGCTCGGCCACGACGGAGCTGGTGCGCACGCGCGATGGAGCGTCGCTGGTCGTAGGAGCGTTACCTTCCAGCGCGCCAAGCACCTCGGCCGCCGTCTGAGGCCGGTCCTCGGGAGCTTTGGCCAGCATCTGCATGACGATGCGCTCGAGCGCGGGCGCGAGGCCGGGCTGGAGACCGGATAGAGGAACCGGAGAGGCGTTGATGTGTTGAGAGACAACCGCGACGGCTGTGTCAGCCACGAATGGCGGGCGGCCGGCGAGCATCTCGTAGAGCACGCAGCCGAGCGCGTAGATGTCGCTGCGCTGGTCGGCTTCCTGGCCGAGCGCCTGCTCGGGCGCCATGTAGGCGGCGGTACCCATCACCGTGCCCGTCTGCGTGAAATGCGAGCGCCCGAGCGCGGTGGCGAGGCCGAAGTCGCCGAGCTTGGCGTTGCCGCTCGCGGTCAGCCAGATGTTAGAGGGCTTGATGTCGCGATGAATGATGTCGCTGCCATGCGCGACGATCAGCGCGCGACAGACGTCCTGCGCGATGGCGACCGCGCGCTCGACGGGAAGCGGGCCACCGGCGCGAGCCAACTCTTCCTCGAGACTGCCACCGGCCAGGTATTCGCAGACGGTGAACGGCCGCCGCTCGTGGTCGCCGATGTCGTAGATCGCGACGATATGCGGCTGCGCCTCGAGGTGGGCGAGCGCCCGCGCCTCGCGCTTGAGGCGGGCGAGGCTGGCGTCGTCGATACCCTCAGCCTTGAGCAGCGCGATCGCGACGTCGCGGTCCAGCTGCGTGTCGCGCGCGAGGAAGACGATCTTCTGACCACCCTCGCCGAGCAGCTTGCTGACCACGTACCGGCCGGAGGAGAAGCTCTGCGGCTGGGCCGCGGGAGCGGCCATGGTACGGAATGAACCGGCCTGACTCGGAGTTGGACGGGTCGGTTCTGGCTCACCGCTGCCGCCTCGAAGGAATGTGTCGATCGCGTCGATCTCGGCGTCGCGGTCCGCGGCGATAACAACAAAGCGGGCATCCGGCAGGCTCGCGGCCAGGTCCTGGCAGAGCTCGAAGGAACCGAAGGGGAAACCCGTATCGTGGACGACGAGCACCGGCATTTCGAGCGTCGGCAGGATCGGACGGAGGTCGATCTGGTCTGCGGCTCGAGTGAACGCCTTGTGGGCCTTCGCGCTTGAGCTGCGGCGGATGGTTCCGGCCAGGAACTGCGTGTGAACCGGATCATCGAGTTCCGTGACGAGTTTGGCGATAGCCAGTGTGAAGAACTCCCAGTCCTCCTCCGCAAGGCTGCTCATGGAGGCGACGGCGTCGGAGACACGAACACGGGCCCGCATGTCCAGAGCAGAGGCCCACCCATTGAGTACAACTACATGGCTCACGCGGGCTCTATTTCCGGCCGCGAACGCCATCGCGACGGCGGCCGCGGAGTGAACGCCCGCGACGGCGAAGCGCTGCAAGGAAAGGCGATCGACCACCGCTTGAAGGTCCAGCACGCGGGCCTCGAGGGAGAAATCGTCCACATCTCGCTGAGACGAGCCCATGCCCCTGAGGTCGTAGCGAACCACCCTCCAGCCTAGCTCGACGAGGCGGTCGGTCACGTCGCGCGTGTAGGGATCGGGGGCGGCATACATGTTCGCGTCGCCCCAGATGTTCGACGCGAACACAATGGCCGGCCCACGGCCCGCACTGAAGTAGGCGATGCGGACGCCGTCCTCCGCCGTGCAATAGCGGACTTCGGGGTTAGGCATATCTCCCCTTCGTTACGCCAGGTCCCTCGGCCTCCACCCCACCGTTTCTCTACCCCACGCGCTTCGGGATGACAGGCTACTCGAACTCCCAGACGCCGCCGTTCTTGAACTCGCGCAGGATGCGCCGCGCGACGACCATGCGGTGCACTTCGTCTGGGCCGTCGTAGATGCGGGCGGCGCGCGCGTCGCGGTACATCTGCGCGAGCGGCGTGTCTTCGGAGACGCCCATCGCGCCGTGCACCTGGATCGCGCGGTCGATGACGTTGTGCAGGGCCGACGCCCCCCAGAACTTGATCAGCGAGATCTCGACGCGCGCTTCGTCACCCTGATCGATCTTGCTGGCCGCGTGCATGGTGAGGAGCCGACAGGCCTGGATATCGGCGGCGGAGTCGGCGATCCAGGTCTGCACCGTCTGCTTGTTCGCGAGCGGCTCCCCGCCGACCTGGCGCGAGAGCGCGCGGCGGCAGAGCAGCTCGAAGGCGCGCTGCATCTGGCCCAGCCAGCGCATGCAGTGGTGGATGCGG
>CAYQLM010000027.1:0-32243 GCA_964418365.1 uncultured Dehalococcoidia bacterium
GCGCCGCCGTACTCCTTGGGCCAGGCGGGCGCCGTCCAGCCGCGATCGGCTAGCTTGCGACGCCAGACCTTGATCGCGTCGCCGCCGTAGGTCGCGCGGCCGCCGTCGAAGCTCGACCGCAGGCCGCCGCGCCAGCGCAGCTCCGGCGGCAGCTCGCGCTCGATGAACGAGCGCACGTCGCTGCGAAAGCGGGCTTCGTCGGGCGTATCGTGAAGCTCCATGGCTGCGCGCCATTCTACTGAAAATCTCCCGCCAATCCCTAAACCCTTTCCCGCCGGCGGCCGGGCCACGTGGGCGGCTGGGCGCGTTGACCGCCCTTGGGTCGGGCCGGTACTGTAGACCTTGCCGTTGCGGCCCTAGTCGTCTAACTCGCCGGTGGCGGCGCATTCCGAAGGAGGAAGGTCATGGCAGAGAGCGTGTACAAGGTCATCGAGCTGGTAGGGACGAGCACCGATTCCTGGGAGAAAGCAGCTGCAGCGGCGGTGGAGCGCGCGGCAGCGTCGCTGCGCGATCTTCGCGTCGCCGAGGTCGTCGAGCTGGATATGCAGATCGACGAGGGGAAGGTGCGCACTTACCGAGCGAAGGTCAAGCTCTCCTTCAAGTACGAGGGTGGAGACTAGCCGGCTACATTCGTCTGGCTGATGCGCGCGGTCTCCGCGCGGCCGCAAGCGCCTCTGCTTGATCGACGAGCTGAGGAGCGCCGAGGTGTTCCGCGACGCTCCTGAAGCATCTGCGCGGGCCGGTCCAGCGTAAGCGCTCTTCCGTCGCGCGAACACGGACTGAGGTGCGCAGCGTCGCCAGGTCCCTGAACAGCAGCGCGAGCTTGCGCTGTTCAACGAGGGTCGTCGCGAGCGCGGAAGCTCCGCGCAGCGGCACGCCCCAGGCCGCCGGGTCCGCCGGGATCTTCTCCAGATGGTGGAACTTCGAGAGCACGGCGGCGGCTGTCTTGGCTCCCCATCCGGGCAGGCCGGGAAAGCCATCGGCGCTGTCACCCACCAAGGCAAGGTAGTCGGGGATGGAGCGGGGCCTGATGCCGAACTTCGCCACGACGGCGGCCTCGTTGATCACCCTGTCCGCGCGCCGGTCGAGCAGCACGACGCGATCGCCCACGACGCACTGCGCCAGGTCCTTGTCCGGCGTGCAGATGAGCACCTGCTTCGCGTAGCCCGCCGCCTCCGCAGCGGCCGAGGCGAGCGCGTCGTCGGCCTCGTACTTGGTCATCGGCCAGACGACGACACCGAGCGCCTCGAGCGCTTGTTCGAGGATCGGAAACTGCGCGAGGAGGTCGGGCGCCACGCCCGCGCTCGTTTTGTAGCCGGGCCAGAGGTCATTTCGGAACGACTCGACGACGTGGTCCGTCGCGACGCCGATGTGCGTCGCTCCCGCGTCGAGCATCGAGAGGACCGACCGCACGACGCCGCGTACCGCAGCGACCTCGGTGCCATCGGACGCCTTGTAAGGCGGGACCGCGAAGTAGTGGCGGAACAGCTCGTAGGTGCCGTCGACGAGGTGTACTCGCACGAGAGCGGCTATTCGCCCAGCACCGCTTCCGGGCGGAGGAAGTGGCAAGTGTAGCCTGCGGGATGCTTGTCCAAGTAGTCCTGGTGCTCCTCTTCGGCCTTCCAGTAGTCTCCGGCCTCGACGATCTCCGTGACGATGGGCGCGCCCCACGTGCCGCGCGCGTCGAGCTGCCGGATGAACGCCTCCGCGGCCCGCTTCTGCTCGTCGCTTTTGTAGAAGATCGCCGAACGATACGAGGAGCCAATGTCGTAGCCCTGGCGGTCTTTCGTAGTCGGGTCGTGCAGGCGGAAGAACCAGCGCAGGAGCTGCTCGAACGGCAGGCGCTCCGGGTCGAAGACGACGCGCACGGCCTCGGCGTGGCCGTCGTGACGCCAATACGTCGCGTTCTTGATCTGCCCGCCCGTGTAGCCGGCGTCGGTTTCGAGCACGCCGGGGATCTTCCGCAGGAGGTCTTGCACCCCCCAGAAGCAGCCGCCCGCCAGGTAGACCTCCTCTCGCCGGCCGGGGGCCGCGTCGGTGTTCACCATGTCAGCGCTTCCTCTACCACGATAGCGGAACTGAAGTCGAACAACTATGACACCGAGTGAGATCTCCGCTGCATCCGCTGTACTTGACGTGCTATCGCGGCGGCGCTATAGGTGGACAGCATCGCGGGCTGGCCTGTAGGGGCGCAAAGCCTGCCCTCGAGCGGAGCGAAGGGCGATGCGCCCTCGGCGGAAGGTCGCCAGCACGCGAATCGAGATGAAGGAGTCGAATCCCATGCCCGAGCCCATCGTACTGCAGGAGAAGCAGGGCAACATCGTCTACCTGACGCTGAACCGGCCCGACAAGCTCAACGCGATGACCGACGAGATGCTCGACGGCGTCCTCGAGGGCATCCGGGCGGCAGAGCTGGACGATGACGTCAAGGCCGTCGTGATCAAGGCGAACGGCAAGCACTTCTGCTCGGGCTGGGACCTGAACGAGATCGGCCGCATGTACGGCATCGCGGACGTGAAGCCGGGCGAGCGCGTGAAGCGCGCCCCTCAGCGCAACGGCCTTCTCCTCGACCGCCGGCGCTCCGAGAAGTTCGCCGCTATCCTGCTCTCGATGAAGACCACGATCTGCCAAGTGCAGGGCTACTGCTTCGGCGCGGGCTGGTTCCTCGCGCTCGTGTGCGACTTCGTCCTCGCCGCGGATGACGCGACGTTCGCGCACACCGAGCAGCGCCTGGGCGCGTCCGGCACGATGTGGACGCTGCCGCTCGAGATCCTGCACTGCGGGCCGAAGAAGGCGCGCGAGCTGATGCTCACCGGCCGCGACTTCGGCGCGCCGGAGGCGGAGCGCCTGGGGCTGATCAACCGCGCCGTGCCGGCTGACACACTCGACGACGAGGTCGGCGCGCTCACGAAGGCGATCTCGCTCCTCCCACGCGACGGCCTCGCCATCGGCAAGGCCTACACGAACGTCACGTACGACCTGCTGCGCATGGTATCGCCGTTCATCCAGTACTCCGCCGTCCACCCGCTCATCGTCGGCATGAAGTGGGCGGAAGACGAGGTGAGCTTCCCGAAGGAGCGGCGCGATTACGGCACGCGCGAGGCGGCGAAGAAGCGCGCGGAACGCTACCCCGAGGAGTACCGCTAGCGCACCCCCAGCGCGGCGAACAAGAAGTCTTATGCAAGAGAGCGCAAGCCCGGACAGTCTGCCGCGCTGGTTCCAATGATCGCAGGCAAGCCCCTCCACGGCGTCGTCGTCCTCGATATGTCGCAGGCGGTGACCGGGCCGTACGCGGCGTGGCTGCTGCGCGGCATGGGCGCGCGCGTGATCAAGCTCGAGGGCCCGGCGGGCGACCAGTCGCGCCTCTCCGCCCGCAGCGACAAGAGCCCGATCTCGCCGCTCTTCGCGCTGTACAACGGCGGCAAGGAATCGATGACGCTCAACCTCAAGCTCGAACAGGGCCGCGCGATCTTTCGCGAGCTGATGACGAAGATCGATGTGCTCCTCGAAAACCTCGTGCCGGGCACGATGGACGAGTGGGGCCTCGGCTACGACGAGCTGTCGCAAATCAACCCGAGGCTCGTCTACGCCTCGGTCTCTGGTTTCGGCCGCGACAGCAAGTACGCGCGCGCGCCCGGCCTCGACATGGCGATGCAGGCGATGTCCGGCATCATGGCCGCGACGGGCTACCCGGAGTCGCCGCCGACGCTCTCGGGCGTGCTCTTCGTCGATACGCTCGTCGCGCCGCACCTCGTGGCGGGCATCGTCGCGGCGCTGTACCAGCGCGCCGAGTCGGGCAGGGGGCAGCGCTTCGAGATCGCCATGCGCGACGTGGCCGTGTGCATCCCGTTCAACCTCTACAACATCTACTACAACACCGGACGCGTCCCGAAGCGTGCCGGCAATGTGCTCGTGGGCTACTCGCCGGGGAATCTGTACGAGACGAGCGATGGCTACGTGTACATCGCCTCGAATCTCGATAAGCAGGCGCACGCCGTTTTCAGCGTGATCGGCCGCGATGATCTCAGCGTGAAGGAAGGCTTCCGCACGCGCGGCGAGCGCTGGCAGAACCGCGAGGAGGTCGACCGCATCGTCGGCGCGTGGACGCGCGATCGCACGAAGCGCGAGGTGTTCGACGCGATGATCGCTGCCGATGTGCCCTGCGGCATCGTGCAGGATATCGGCGAGGTGCTGCAGGACGACGACCTGAACGCGCGCGGCGTCTTCGGTGAGGTCGACCAGCCCGGTCTCGGCAAGCTCAAGCTGCCGCGCTCGCCGCTGGTCTTCGGCGGCGAGCCGGCCGCCGTCGAGCGCGCGCCGATGCTCGGAGAGCAGAACGTGGCCCTGTACCGCGAGCTCCTCGGCTACGACGAGGCGCGGCTCCTGCAGCTCATCGCGGACGGCGTGGTCACCGCGCCGCCGGAGGGCTGACGTGGAGAAGATGCTGTTCCTCGTCCGGCGCGCGCCGTCGTTCACGCGCGAGGCGTTCCAGCAGCACTACCTCAAGCATCACATCCGCGGCCCGCTCGAGCACTTCCCCGGCCTGCGCCGGTACTGCGTGAACGTCGTCGACCTGGACTGGCAGGTGAAGGCGAACGATGACTTCGGCGAGCTGGACGCGATCGCCGAGATGTGGTTCGAGGAGCTGGGCGACTTCACGGACCGCGCGCGCCGCTACGACTCGCCCGAGGCCGCCGTCGCGTTGGAGGAGGAGGCAGCGGAGATCTTCGATACCGTGATCGCGTACCACGTGCGGCCGGAGACGCAGCGCGACTACGATCGCACATGGAGGGACGGCGAGCCTTCGCCCGGTGTGAAGATGATCTATCCGGTGCGGCGCAAGCCGGGCCTCTCGTGCGATGGCTTCGCCGAACACTGGCTGCACAAGCACGTGCCCATCGTGCTGCGCTACATGAACGGCGTGTCGCGCTACGTCACGAACGTGGTCGTCGGCCCGTGGGGCAAGGCGCCCGACGTTGACGGATTCGTCGAGCTGCACTACCTCGACCCGTCGGCGCTGAAGGGGCCGCGCTATAACGCGTCGGAGGCCGACGCGATCATGGCCGAGGACGTTGCACAGTTCATCACGCCGTCCGGCGGCGCCTACCGCACGACCGAGTACATCCTGCGCAGCTAGCAGGACCCAAGAAGGATGTTTATCTTTCCCGCCCACCCGCCCAGAAAAGTAATTGGGTCTGGGGGACACCCCCAGACCCCCGCCCCTTCGACTTCGCTCAGGACAGGCGCCGGGGCTCTGCCCCTCTGCACTCCCCGTGTCCCGGCACCATCGGCGCTTTATGGACTTCAGCGTCTCGTCTGAGATCCGCCAATTCCGAGACGATCTCTATGCGCTTTTGGAGCGCCTCGTCACGGACGCGGTAGCGCGCGAGGCGGAGTCGGGCCTCGAGCTGGGGCCGCACGTGCGCTCGGTCCTGCGCGAGCTGGGGGTGCGCGGCTGGCTGACGCCCGGCTGGCCGCAAGAGCACGGCGGCATCGATGCGTCGCCCTGGCACACCGCGCTTGTCGAAGATGCGCTGGCGTACTACCGGCTGCTGCCGGCGGGGCGGCTCGTCGGCGTGGGCATCGCCGGGCCGATGATCATGCGCTTCGGCAGCGACGAGCAGAAGCGGACGTACCTGCCCGAGATCGCGCGCGGTGAGATCGAGTTCTGCCTGGCGTACACGGAGCCGGAGGCCGGCTCCGATCTCGGCGCACTGCAGACGAAGGCCGTGCGCGACGGGGATGAGTACGTCATCGAAGGGCACAAGCTGTTCAACACGCGCGCACACTACGCCGAGTACCACTGGCTCATCGCGCGCACGGACACGACGGGCGGGCGGCGCGAAGGCTACTCCTTCTTCGTCGTCGACTCGAAGGGCGACGGCATCGTGGTGCGACCGCTCGTCGGGCTGAGCGGCAAGCGCACGAACGCCGTCTTCTACGACAACGTCCGCGTCCCCGCCGAGAACCTGGTCGGTGAGGAGGGGCGCGGCTGGGAGTACATGACGAGCGCCGCACTCGAGTTCGAGCGCGTGTTCCCCGTGGGCGACGTGGAGCGGGAGCTCGAGGAGCTGCTAGCAGAAGTTCGCCGCCGGACGCTTTCGCCGCCGGAACGACAGCGCCTCGCCGATCTGGCGATCAGGATCCGCATCGCGCGGCTGCTCTCGCAGCGGGCCACGTGGATGCAGGCGCGCGGCACGGTGCCGGGGTACGAGGCGGATGCGCTCAAGCTCTTCCACAGCGAGCTGTGGCAGTCGTTGGCGAGCACCGCACTCTCGATGCGCGGGCAGGCGGGCGAGGACGCGGACGGCCGCGCGGCGTACCTCTACCTCGACACGCAGTGGCGCACCATCGCGGGCGGGACGTCGGAGGTTGTGCGCAACCTCATCGCGCAGCGTGGGTTGGGATTGCCGCGAAGGTGATGTAGCTGCAGGGCTTCAGCCCTGCCGTGTTTGCGCTCGCAGGCGCTTAGGCGACCGGAGGTCGCCGCATTCGCAGGCGCCTGGGGCTATGGTGTTTGTCGCGATGTCTCTTGATTGGACTGGCATGTCTCTTGCCAAGAGATGCGAGATTCCTCGCTGTCGTCCGCCTTCCGGCGGACTAACCGCTCGGAATGACGGGGCAACTCATCGCGCAGCGCGGGTTGGGGCTGCCAAGAAGATGATGTAGCTGCAGGGCTTCAGCCCTGCGGTGTTGACGCTCGTAGGCGCTTAGACCCGCGCGTGTCTGGGGTCTGAAGACCCCACCTACGATGTGCACTGCAACGGCGCTAGTCGTCTTGTGGGAAGCCGTGCTGGATGCGGAAGAACTTCACTTCGATCTGCGAGACGTTGTCGGGGATGGGCTGCACCTCGCCGACGAGGCGCGCGAGCAGGTAGATCTGTGACGTGCGCTCCACCATGTCGACCACGGTGAGCGCTTCTTCGAGGTCGCGCCCAACGCCCACGACGCCGTGGTTGCGCAGCAGCACCGCCTGGCGCAGCCCCATCAGCGCGATCGCGGTGTCGGCGAGCTGGGGCGTGGCGGGCATGCCGTAGGGCGCGCAGGGCACGGAGCCGCCGATGCAGACGACCATCTCGTCGATGATCGGCGGCAGGTCCTGGCCGGCCGCGGCGAGCGCGCTCGCGTAGATCGAGTGGCTGTGGATCACCGCGCCGGCGTCGGGCCGGGCGGCGTACGCGGCGAAGTGCACCTTCCGCTCGCTCGAAGGCTTGCCGATGCCGTCGCCGTCGATCACGTTCGCCTCAGCGTCGACGATCAGCACTTGCTCGGTGCGGAGGATGCGATAAGGGACGCCGCTCGGCGTCATCGCAAACAGCTCCCGGCCCGCGTCGTCCTTCGGCAGCCGGACGCTGACGTTGCCGCTCGAGCCGTGCACCAAGTTGATCTCCTCCATCCGGTGACAAACGTCCACGATCGCGCGGCGCACCTCGTCCCAGCTCATGGCAGCTCCTTCATGATCTCGTCCAGCTTCTCGCTCAGCCGCCGCCAGCGCAAGTAGCGCGGCGCGTACGCCTGCGATTCGCCGGCGTCGGGCTCGATCTGCTGTCTGGCGACAGTGTACACGCCGTCCGCCTTGCCGAGCGCGCGGGCGACCAGTCGCGCCGCGCCGCGCGCGCTCACCTCGACGTCCTGCGCGACCTCGATCGGGCGGCCGATGACGTCCGCGAGGATGCGACCGAAGATCGGCGCGCGCGTGAGCCCGCCTCCCGCCGCGATGCGCGTGGCGCGCCGGCCGGCGACCTCCTCCGCCTGCTCGAGGTTCGCGCGCAGCGCGTACGCGACGTTCTCGAGCACGGCCCGCAGCAGCTCCGGCTTGCCGATGGCGTTCGCGAAGAGGGGCGTGCGCAGCAGCACGCCGCCGAGGTGCAGGCCCATCGCTCCAGCGTTCATCGGCGCGGGCGCGAGCAGGCCGGCGACGTCGGCTGCGCCGGCGGGCGCCTGCGCGGCGAGCGCGGCCGCGCGCTCCATCGCGGCGTCGTCCTCGCCGACGAGCTGCTCGCACCACCAGCGCCAGACGCGCCCCGCGTCGTGCGTGCTGCTCTCTACGAGCCAGCGATCAGGCAGTCCGCCTGCGGCGGACGGGCAGACCCAGGTGCGCCGCTGCGCATCGAAGCGCGGCTCGGCCGTCTCGATCTGGAGCGGGCCGCTCCAGCCGGCGACGATGCCCGCCGCGCCCGGTTCCTCGACGCCCATGCCGAGCTGCGCGCACTGCGTATCGCCGCCCGCGATCACAACGGGCGTGCCTGCCGCGAGGCCGGTCTCGTCCGCCGCGGCCGCAGTGATCGCGCCGACAACCTCGTCCGACGAGATGAGCGGCGGCAGCAGCTCGGCGGCAACGCCAAGGTCATCGAGCAGCGCAGCGTCTCGCTCGCCCGTCGAAACGTCGAGCAAGCCGCAGTCCGCGGCGAGCGTTCGTTCGGCGCGCAGCTCACCAGCGAGCTTGTAGGCGATCCAGTCGCCCAGCGTAAGCACCGCATGCGCGCGCGCGAAGCCTTCGCCGTGCTCGCGGAGCCACTGGATACGCGCCGGCGCGAGGATGAGCGACGGCAGCTTGCCCGTCGAGCGGTAGACACGCTCGGCTTCTCGCGCATCGATGAGTAGCCCTTCGCGGACGGCGCGGGCGTCGGAGTTGGGGCCGGCGTAGAGCACACCGCCATCGCGGTCGATGACGAGAAAGGCCAGCCGCTGCGCCGTGATGCCCACGCCCGCGATGTCGGCACCCGACAGGCGGGCTTCCGCCAGCGCCTGCTTCGTCAGCGCGACGAGCGTCGACCAGAAGGCCTCGGCGTCGAACGAGCGTGCGAGCGGCCCTGCCTCCGGCGGCACGTCGTACGACCAGGCGCGGCGGGTCGCGGCGGCGGTCGCGCCGTCGGGCGCGATGATGACGCAGCGGCCGCCGCTGGTGCCGGCGTCGAGCGCGAGGATGTGGTCAGCGGCCACGCTTCGCTGCCTTGAATGCCTCCGGGTTGGCCACGTTGCGTGGTCGCGCGCCGCGCATGTAGCGCTGCACGTCCTCGAACACGGTGCGCGACTGGCGCACGATCGTCTCCTTCGTCGCGCCGCCGATGTGCGGCGTCACGATCACGTTGTCGAGCCCGCGCAGGGGGCTGTCTGGCGCGAGCACGAAGCCGGGAAAGACGTCGAGCGCGGCGCCGGCGAGACGGCCATCGCGCAGTCGCTCCGCGAGCGCGCCGTAGTCGAGCGCCTGATGCGCGCCGCTGTTGATCACGTAGGCCGTATGCTTCATCAGATCGAGCGCGGCGGCATCCAGGATCTGCTCCTTGGCGCTCAGCGACGTGTGCAGCGTGACGAAGTCGGCGTCGCGCAGCAGGGTCGGCAGCTTGGCGAGCCGGACGCCCAGCTCGCGCGCGCGCTCTCGCGGGACGAACGGATCGTAGCCGAAGACCTTCGCGCCGAACGCCTGCGCGCGCTTGGCCACCTCGCCGCCGATGTTGCCGAGGCCGATCACACCGACGGTACTGCCGTGCAGCTCGCGGCCCTGGAAGCGCGTGTAGGCGTCCATCGGGTTCGTCCAGTCGCCGGCGACGACGTAGTCGCGCGCGGCGTACGACTGGCGTGCGATCGAGAGCATGAGCGCGATTGCGTGCTCCGCGACGGCGATCGTGTTGCGCGTCGGCGTGAAGATGATCGGGATGCCCTGCTCGCTGGCCGCGTTCACGTCGACGAGGTTGAGGCCGTTGCGGCAGACGGCGGCCAGCCGCAGCTTGGGCGCCGCGAACGCCTCGGCCGTGAGGAAGTCGGCCTCGACGACGATGATCTCGATCGCTTCGTCGCGCAGACGGGCGGCCAGCGCGGCTGGGTTCTGCAGCTTGCCGGAGGCCGTCCAGGGCTCATAGGAGAGTCGGACGCCGATCTCGCGCAGGCGCGAGAGGTAGCCGTCGTCGAACGGGGCGAGGATGAGCGCCTTGGCCGGCATCTACAGCTCGAAGAGGTTCTTGCCGGATGCTTCGTCGTGGCGGACGCGGCCGCGCGCGCCGGCCATCTCGCGCTTCGTCATGCCATCGAGCACGGACGTGTCGCCGGCGACGTTCGCGAGGAAGCGCCGCCCGTCCTCCAGCCGGCCGATGACGATGCCGTAGTCCGGGGCACCTTCGCGGTTGTGCATGACGGTGTACGTCTCGATCGTCGCCGCGCCGTCCGGCTGCTCGACCAGCTCGGGGTGCGGCATCGCGTCGATCTCGTGCTGGTCGCCGGACATGTCGGGGCGGCGGAACTCGCCGTCGTTCGGCGTCGCGCTGTAGATGCCGGCAGCGTGCTTCGTGATGTACCAGCCGAGTGCTGTGACCAGGCCGCGCTTGCCCGGCTCGGCGCGCAGCCGCTCGACCATCGACGCGATGCCGTGCGTGGTGTAGTTGTTGCCTGGCCCGCCGAAGTAGGGGAGGCCGCCCGTCATCGTGAGCGGGCGCGCGTCGTCGTCGGGGATGCCGAGCATGTCGCGGCCGATCTGCACCGCGATCGGGAAGCAGCTATAGAGATCGAAGTAGTCGATCTGATCGACCGTGAGGCCGGACGACTCGAAGGCGCGGCTGCCGCAGCGCTCGATGGCCGGCGAGCTGTGGAAGTTGACGCGATCGCTCCAGTACCAGATGTCGGTCGCATCTCCGCAGCCGAGCAGGTACACCCACTTCGACTCGGGGATGCCCAAACGCCGCGCTTCGTCGGCGCTCGTCATGATCAGCGCTGCCGCCATGTCGACGTCCATGATCGCGTTCATGTACTTCGTGTACGGGAAGCCGACGTAGCGGTTCTCGGGCGTCGGCGTCGTGATCTGCTCGCCGGTCTTGCCGTCGCGGAACCAGGCGTCTGGGTTCTGCGCGGCTGTCGCGGAGAAGTCGCCGCAGAGCTTGCTGAGCCGCGCGCGGTGGTCATCGAGCGAGCGGCTCTTGTGCGCGCGCAGCGCGTTCTCGAACAGCGGGTAGACCTGGATCGGCGCCGACGCGCCGTGCTTGAGCTCGATCTCCTTGCTGCCCATGCGCCGGTCGCCCACCATCTCCGTCTTGGCGCTAGGGGGCGTGGGCGTCCAGGGCAGCTCGACGCCGCGCTGGCGGGCGCGCCGGACGGTGTTTACGGCCTCGGCGCCCGCGATCAGCGCGACCTTCACGTCGCCGCGCGCAATCGCCTCGGCCGCTTCGTTCAGCTGCCACTGCGGCGAGTTGCCGCCGAGCGTGGTGTAGAGCTTCTCGCGCGGCGTCGCGCCGATGCGCTCGGCCAGCAGCGATGGCGCCTGGCTGTAGCGCCAGGAGAAGACGTTGATCACGCGGACCGAGTCGAGCTTGGCGAGCAGGCCCTTCGTCTCGGCGTCTTCCTCCGCCTTGCGCGCGACGAGTGCCATCATGTCGACGGGCTCGATGGCGGCCTCCGCGCCGTCGCGCACGGTGTGCTGTCCAACGCCGACGATGACGGGCCGGTTGTCCTGCGCGCTAGACAACGGAAATCCTCCTGCTCAATGCCGCACGCTTCATGGTGCGGTTTTCAGAACCGACGCTCCTCCAGCGGCGAAGGTATGCTACTTGCGCTTCGGTTTGGTGTCAACATGATACTATTGAGCGCCGCCGGAAGCGGCGGCGGGGCTGTGTGCCGCTGGGAGCAGCTAGTAGGAGCTATCGATGAAGGTCGTAGCATTTCGCGGGCCGAAGACGCTCGAAGTCACCGAAGCGCCGGATCTGGAGCCGGCCGCGGGCGAGGTCGTCGTTGCGGTCGCCTACTGCGGCATCTGCGGGTCCGACCTGCACGAATACCTGGCGCCGGCGGAGCAGCCCTCGCCGCGCGCGCTGCGGATGTGGTCGCCCGTGATGGGCCACGAGCTGACAGGCGTCGTCTCGGCGGTCGGGCAAGGGGTGACCGGCGTGCGCGAGGGCGATCCCGTCGTCGTTCATCCCGGCGATGCCTGCGGAGAGTGCCATTTCTGCCGCCAGGGGCGATCGAACCTGTGCGTGAACCCGCACCACGGCATCGGCTACACGCGGACGGGCGGCTACGGCGAGTACGTCGCGCTCGCGGCGAGCCAGGCGGTGCCGCTGCCCGATAAGTCCTGGCTGAAATACGGCGCGCTGTCCGAGCCGTTCGGCGTCGCCTTGCACGGGCTCAATCGCGGCGAGCTGCGCAGCGGCGAGTCGGTCTTCATCGCAGGGGGCGGACCGATCGGTCTGCTCACGCTGCTCGGCGCGAAGCACAAGGGCGCAGGGACGGTCATCGTCTCGGAGCCCGCGCCGCGACGGCGGGAGCTGGCGCGCGCGGCCGGCGCGGACGTCGTGCTCGACCCGACGGCGGACGACATCGCGGCGAAGGTGCGCGAGTACACGGGCGGCCTCGGTGCGGAGCTCGCGGTCGAGTGCGTGGGTACGCCCAAGCCGATGGCCGACTGCGTTGCGGCGACGCGCAAGGGTGGCCGGATCGTCGTCGCGGGCGCGTTCGACCGGCCCTACCAGACCGATCTGTTGCAGCTCCTGCTGCAGGAGCAGTCGATCATCGGAACCTTCGGCTCCGCGACGGAGCTGCAGGAAGCAGCGGGGCTCATCTCGTCGCGCACGGTCGATGTCTCGCCGGTGGTCTCGACCGTGATCGGCCTGGACGACGTGCCGAGAGTGTTTGCGGAGCTGGTGGCGGACCGCAGCTCGCACGAGAAGGTGCTTGTCGCACCGAACGGGGAGATGTAAAGGTTCCTTTGGTTCGCATGCCGCCATTGGCCTCCCGTGGCGGAATGTAGGGATGGATAGGCTAATTTTTGTAGCGAACTTCCACGCCATTGAGCGTGGTGGTCGTCGGTATCGCTAAGCGCAGTCCGACATTTCGGCCCACGTCCGCGCAGGCAGACTGAGGTCCCCCAGCGGGCTGCGATGGACTGATCGCCACCAGCGCTATTCCATTGTCCAGATGTACGGCCTCCACGTGAGCGGGAGCACCCGAACACTCGCCATAGGCGATTCCAATGAGGACATCTTCCGCGGATCTGCTCAAGGCCGTGCCTCCCGGAATTGAGCTCACTCTAGACAGTTGGGCCAATTGCTCAGGACTACTAAGTTGTTCCAATTGGAACGACAAACCGCTGGATGAACTATTGCTGCAACTCGACAGGAGAAGGAGCACGAGTGCACTTATGGCAACCCGCACGGAACGACCTCCTGACGTGATGTTCCACGACTGCAGGGCAGTGCCACCAGTCTGCGCCTAACCGAGCCGCCACAGCTGATTTGTCTGCCCGCCGCCAAGGCAATCCCACTGTTGCAGCCGGGTCCCGTCAGAATAACCGCCTCCCGGCTGGGCGATGTCCAGATCGACGCACTTGCCGGAGCGTAGTGAGACAATGTTGAAATCGCTTGCGTTCGAACCCGTCCTAACTAGTCGCCACTGCTGTTGATTTGCACCGTTACAATCCCATTCTTGCACCTTCACGCCATTACCGTAGCCTCCTCCGTTGCTGATGTCCACATCCATACACTTGCTGCTGAGGGCGAACCGCTTAATCGCGTAGATGATGTACGAGCCGGTAGCCCACCGGCACGAAGCTCCACTGCTGAGCAGAATTGCCGTTACATGTCCAGGACCATATGATTGGTGTTGTCGTAGAAGTGCGTCGCGGTTACGGACCCGATTGACTGACCAGCATGGGTGACATTGCTCCCCGTACCAAAACAGTGGCCCGCGGTGAGCTGGTAGATTACACCGCCGCTGCCTGTCACCGATAGGTTGGAGGTGCAGCTGGTTCCATTGAGAGCAAGACCGCTCTTTAGCTGGCCTGGACTGTCTCCACGACTATCTGAGACTTGCTCTTGGCCAACGATCGAGAAAATAACGCCGTCGAGGGGTGGCGCGTAACCTGCATCGGATGCCCTCCTCCAGGTCTCCCTAATTGTCTCATCGCTCTGGTCAGCCAGTGAAACCAGGCCGATGCGAACCCGGTTTAGATCGTCCTGCGGGCCGACCGATGCGACCTGAACCTTGAGAGTAGCCAAATCAGCGAAGATATTTTCCGAAGGCGACGCGGCCTGGGCACGTTGCGCGTCCGAAAAAATCTTCCACTGCCTGTCCAGTTGGTCGGACCAGGCTCTCAGTTGCCTCGAGGAATACGCTGCATCCACGAAGCGAACGACGGCGCCTGGAGGAGCAGCCGCTATAATTTGGGCCTTCTCGTCGTCTGTGGCGCTCGGAAGCGTTGGGACGACGATTGCATCTTCGCGATCAAACCAGGCCGACCCGAAGTCGCTGTCATACTTCTGAACGACATCCAGCGCGGCTCCTGCTGCGCGGTCGAAGGCTACCCGCGGAGCGAGGGCCTCATACGACTCTTGCGTCATAGGAACTCCGGGGTCGGTAACTGAAGGTGTCGGCGTTGCTGCGGGCGCGGTAACGGTGGGGGCACTGTTCGGCGCGGCGGCTGCAACGAATGAGAGCCAAAGCGCAACCGTCCCGAGTAGTGCAATTCTCGTTATCCCACGGCGAAGGTCACTTGTGTGAAGCATCGTTCTCTCTTCGATGCGAACGGCTGTCTGCGCAACCGAAATCCACGCCAGTCGTCTTGATCGTACACCTCTTTCGAACCTTGTCAAGTCCCTCGACAGCGGCGCGAGCCAGAAACCCAACGCCCTTTACCAGACCGATTGGAGGAGTGTCCCGCCCCGTGGCGACCGGGGCCGGCGGGACTCTTCGCTGTCGCCAGCCGATGGCGGACTAACCGCTCGGAATGACGGTTAGGCGCCGTCGGCTGGCGCCGGCGCGGCGTGCTTCGCGATCGCCTTGGCGAGCGCTGCGTCGCGGCCGGCCATGAGCGATTGCTTGTTCGCCAGCGTCCACTCCAGCGAGCCGCGCGTCGATTCGATCGTGCCCTGGAACTCGGGCATCACGTAACGCGCCATCAGCTCGTAGCTGTGCTCGATCTTCTCGCGCGTGGTCCACTCATGCGCGAGGCCGAGCAGGCAGCCGAAGCCGCCTGTGATCTGCTGTAGCTTCTTGATCGCGAGAATCGCCTCATCCGGCGTGCCGATGATCGCGCCGCCGAACGCGTTCATCCCTTCGGCGAGCGCGCGGCCCGACTCCATGGGCGGCAGCTGGCTGGCTCCCAGCGTGTGGATCAAATACTCGTTGTACCAGCGGTGCACGCCCACCTCGATGTCTGTGATCGCCTCCTCGCGCGTGGCGGCGAGGTGGTAAGGCACGACGAGACGCCACGTCGACCGGTCAGGCGCCGGTCGCCCGGCCTCCGCCGCAGAGCGCTCACAGAAGGCCCACTGCGTCTTCGCCGCTGCTATGCCGGCCTCCGTGTATGAGGCGACGGAGAGCACACCGGTGCCATGCTTGCCCGCCGCCACCATGCCCGTCGGTGTGACGGTCGACGCGACGGCGACCGGCATCGTCGGCTGCTGGTAGGGGCGGAGCTGGAGGCGCGCCTCGTGCAGTTCGAACCACTCGCACCGGTAATCGACGACCTCGCCGTTCAGGAGCCGCAGGATAACGCCGAGCGCCTCGTCCATCCGGTCGCGCTGCGTTGTCGGCTCGATGCCGAGGAAGCGTGCGTCACCCGGTAGGGCGCCGGGCCCCACGCCGAGCATCGCCCGCCCGCGCGTAAGGTGATCGAGCAGCACGATGCGGTCAGCGACCATGAACGGGTGGTGGTAGGGTAGGCTGACGACCCCGGTACCGAGCCGGATGCGCTGCGTGCGCTCGCCGGCGGCGGCGAGGAACAGCTCCGGGCTGGTGATCAGCTCCCAGCCGCCTGAGTGGTGCTCGCCCGCCCAGACCTCGTCGTAGCCGAGGCCGTCGAGATACGAGATCAGGTCGAGGTCGCGGTGCAGCGCCACGGTCGGGCTCTCGCCGGCGCGGTGGAAAGGCGCCATAAAGATGCCAAAGTCCATGCGGTCCACGGTCATGCTCCTATCGAGTGTATGCGGGGCAAAAGCCCATCTGTAGTAGCACGGCGGCCTAGCGGCGTCAACGCTGAGAGGCGGGTTCCATCGGGGGTGCCGGCGTCTCGTGCCAGAACGTCGAGAACACCTCGAGGTTCGCCGCGGGCGACAAGCCCGCGAAGCCGATGCTGATCTGCACGAGCGCGTACGCCAGGATGAGCAGCACGATCGGCGCGGCGATCAGGATCGGCTCCACGCCGAAGGCCGAGGCCGCTGCGCCCAGGGAAAGCAGCGGCACGATAGCGATACCGTTCTTCAGCGAGCTCTGGAGCGCGAACGTGCGGCCCTGGAAGCTCAGCGGCACACGGCGGTTGATGTACGTTTGCACGGATGTCGTTGTGAGCGCGACGCTGAAGCCGAGCGGCATCGCGAGGAGCGCCGCGGTGCGCAGCGGCTCGTTCATCTCGATGCCGAGCGCTGAGAGCGCTCGCAGCGGGTTGAACGCGTCGATCGCCGGAGAAACGCGATCGATGAGGCCGAGCAGCAGGAGCGTCGTGGTCGTGATCAGAAAGCCGCAGAGTGCGCTCAGCCGTTCGCCGGCGCGCTTCATGATCGCGGGGCCGATCGCGATGGCGAGGAGCAGACCGACGGCGGACGGCGCGAATACGTACACGGCGTTCGCCGCGTCGACATGCAGCGCGGCGACGACATAGCGCGGCGCGAGCGTCTGCAGCACGATGTTGGCCGTGCCGGACAGCACGGCGACGAGGATCATGGTCGTCACGGCGGGCTGCTGTGCCAGCATGCTGATCGTGGGGAGCAGGCGGCGGCTTGGGCGGACGAGAGGAGCGCCCGCTGGCCTATCGCCGGACGGCAGATCGAACACGCGCGTCGCGGCCACGAGCAGCAAGCCGCCCGCGACGTACATCACGGCTCGCTCGTCGTACACCCGGACGAGCACGGGCGCCAGAACCGCGGCCCCGAAGGCCGTGCCGGCCGACGAGGCAAAGTGGACGAGCGAGGTCGCCGACGCCAGCTGCTGCTCGTTCGCGACGAGGGGCAGGACGGCGGACTCCGTTGGGCCGGAGACCTGCCCCAGCGTGTTCACGACAAGGATCAGCGCGAAGATGGACCAGAGGTCTGTGCCCGCGAAGACCGGCACGAGAAAACAGCTCAGCGCTTGCAGGTTGTAGATGCCCGCGAGGGCTACTCGCGCCGGCAGCTCGTCGGCGACGGCGCCGCCGTACAGGCCGAACAGGGCAGGGGGCAGCAGCGCCGCGATGCCGATCAGCGCCAGGTCGAGGGCGCTGCCTCCGCTGCGCGCGACCGCGATCAGTGCGCCGTAGGCCAGGGCTTGCTGCCCCGCGTCGGAGAAGAAGCGCGACGCGACGATCTGCTGGAAGCGCAGGTCCCTCGCGACCGACGTTTCGGGCAGAAAGAACCAGAGCCAGCGGAATGCCTGCCGCTGGCCGCGATCGAGCACGCGGTCGGCGCTGAGATAAGCGTCGTCGAACGCCTGGCGGAACGGCCTCTTCGGCGGAGAGGGGGTTGTTTCGTCGCTCACTGCACGCTCTCGGCGTGAGTATAGAGCCGGCGAGTGTTAGCTGCTCTCGCCGGCCGGCTCCTCGTTCGCCGGCGCAGGCCGACGCCCTGCCAGCGCGCCGAAGAAGTTCTCGTAGCGGCGCAGGACGTCCATCCAGGTCGAGAGGAACGCGTCGCCGGCTGAGGTGAGCGAATAGGTGCGCTTGGCCGGCCCCGACTCCGACGTGTCCCAGAAGGAGGAGACCAGCCCAGCCTTCTCGAGCTGGCGCAGCGTCCGGTAGATCGTCCCCACATCGAACGGTGGCAGGCCGGCCTCCGCCAGCCGCTGGGCGAGCTGGTAGCCGTGCGCGTTCAAGTCGCGCAGGAAGGCGAGCAGGCTCGTCGCCAGGAGCTCGCCGTGGAGGCGCGGCGCTCGGAAGGGGACCTTGCCGTTCGTTTGGTCGGTTGTCTCGTCGGTCATGGCATCAGTCCTGCATCAAATTTGAGAAATTTTTCTCGAAAGGCCCCAAAAGGGCTTGACAGGCCCTCCATCTATATGCATACTGCATGTATCAAGCGTTTGTCAAGAGGAGGATTCATCAACATGGCGACCACGACAGTCGACCAGCTCTTCAGCGCTCTCAACGAGGGCTCAGCAGCCGTACTCGAGGCGATCCGGGCGGGCAACGAGCGCACCTACCGCGTCTCGAAGTCCTACTTGGAAGAGGCGGAGAAGGGCGCCCAGGGGATGCTCGAGCTGGGCAAGCGGCTCGCTGATGCACCGACCGATCTTGCAGGCTTCTCGGCCCTGGCGATCGCCAAGGCGGGCGACGCCCAGCGCTCGGCCCAGAAGCTGGCTCGCGAGACGTTCGACGAGATCGTCGCCGCCGGCCGCGAGGCGCGCGACACGGTACAGAAGATCGTCGGCGCCAACCGCGAAGCCGGTCAGGCCTACGCCGCTGCCGTCCGCGGTCGCACGGGCGACCTGCTCAAGGCCACCAGCGTCGACACCAACACGAACAGCACCAGCAGCCGCCCGGCCACGACGCGCCGGACCGCCGCCGACGCCTAAGTCAGCAATCGGCATCCTCGTTGTGCGCTGGCAAGGCCGCCGGCGCACAACACAATCAACCACACCATCGCAAGAGGCGGGTCATGACATCGATACCAGTTCAAGCCAACCGAGAGAACAAGCTCATCGTTGAAGCGAAGCCCCACCGGTGGGCGCTCAGCTTCTGGGCCAGGGCGTTCCGCCGGCTGGCGCGCCACCGCAACGTCACGCGCCACGTGGAGCAGTTCTGCCAGCCGTTCGTGGTCGAAGGCAGCGAGCACATCGCGGACTTCCGCGGCCCGGCGCTGATCATCGCGAACCACACGAGCCACTTCGACGCCGTGATCGTGCAATCCGTGCTACCGCCAAAGCTCTTCGACCGCACGGCTGTCGTCGCCGCAGCCGATCGCTTCTTCACCAACCGCTGGAAGGGCGCCTGGCACGCGCTGCGCTACAACGCCTTCCCCATCACGCGCGGCGGCGGCAAGGCTGCGCTGGATTACTCGCAGGAGCTGCTGCGCACGGGCTGGTCGCTGCTGATCTTCCCGGAGGGCCGCCGCTCCCGCACCGGCGAGCAGCTCCCGTTCCACCCCGGTCCCGCGATCATGGCGCTCGCAGGAAACGTGCCGATCGTCGCGATCCACATCGACGGCGCGATCGACATTCTCCCCGCAGGCGAGCGTCAGTCGCGGCCGGCCTCCGTGCGCGTGCGCATCGGCGCGCCGCTCCGCTTCGCGGAAGGCACATCCGTGCGTGATGCGACGGCGATGATGGAAGACGCGGTGCGCGGTTTATCGGGTGTTCAGCAGCCGGTCGCTGAGCGCGAGCTCGTCACCGCCTAGCCTTCGACGAACTCGCTCAGAGGCACGGGACGACCCTCGTCGCACGAACGCTGGGCCGCCAGCGCAATCACAACCGCCATCCGCCCATCACGCCCCGTGACGGGCGGTTCTGTATCCCGCTGGATGCACTCGACGAACGCCTCCAGCTCGCGCCGGTAGGACTCGGCGTAGCGCTCGATGAAGAAGTAGAGCGGCAGCACGCTGTGGCTGCCCGCGCTGTCCGTCAGCGTGGCGCTGTGCGGGCGCTCGTTCTCAGTCGCCACCATGCCGTCCGTGCCAAACACTTCGACGCGCTGGTCGTAGCCGTACGCCGTCTGCCCGTTATCGATCGTGCCGTACGCGCCGTCTGCAAAGCGCAACGTCACGAGCGCCGTATCAAGATCACCTGCGTCGTGCAGCCGGCGGTCGGCGAGCGCGAAGACCTCCGTCACCTCGCTCCCCGTCAGGTAGCGCGCCATGTCGAAGTCGTGGATCGTCATGTCGAGAAACATGCCGGCCACTGAGCGCGTGTCGCTGACGACGGGCAGCTTGGGGTCGCGGCTGACGATGTGGATGATGAGCGGCCGGCCAACCTTGCCGCCGGCGACGGCCTCATGCGCGGCGTTGTAGTTCGCATCGAACCTCCGGTTGAAGCCGATCTGCAGCTTCACGCCCGCGCCCGCGACGGCCGCCAGCGCGCGATCGATCTTCTCCAGATCGCAGTCGATCGGCTTCTCGCAGAAGATCTGCTTTCGGGCCGCCGCGGCCTGCTCGATGATCTCGGCGTGCGTATCCGGTGGCGACGAGATGACAACCGCTTCGACCTGTGGGTTGGCCAGCAGCTCTCGATGGTCGCCGTACGCTCTCGCGCCAGCTTCCTGCGCGCACGACTCTGCGACTTCAGGCACGACATCCGATACGGCGACGAGCCGCGCGCCCTCGACCTGCGAGGCGAGATGGCGCGCGTGCAGCCGTCCGATCGCCCCCGCGCCGATCACGCCGAAGCCGAGCGCGGCCACTAGAAACTGAGCCCCCGCAGGTACGCCCGGTCGCGCTGCGCGCTCTCGAGCGGCACGCCCGTGCCCGGCGCGACCTCGTCTTCGACGACGATCCAGCCGCGATAGCCGCCCGTGCGCAGCTCGCCGAGGACCGCCGGCAGATCGACCACGCCGCGTCCTAGCTCGCAGAAGAGGCGGCTGCGCACGGCGCGGAAGTACTCCCACTCCTCGTCGCGCGCGCGAGCGATGATGTCGGTCGCGCAGTCCTTGGCGTGGACGTGCCAGATGCGCTCGCCGTAGCGCCGGACGGCCGCGAGTGCGTCACCCCCGCCGTAGGTGTAATGGCCCGTATCGAGGCAGAGGCCGAGCAGCTGCGCGTCTGTGCGCTCCAGCAGCGTGGCCGTCTCCTCCGCCGTCTCGATGTGCGTGCCGGAGTGATGGTGGAACGCTGTGCGCAGGCCCGTCGCGTCGCGCACCGCCCGCGCGATCCGTTCCGCCCCGCTAACGACCGCGCGCCAGCCGTCTTCGTCTAACGAGTGCTCGGCCGTCACGCGACCGGCGACGCGCATGCGGTCCGCGTCCACGTCATCGGCGAGCACGACAACGGGCGCGGGCTGCTGGCCGTTCGCGCCATCCGCGAGCAAACGCGCCGTGCGCAGCGCCAGCTCCTCGCCTGCTACGTGGGCGTTCGGGTCGCTCAAGCGCACCGGCACGAACGCGCCCGCGAGCCCGAGCTCGCGACGCGCAAGCTCATCGCGCAGTGCGGCGGCGTCCGTGGGCAAGAAGCCCCAGTCGCCCAGCTCCGTGCCGGCATAGCCCGACGCCGCGATCTCGTCCAGCACCTGGGCGTAGCCAGGCGCGTCCTTGTACGTCGGGAAGTCGTCCGTGGCGCCCCAGGAGCACGGCGCGTTTGCGATGACGATGCCGTCGTTCACGAGAAGTCGCGCTCCCTGCGGCGCTGTAGCTCGTACTCCGCGCGCGCCTGCTGCACCTCCGGCATCGTCGATACCTCGGCGACTGGCACGTCCCACCACGCGCCGTAGGCCGGCACGCGCGCCTCCGGGTCGACCTCGACGACGATCACGCTCGTGCGGTCTGCGCCGCGCGCGCCATCCAGCGCGGTAAGCAGCTCAGCGCGGCTCGACGCTCGTGTCGCGCGCGCACCGAGCGCCGCCGCGCTCGCGACGTAATCGACCTGGAGTACGTCGCCGTCGAGCTGGCCGGTCGTCGTGTTGCGCCGGCGGTACTCCGTGCCGAAGCCGCCGGAACCGAGCGACTTCGACAGACCGCCGATGCTCGCGAAGCCGTGGCTGTCCAGCAGCACGATCGTGAGCTTGCAGCGCTCCTGGATCGAGGTGGCGATCTCGGACGACATCATGAGATACGAGCCGTCGCCAACCATGACGATGACTTCGCGGTCGGGCGCGGCCATCTTCACACCCAGCCCGCCCGCGATCTCATACCCCATGCACGAGTAGCCGTACTCCACGTGGTAGCCCTTCGGGTCACACGTGCGCCAGAGTTTGTGCAGATCGCCCGGCAGGCTCCCCGCCGCGCTGACGACGACATCGCGCGGCTGCGCGGCGTTGTTCATGGCGCCGATCACCTCGGCCTGGCTCATCGGCGAGGTGCCCGTCGCGCTCGTCTGCCGCTCGATCTCCGCGTGCCACTCCGCGCGGAGCTTCGCGAGGCGCTGGCGATAGTCGCTGCTTGTTGTGCCGCGCACGAGCTTCGACAGCTCCTCGATCGCCGCGCGCGCATCGCCGACGAGCGGCAGCGCGCCTTGCTTGCGCGCGTCTGCCTCGCAGACGTTGATGTTGATGAAGCGCACCTTCGGGTGCTGGAACGCCGTCTTTGACGCCGTCGTGAAGTCGGTCAGGCGTGTGCCGATCGCGATCACCATGTGGGCATCGCGCGCGAGCGCGTTCGCCGCCGAGCCGCCCGTCACGCCGATCGCGCCAACGTTCTGCGCGTGGTCGTGCGGCAGAGATCCTTTGCCCGCCTGCGTCTCGGCGACAGGGATACCCGTGTCGGAGGCGAACGCCGCGAGCGCATCCGTGGCCTCGCTGTAGATCACGCCGCCGCCCGCGATGATCAGGGGCCGCTCGCTCGACGCGATCCACTCCGCAGCGCGCCGCAGCAGCGCCTCGTCCGGTCGCGGCCGAGCGATGTGCCAGACGCGCTTCTCGAAGAACTCGGCTGGGTAATCGAACGCCTCGGCCTGCACGTCCTGCGGCAGCGCGAGCGTGACCGCGCCGGTCTTGGCGGGCGAGGTGAGCACCCGCATCGCTTCCGGCAGCGACGTAAGGAGCTGCTCCGGCCGCACGATGCGGTCCCAGTAGCGCGAGATGGGCCGGAAGCAGTCGTTCACGGTGATGTCTGGCGACTCGGGCGACTCGAGCTGCTGGAGCACGGGCGCGACGTTGCGCCGCGCGAACGTGTCGCCGGGGAGCAGCAGGACGGGCAGGCGGTTGATCGTCGCGCCGGCGGCGGCCGTGATCATGTTCGTCGCGCCGGGGCCGATCGAGCTGGTGCACGCCATCGTGCGCAGGCGGTTCGACATGCGCGCGAAGCCCGTCGCCGCGTGCACCATCGCCTGCTCGTTGCGCGCCAGGTAGTAGGGCAGCTCCGGGTGCTCCTGCAGCGCCTGTCCCACGCCCGCCACGTTCCCGTGGCCAAAGATGCCCCAGACGCCCGCGAAGAACGGCTGCTCGCGGGCGTCTCGCTCCGTGTGCTGCGCGATGAGGTAGCGCACCAGCGCCTGCGCCATCGTCAGCCGGACGGTCTTGGTCATTCCTCCAGGCCCAGGTTTCTCTCTGCGGGTTGAAACCCGCAGCTTCTATTGGGTGAGGTCCTAATACTCATGGCGATGTGGTCGCTGCTGCTGCGTGCGGATATAGGCGCGCACGCCGGACACCTCACTTGGTTCGACCTTACGCCACCCATAACTCTTCTGCCAGAAGGAGTTTGTTCCGAGATCGAGGCGCAGATCCGGGTTGGTGAGGAACGTGTATCGTGAGCTCGCCCCCTTGAGTTGGTGCATAGCCTTGGAGAGGGTCTGATCTCCTTCGAGCCGAACAAGGAGGTGTGCATGATCGACATTGGTCTCTACTTCAACAAGATCAACCTCGGCTCGACGGGCGATCTCCACCAGAAGATGTTTCACTGACTGGCCGACATCTCCTTGAAGAGAAGGCTTGCGATCCTTCGTACTGAACCAGACGTGGTAGAAGCCTTCCATTACTGGTAACTTCTCGACCGACCGTGTTGCCGTCAAATTCCTTGACACCTGATCCAACGCTGCTTACGTTGTGGCTACACAGTAGGGAGAGGCATGGGGGACGTCAAGGCATGGCGAAAGACCGTCTCGGCATCGGGTTTGTCGGCTCCGGGTTCGTGGCGCGCTTCCACATCCAGAGCCTGGTGAGCGTGCGCGACGCCGATGTCGTCGGTATCGCGAGCCCGACGCGCGCCCACGCCGAAAGCGCAGCGGCCCTCGCGCGCGACCTTGGCGTTGGCGAGCCGAAGGTCTACGGCAGCGTCGGCGAGATGGTCGCCGATCCGGCCGTCGATGCGATCTGGATCTGCTCGCCGAACGATACGCGCGTCCCCGTCGTCGAGGAGATCGCGGACGCCGTCCGCAAGGGCGCCGAGCTGCTCGGCGTCGCCTGCGAGAAGCCGCTCGCGCGCACGTTCGCGGAAGCGCGCCGCATGATCGAGCTCGTCGAGGGCGCTGATCTCCGCCACGGCTATCTCGAGAACCAGGTCTTCGCGCCGGCGCTCTCACGCGGCAAAGAGATCGTCTGGCGGCGCGCCGTGCCCATCGCGGGCCGGCCCTACCTCGCGCGCGCGGCCGAGGAGCACAGCGGCCCGCACATGCCGTGGTTCTGGACCGGCGCGCGGCAGGGCGGCGGTGTCCTCAACGACATGCTCTGCCACAGCTACGAGGCGGGACGTCACTTACTCACCGCGCCGGACGAGCCGCGCGATGCGCTCAGCGTCGTCGACGTGAACGCGCAGATCGCGTCGCTGAAGTGGACGCGGCCCGAGTACGTCGAGATCCTGCGCGAGCAGTCGGGCGGCGCGGTCGATTACGCGCGCGCGCCCGCCGAGGACTTCGCGCGCGCGACGGTGCGCCTGCGCACGCCGGAGGGGCTGACCGCGCTCGTGGAAGCGACGACGTCGTGGGCGTTCGTCGGGCCGGGGCTGCGGCTGCGCATGGAGCTGCTCGGGCCGGAGTACTCCATGCAGGTCGATACGCTCGCCAGCGAGCTCTCCGTCTTCTTGAGCCGGCGCGTGACCGGCTCCGAGGGCGAGGACCTGGTCGAGAAGCAGAACGCGGAGCAGGGGCTGATGCCCGTCGTGCCCGACGAGCCGGCGAGCTACGGCTACGTGGCCGAGAACAGGCACATGGTGCGCGCCTTCCTCGCCGCCCGCGCGCCCGCCGAGACGTGGGCGGACGGCCTCGCGGTCACCGAGGTGCTCATGGCCTGCTACCTCTCGGCGGAGCAGGGGCGCACGATCTCGTTCCCCGCGCCGGAGCTGGAGACCTTCGTGCCCGCCGTGGCGAAGGGGACGTGGCGGGGATAGCGCACCTTAGCTGCGCGCGTCTAAGGAATGCCCTAGCGGCGCTCATGACGCTGCTTGGCTCGGAGACGATGTCGTACCAGGAGTTGATTCGGGAGACGGCGACTGGTTAGAACGTGCTACATAACTGTCCCAATCTTCCATTGCCATCGTGGCTCGCGGGCCACTTAAGGTAAAACTTCCGTCTGGCAAATGCCCCAGATAATTCGGATGGCACTCGATGTAGAAGACTCCGTGACATGGCGCTGAGGCTGGACTCGAAACGCTGACTTCCATTCGGTTCGGTCCTGATGTGAGGCGGCGTCCGCCCGCGTGTGGACTTGCGAAGGTGGCCGGCGGACCATTTGAATCGTCGGAATACGCGACTAACGCACTTCTAGTTTCTGCGAGCGGAATCGTCAGGCGAAATTGATTGGGCGTTGTATTCGTCGGCGACCATACTACTTGTAGAGCGTTCCATGCTGGCCATTCCACGTCACCGGCGTATTTGATTTGTATTTCATCGCGTAGGTCTGTAATCCTGACTTCAACGTCCCGCAGCGGGAGAGCGGGACTAAGATTTCGGACGTCCAATTCGGCCCACATGAGATGAGGATGGCTCCCGTGATCTGACCGACCAGCGCGAGAAGTGATGGCAATTCGTGGAATGCGTTCCTCTTCAAGCTCGTGAAGGCGCGTACGCGCCTCATTTCTCTGAAGAAGAGGTGCACGAATGAGACAATACGCAAATGTTGCTGTTACAAGCAATGCTTCGCCGAGGGCAAAGATGACGAACTGTGTTCTCCCATCACCGAGCGTTGGCCACCACAACGTAAGAAAGGCGTATGCTAACGTGACGATAAGGCCGCCAATAGCGCCAGGAAAATTACCGAAGAGCATACGCCAATCGGCCAGGGCTCTTCGCAGAGCGGTCTGTTCCACTCGTCTATTCTAACGGCGGCCTGAGGTTAAGGGGATAATCCGCCTCCGCTCTGGTTGACAGATCGGCTACTCCTCTACCGCCACCTCGCGGCCTTCTTCTGACGAGCGGTAAGCGGCGCTCGGGATGCGCTGCCGCTCCCTCACCCCGACCGCGCTCCGCGCGCGGTCTTCCCCTCTCCCTTGGGGAGAGGGGTTAGGGGAGAGGACGGTCACACCTCTACGGCCACCTCGCGTCCTTCTTCCGACGAGCGGTACGCGGCGCTGAGGATGCGCTGCACGTTCATCGTCTCCTCTTCCTTCACAAGCAGCTCGCGTTCGCCGCGGAGCGCGGAGAGGAAGCCGCGCATCTGCATCTCGTACGTGTTGCGCGGCTGCAGGTTCGCGAACGTCTCGTCCGCGAGGACGCCGCCGCGCGTGTGGTAGAGCGCGGGCGGGGTCGTCGTCGCGCCGCCTTCCGTGCCCAGAATCTGGATGCCGAAGTAGTTCTTCTCGATGTGCGCCGCCCACGACGCGCGCAGCACGAGCGACGCGTCGTTTTCGAAGCGGACGAACGCGACGGCGAAGTCCTCGACGTCGAACTTCTCTGGGTCCCAGGTGTTGCCGAGGATCTTCGCGATCTCGGGCCGATGGCCGAAGCGGCGCTGCACCATCGCCGAGACGCTCAGCGGCTTCGGGTTGCCGATCAGCCACATCGCCTGGTCGAGCACGTGCACGCCGATGTCGAACAGCGCGCCGCCGACCGAGACCGACTTCTGGTGGAACGCGCCCCACGTCGGGATGCCGAGCCGGCGCAGCGCGTCGACTTCGACGTGGTAGATCTCGCCGAGCGCGCCGCTCTCGATCACGCGTTTGATCGCGCGCACAGGCGCCTCGTAGCGCAGGTGCTGCGCGGCCATGAGCACGCGGCCGGCCTTGTGCGCCGCATCGAACATCTCGTGTGCCTCGGCGACGCTCGTGGCGAGCGGCTTCTCGCAGAGCACGTGGGCGCCCGCCTCCAGCGCGGCGATGGTAACGTCCTTGTGCAGGGCGTTCGGCAGGCAGACGCTCACGAGATCCGGCTTCTCGGCCGCGAGCATCTCGTGCCAGTCGCTGTAGACCTTTGGGATGTGGAACTGGTCGGCGAGCACTTGCGCGCGGGCGGTGTCGAGGTCGCAGATCGCCGCGACGGGCTGCCTCGCCGCGACGTAGCCCGGTAGCTGTACGATGCGCGCGGCGAACCCCGCGCCGACGATGACGCACTTCATAGCTTGTCCTGAGCCTGTCGAAGGGCCTGCCCTGAGCGTAGTCGAAGGGTCGCTCATGCGATCAGCCTCTCCAGCAGCGTCTTACACGCGACGATGCCCTCGCGCTCCGAGAGCCGCTCGCCCTCGAACTCGATGCCGACGTAGCCGCGATAGCCGGCGTCCTTCACGATGCCGATCATGCGCGCGAAGTCGATCTTCGTCTCGTTGCCGTCCGCGCCGAAGTCGTAGCACTTTGCGCTCACGGCCTTGGCGTGGCGCATCAGCTTCTGGACGCCGTCGTAGCGGTCGGTCTCAGGCGGAAAGTTGCCGAAGTCGGGCAGGGTGCCGAGCTGCGGACTGCCGACGAGGTCCATCAGCGAGCAGAGCCACTCCGGGTCCGACGAGAGCCCGCCGTGGTTCTCGATCATGACGTTGACGCCCGTGCCTGCTGCGTACTCGAGCAGCGCGCGTAGCGCCTCGGCGCAGCGGTCGCGCATCGCGGCGGGATCGCTCTCGTCGCCGCGCGCGTTCACGCGGATCGCGTGGCAGCCGAGCACTGCCGCGATATCGATCCACTTGCGGTGGTTGTGCGCGGCCTGGATGCGCTTGTCGCGCTCGGGATGGCCCAGGTCGCCTTCCAGATCGCACATGATCAGCAGTAGCTCGATGCCCGCTGCCTCGGCGCGCTTCTTCATGTGACGCAGGTAGGCGTACTGCGGCGACGGGAAGAACGTGTTCACCAGCTCGAACCCGCCGATGCCCAGCTCGGCGCAGGTGTCCAGCATGCCGAGCTGATCGAGCTGCTTATCGAAGAACGCCTTGTGCAGCGACCAGGCGGCCAGCGAGATCTTCAGTCCGGAATCGCCCATGGCTCCTCCTCTAGCTCAGCGGCGCGACGCTCACTTCGCGAAAGTATACTGTCGATTCGCCATCGTGGTTCTGCAGGCCGATGTAGCCCTCGACCGGCCGCGGCCCGCGCTCGGGCTCGTACGGGAACTGTTGGTCGGGCACGGGGCCGGTCGGGTCGAACACGGTGACGAGCGTGCCGTTTAGCGTCACCTCGACCAGCTCGCCGCGCATCGTGATGTCCATCTCGTTCCACTCGCCTGGCGGCCGCTGCGCCTCGGCCAGTGCGCGCGACAGCGAGTAGATACAGCCGGTGCGGTGGTACTCGTCGGCCGGGACGAAGATCTGCACCTCGTAGCCGTGATGCACGGCGAACCACGGGTCGGGCGGGCGGTCCGCGATGCGGACGAACACGCCGGAGTTGTCCTCGATGCGCGAGACATAGTACACGACGCGCAGCACGCAGTTGCCGAACGTCTCGCCCGTGTACCAGAGCAGCCCCATGCCGCCCTGGGTGTGCATCTTGCCGTCCTCGACGACGAAGCTACCCGGCCCGGCCATCTCCCAGCCCGAGAGGTCGCGGCCGTTGAAGAGCTGCTTACGTTGTGATGTTGGAGTCAAGCCTCAGGATTATGTATCGGAAAGGCGCAGAGGGTCAAATCACTCTGTCATCCTGAGCCGAGTGGGGCGGGGAACGCAACGGGGGAGGGCGAAGGATCTGGCCTCGGTGGAAGGCTACTTGGGCGGACCTTTCCCAAGCAAGTTTCGCATCCATAGCGTTTGGTTGTAGTAGCCGGCGCCCATGACATATCCGACGGGAACCCACGCAACTGCGATGATAGGCACAAGCCAAAACGGCATGCCCCATGCGAAGACGAAGTAAAGGAGCACGGCGACCACACCGGGAGTCCCCCAGATCATGCCGTCCCGGCCCCATCTCTTGCGGACGGAGGGGTCTTCGCCTTCGAGGTGCATGCGGAACAAGGAGCGCCAGCCGCTCGACATGACGGCGCGGGACTACGAGCTCTTCGTGATCGCGCCGCGGGCGAGGCCGAAGGCCGCCTGTCCGGCGCGCCAGTTCGCCCGCGCCGAGGTCGTAATCGCAGCGCGCGCCTCGTCGCGCGCCTGCGATAGCTCTTCCCAGAGCTTGCGCGCGCTCTCTGCGGTGCGCTGCTGCGCGTGCACCGTCGTCTCGATGATCGCGGTGTACCAGCCGAGCAGATCGAGCGGCGCCTCGGCCCACTTGCGCGCGAGCGTGATCGCGTCCTGCTGGCCGGCCTGGATGTCGGCCAGCGCGACCTGCGAGAGGCGGTACGCGCGCTCCGTCGAGGACTTGCCGGCGGAGAACAACGCCTCCGCGCTCTCAGCGAGCGCCTCGAACAGCGCCGCGGTGCCGGCGGCGGGCGTCTTGGAGCCGTTGCTCGATGAGCTGCCGTTGCGACGGCTCGGGCTGGACGTGGTCTTCTTGCTTGTGGTCGCCATGAAGGATAGTGCTCCCTTCGGTAAGAGGGTCTCCTTAATGGTCGGCCGGAGGATGGCGGGAGTGTAGGGGCGTTCAACTGAACGCCCAGTCGGGTTGTATGGGGGCTTCTCTAGGAGGCGCTTCGCCCGGTCGCCTCGGCGCTCACGTCGTCGCCGTAGCTGGAAGTTTTTACGCTCGTGTCAACAGCGTGCTCCACGGCGTAACGTAGGTCGGCCAGAAACTCGTCGACCACGAGCGCGTGGCGCGGGCTGACCATCAGATGGATCGCTGGCGGGCCTTCCTGCCGGTCGAAATGCCAGCCGCGGCTCGCAAGCGCGTCACCGATCGCGAAGATGTTGTGCTTGTCGGAGCCGATCGCCATGACCGACATGTCGGGCTCGCCCCAGATGCGCAGCCCGTCGATCGCGCGCACGCCTGCGGCGAGGCGTTCCGTGGCCTCCATCGTCTCGCGCGCGAGGCGCAGGTAGCCCTCTTCGCCCAGGTAGTGCATCACCGCCCACGCCGCGCCGATCGGCGCCGCTGGCTTCGTGCCGAGGAACGCCTGCGTACCATACATGCCGCCCGACCAGCCGTCGAACTGGAAGACCTGGTAGCGCAAATTGCTCTTCGGCCGGTGCAGCACGACCGATGCGCCCTTGGCCGCGTAGCCGTACTTGTGCAGGTCGGCGGACATCGATGTCACGCCGGGCACCCGAAAGTCCCACGGCGGTATCTCGTAGCCGAGCTTCTCGAGGAACGGCAGCAGCAGCCCGCCCAGGCAGGCATCGACGTGGAACGGCACGCCCGCTTCGCTGGCAATGCGCGCCATCTCCGGGATCGGATCGATCATGCCGTAGGGGAAGTTCGGCGCAGAGCCGACGGCGAGCACCGTGTCGCGCGTGATCGCACTCGCGAGCGAGGAGGCGTGCGTCCGCAGATCGTCGCCGAGCGGGAGCTGCGTGTACTCCAGGTCGAGGTAGTGCGCGGCCTTCACGAACGCCGGGTGCGCCGTGTACGGAATGACGATGCATCCGCGCTCGATGCCGCGCTCGGCGCGCATCTTGTCGCGCGCTGTCTTCACCGCCATGAAGATCGATTCCGTCCCGCCGGAGGTCATCGTGCCGCCGGTGTCGTCATCGCCGTGCATGAGATCGGCACTGATCGCGACGAGGTCGCGCTGCATCTCCTTCAGGCTCGGGAACGCGAGCGGGCTGAGCGCGTTTTCCAGCAGCACGTGCGATGCCGCCGCCTGCAGAACGGCATCGACCTCGGGGCCGGCGTTGTAGATGTACGCCCACGTGCGCGCGTGGTGGTAGTCGGCATCGTGCGACTGCATGGCGCGCATCTGCGCCATCACGTCATCGAGCGACGAACCGCGTTCGGGGAGCGTTCGCATGCAGCGTCTCCGTTCGCGGGACAGTATACGGCACGAGGAGGAGGCGTTTGCTAAGCTATGTCGAATCGCGGTGCACTGGAGGATGGAGTAGGCCCTTGAAGCACGCGGAGGGTACGTTCGCCGGAGCCGGCGATATTTCGATTTACCACCAGGCTTGGCTGCCAAATGTGGTAGATGGAAACGCCGCGCGCGCCCTGCTGTTCATCGCGCATGGGTACGGCGAGCACAGCGGCCGCTACGGCAACGTGGTCGATTACTTCGTCCCGCGCGGCTTTGCCGTCTACGCACTCGATCATCGAGGCCACGGCCGCTCCCGTGGCGAGCGCGTCTACATCGAGCGCTTCGAAGACTACGTCACGGACCTGCACACGTTCTTCCAGCTCGTCCGCGCCGAGCAACCCGAGTTGCCGGTCTACTTGCTCGGGCACAGCATGGGCTCATTCATCGCCATCGCCTACGCCGCGGTGTACCCGCACGAGCTCGCCGGCCTCATTCTCTCCGGCGGTGGTATCGGGATGGGGCGCATCCCGGCGAGCGGGGCCGAGATCGATCTCCCCGCGACGCTGAGCAGAGACCCAGACGTCGTGCAGGCCTACCGCGACGATCCGCTCGTGTTTCACGGCCAGCCGCCGGCCAGCCGCCGCGAGGCGATGACCGATCTCCGCGAGCAGCTCCCTGATATGGCGCGGGCGATCACGATCCCGACGCTCATTATAGCCGGGGCGGCGTCGCCGTTAGGTGACGGGCCGGGCAGCGAGAGGCTCTACGACATCGTCACGGCGCAAGACAAGACGCTCAAGCTCTACGACGGGCTGATGCACGAGATCTTCAACGAGCCGGAGCGCGACCAAGTATTCGCTGATCTGGCAGGGTGGCTCGAAGCTCGCCTGCGGTCTTCGCGAAGGAACGACTAGCGAAGGTTGGTCGGGGCGACTGGATTCGAACCAGCGACCTCCTGAACCCCATTCACGCCTCAGCTACCCTGAACAATAGCGACGGGCTCGACAGTGGCACCGCCGGCCAGGGTGCGTTAGCCGCTCCTTTGCCGTGAAAGGCGCCACGTCGTCAGCACGAGCAAGACGCCCATCATGACCGCTAGCGCGCCCCACTGAACCAAGAGCTGGGCGGCGCCGAAGCCAGCACCATCATATTTGATGTTCAGCGTTATCTTCATAGCCTGACTCGCCCAGTGGGTGACGGTGAGATAGGAAAGCCACTGCCCGAGCGTGCCGGTGCCTGGAACGCCGACGAAGATCAGCTGCGGGATCAACACAATTGGCACCCAACTTTGCGCTTGGTCGGCGTTGGACACCGAAGCCGAGATGAACAGTCCCCATCCCAACGCTGTGAACGCCGCTAGTTCCAGGGTCAGCCAGAGCTCAAGCCACGCCGGGAAGATGGCGCCGGAGGCCGGCACATGCACCCTGGTGGCTACTACGCCGAGCAGCACCGCGCTCTGGAGCGCGCAGAGGACCATCAGCACAGCCAGCTTCGATGCGAGGTAGGGGACGATGCGCAGCCCGGCAAGAGTCTCCCGCCGCAAGATCGGCAACT
>CAYQLM010000028.1:0-31599 GCA_964418365.1 uncultured Dehalococcoidia bacterium
TGACCTTTCGCATGCTGGTCTTCGACTCGATCTCGCGCATGCGCATCTCCAGCGCATCGACGGTCGCGTCGCGGCGCCGCGAAAGCTGCGTCCAGAGGGCGAAGATTGTGACGGCCGCGAGCGAGGCCAACGATACGCCGATGCAGAGCGGCGTGGAGGCTTCCTCGCGTGCAAGGACGGCCATGCTCGCGAATGAGGCGCCGATCAGGATGGCGCCCGACTGCCACAACCGCATGTCGATCGTCTGGATGTGGTACTGGCAGGCCTGATACTCCGTGGCGAGGTGCTGATCAGTCATGTTCTTCGTAGATCGGCAGCTCGAAGATCGTCTCCGGGTTGTACATGGGCACCAGCGCGCCGATGCCCGACAGAAAGCTGAGCGCGATCTGGTTCTGCTGGGGCAATCTGCCGCGGATCCGTCGATAGCCCTTGTCCCGCGCGAAGCCGAGCGCATACTCCGCGAGCGCCGTCCCGAGTCCTCGCCGGCGGTACTCGGGTCGCAGCCAGACGCCGAGCACGCCCGTATCGGGCTGGTGCGTATCGAAGTCGAGCGCGCTGAAGCCGATGTGCTTGCCATCCAGCTCGCAGAGGAAGATGCCGCCTTCGCCGCCGAGCCGCGTCAGCCACGTACGCACGTCGTTCGCCGACATCGGCCCCTCGAAGCCGACCGGGTTCGGTTCTTGGACGACGACGCTGATGATCTCCGCGATCGCGTCGGCGTCGTGGATCGTCGCTTGGCGGTAGGTGGGTTCGGTCATCCTTGATGCTCCTCCACCAGCTGCAGGAAGCGGTCGAACAGGTAGCGGTTGTCGTGCGGCCCGGGCGACGCCTCCGAATGGTACTGGATCGTGAAAGCCGGTAGCTCGCGGTGGCGCATGCCTTCGCACGTGCCGTCGTTCAGATGGACGTGGCTCACCTCCACGCTCGACGGCAGGCCGTCCGGATCGACGGCGTAGCCGTGGTTCTGCGCCGTGATCGACACGCGACCGGTCGCGGTCTCGCGTACCGGGTGGTTCGCGCCGCGATGACCGAACTTGAGCTTGAACGTCGACGCGCCCCAGACGCGCGCGAGCACCTGGTGGCCGAGGCAGATGCCGAAGATCGGCACGCGCCCGACGAGGCCCGTCGCGGTCTCGGCCGCGTAGTCGAGCAGCGCCGGGTCGCCGGGGCCGGGCGACATCAGGACGCCGTCCGGCTTGAGCGACAGGATGTCTTCCGCAGATGCCTGGCAGGGCACAGCCGTCACGCGACAGCCCAACCCCGACAGGATGCGCATGATGTTGTGCTTCACGCCGAGGTCGAGCACGACGATGTGGTGCTTCGGCTTGTCGGGCGCGGGCCATTCGAACGGCTGCGGCGCGCTGACTTCCTTTACGAAGTCGGTGCCGTCGTAGCGCGGCAGGTCGCGCAGGCGGGCGAGCGCGCGGTCGGGCTCTGCGGTCGTGATCGCGCCCATCATTACGCCGGCGGAGCGCAGCCGCCGCGTCAGCGCGCGCGTATCGATGCCCGCGATGCCGGCGATGTTGTTCGACGCGAGGTAGTCGTGCAGTGTGCCGCGGCTGCGCCAGTGCGATGGCAGCTCGCACGCCTCGCGCACGACGAAGCCGCGCACCTGCACTCGCAGCGACTCGATGTCGAAGTCGTTCACGCCGTAGTTGCCTTGCAGCGGGTACGTCATCACGAGGATCTGCCCAGCGAAGGACGGGTCGGTGAGCGCCTCCTGGTAGCCCGTCATCGATGTGGTGAAGACCACTTCGCCGTGCGCCTCGGCCGTCGCGCCGAACGCCCGCCCGGCGAACACGGAGCCGTCTTCTAAAATGAGGTAGGCGCGGCTAGTCACGAGGTCCTGCATCCTTATTGGTTAGCGCATCAAGCGCGCGTGCAAGCGGCTCCAGATCCGCGGCGATGCCCCTCTCCAGATGTTTCATCCCGATGCCGTGCTGAACGTCGCGAAGGGCCTGGATGTACAGCAGCTCCAGTTGTTGCTTCGAATCGTCCGTCGGCGTGTCCTTCGCGTAGGCCTTAGCAATATCGATGAAGTTGACGACGGACACGCGCGATGTTTCATCGAGGTACAGACAGTTTCCTTCGTACCACTCTCTCGCCCCATCGTGGGACCTGAATAATTCTTCTCGCGGATCGCGTTCGCTCGCTAGTTGTTCGTGAAGTGTCATTACCCATTTGTAGGCTTGCTGGTGCACCTCTAGTCTCTTGTCGTAGAGCTTTAGTCTGTAGCTCTCCTGCTGTTCCTGTCTTCGCGACAAGTAGTTGTAAACTTGGTTTGCTACGACGCCAAGGAAACCAAAGCCCGCGCCGATCAACGCGCCTTGGATGGCCGGATTCACGCCCTCACCTTCTCCTCCGCCGACACGACGCGGCCGTCGTAGATCGTAGCGACGACCTTGCCGCGCAGCGTGCGGCCGGCGAGCGGCGTGTTCTTCCCTTTCGAGGCGAAGCGCTCCGGCTCGACAACCCACTCTGCGTTCGGGTCGAGCAGGACGACATCGCCCGGCGCGCCCTCGGCCAGCGAGCCGAGGCCTGGCAGCGTGCGGTCGAGGCCCAACGCGCGCACCGGTCCCGCCGTCAGCCGCTCGATGAGCGTGGGCAGGTCGATGGCGCCTGCCTCGACGAGCGTCATGCACAGCCCGAACGCCGTCTCCAGCCCGCTGATGCCGAACGGCGCGGCGTCGAACTCGACATCCTTCTCGTAGCCGGCGTGCGGCGCGTGGTCCGTCGCAATGGCGTCGATCGTTCCGTCGCGCAGCGCCGCCACGCAGGCAGCGACGTCGTCGCGGCTGCGCAGCGGCGGGTTCACCTTCGCGTTCGTGTCATACGCGAGCGCCTCGTTGCCGTTCGCGAACGCGACGGCGTGGTGCGTGAGCGTAAGGTGGTGCGGCGTCACCTCGGCCGTGACCGGCAGGCTCCGCCTTTTGGCGGAGCGGACCAGCTCGACGGCGGCGCGCGTGGAGACGTGCGCGATGTGCACGGGCGCGCCGACCTGGGCTGCGATCGCAATGTCACGCGCCACGAACGACTCCTCGGCGGCGGCCGGCTGGCCGCGCAGCCCGAGCCGCGTCGAGACCCAGCCCTCGTGCATAACGCCGTGCGATGACATCTCGGGGTCCTCGCAGTGATCGATGATCGCCAGGCCGTTGATGCGCGCGTACTCCAGCGCGCGCCGCATGATCTGCCCGTCGGCCACAGGCGAGCCGTCGTCGCTGAACGCGACGCAGCCGGCATCGAATAGGTCGCCCATCTCCGCCAGCTCGCGGCCGGCACGGTAGCGCGTCACGCAGCCGATCGGCAGCACGCGCACAGCGCCGGTCGTCGCGGCGGTGCGCAGCACGTACTCGACGGTCGCTCGCGTATCGATGGGCGGGTCGGTGTTCGGCATGCAGCAGACGGTCGTGAAGCCGCCGCGCGCAGCCGCCTGCGTGCCGGTCGCGATCGTCTCCTTGTACTCGAAGCCGGGGTCGCGCAGGTGGGTGTGCAGGTCGACGAAGCCCGGCGCGACGATGAGCCCCGTCGCGTCGATCACCTCCGCGCCTTCGGCGGGGAGTGACGGCCCGATCGCGGCGATGCGTCCATCGCGGACCAGCACGTCGCTCGTGAGATCGACGCCCCGTCCGGGGTCGAGAATGCGTCCGTTGCGGATGAGAACGTTGGTCATTGAACAACCTCGTAGGGACAGAGCTGAAGCTCGGCCCCTACATCATGATGTTGGCTTCGCTCCCCTCATCATCAGGTACAGCACGGCCATGCGCACCGCGACGCCGTTCGTCACCTGCTCCTCGATCAGCGAGCGCGCGCCGTGCGCCACGTCCGCTGAGATCTCGATGCCTTCGTTCATCGGGCCGGGGTGCATGACGACCGCGCCGGGTCGCGCGCGTGCCAGCCGCTCGCTGTTCACCTGGTACAGCCGCGAGTACTCGCGCAGGCTGGGCAGCAGCCCCGATGTCTGGCGCTCTTGCTGCAGCCGCAGCGCCATCACGACGTCCGCGCCCTCGATCGCGCGGTCCAGGTCGTGCTCGACACGCACCGGTGGGACATCGTACTCCTCGGCGTCGACGCGAGTGCAGCCGTCGAGGCCGGCCGGCAGCAGGGTAGGGGGAGCGCAGACGACGACCTCCGCGCCCAGAGCAGTCAGGCACCACAGGTTCGAGCGCGCGACGCGGCTGTGCGAGATGTCACCCACGATGACGATCCTTCGCCCACGCACGTCGCCCAGCTTCGAGCGGATGGTGTAGGCGTCGAGGAGCGCCTGCGTGGGGTGGGCGTGCCAGCCGTCGCCGGCGTTCACGACGCGGAAGTTGGCGTGACGGGCGGCCAGGTACGGCGCGCCCGAGGCGTGGTGGCGTATGATCAGGACGTCGGTGCCGATCGCCTGCAGCGTCAGCGCCGTGTCGATCAGTGACTCGCCCTTCTCGATGCTGCTGCCTCTCGCCGAGATGTTGATCACGTCCGCGCCGAGCACCTTGCCCGCCAGCTCGAACGAGGCGCGCGTGCGCGTGCTGTCTTCGTAGAAGAGCGTGACGACGGTCGTGCCGCGCAGCGCGGGCACGCGCGGCACCTCGCGCGCGAGCACCTCCTTCATCGCGTCGGCGGTGTCGAGGACGAGCTCGATCTCCGCACGCGAGAAGTCATCGAGATCGAGGAGGTGGCGGCGCGTCCACATCGCTCCGCCGGCGAGCTCATCGGGCGGCGCGGCGACCGCGACGGCAGCGCGCGTCGATGCGGCGGGAGGTTTTCGGCGGCCGTTCGAACCGTTCTTCGCCATCGCTAGTCCCTCCGTTCCGTCACGAGCACCTGATCGACCCCGTCCGTCTCTTCGAGCTGGACGATAACGTCCACCTCGCGCGACGTGGCGATGTTCTTGCCGACGAAGTCGGCGCGGATCGGCAGCTCCCGATGGCCACGGTCAACGAGCACGGCGAGCTGGATGCGCTGCGGGCGGCCGTAGTCGATGAGCGCATCGAGCGCGGCGCGGATGCTGCGGCCGGTGTAGAGCACGTCGTCGACCAGCACGACGCGCTTGTCGGCGATGTCCTCCGGCAGCTCGCTCGGCTTGATCTCGACGCGTGTGCCTCGCGCAGGGAGGTCGTCGCGGTAAAGGCCGATGTCGAGCGCGCCCACGGGAACGTCCTCGCCCTCGAACTCGCGGATGGCCGCCGCGATGCGCTGGGCGAGCGGCACGCCGCGCGTACGCATGCCAACCAGGATCAGGTCCTGGCAGCCGCGGTTCTGCTCGATGATCTCGTGGGCGACGCGAACGATCGCCCGGCGGATATCGTCGGACGACATCGCCATCCCATCAGGCATAAGAAAACCTCCCGGCTGTGGCGCAGGAGGATCCCGAGGTGGCGTGCTGCTGCTTCATCGAGTGCCCCTTCCCGGCCTCACGGGACCGGATTTAAAGGCGCGCCGTTCTTCCATACTATAGCATCGAGGCCCGAGAGAATGCAACCGGCGCGCGCCGCGCGAACCCGATGCTATACTGCGGTCACATTCGAGATAATCTGGAGCGTGCGCCGTGCGCGGCCGAGACCTCCTCTCCATCTCCGATCTTAGCGCCGACGAGCTCGAGACCGTCCTGGCCACGGCCGAAGAGCTCAAGCGCAACGGATCTCCGCGCGCGCTCGCAGGCCAATCGCTTGTGCTCCTGTTCGAAAAGCCCTCGCTCCGGACGCGCGTTAGCTTCGACGTGGCGATGAGCCAGCTCGGCGGCCACACCGTCTACCTCTCGCAGAGCGAAGTTGGCATCGGCCAGCGCGAGTCCGTCGCCGACGTGGCGCGCGTGCTCAGCCGCTATGTGCAGGGCATCGTGGCGCGCACATACGCGCAGCAGACGCTCGTCGATCTGGCGGAACACGCGTCGGTGCCGGTGATCAACGCGCTCTCGGATGAAGAGCACCCCTGCCAGGCGCTGGCCGACCTGCTCACCATCCGCGAGCGCAAGGGCGGCGTGCGCGGCGTGCGGCTCGCCTTCATTGGCGATGGCAACAACGTCGCCGCCTCGCTCGCCCAAGCGAGCGGCATGGCGGGCGCCAACTTCGTCATCGCGTCGCCGCCGGGCTACCGGCTGTCCGAGGAGGTCATGCTCCAGGCCGAGGAACGCGCGCGCGCCGCAGGCGGGAGCTTCCGGGCTGTTCAGTCGGCGCAAGAGGCCGTCGCGGACGCCGATGTCGTCTATACCGACGTCTGGACCAGCATGGGCCAGGAGGACACGCACGAGCGCCGGCTCCAGGCGTTTGCGCAGTATCAGGTGACACCCGAGCTCATGGCCCTCGCGCGGAAGGACGCGATCTTCATGCACGACCTGCCCGCGCATCGTGGCGAAGAGACCGTCGACGAAGTAATCGAGGGGCCGCAGTCGGTGGTCTTCGACCAGGCGGAGAACCGATTGCACGCGCAGCGAGCAGTCCTCTTCCTGCTGCTGGGAGGCGCGACCGAATAACGTGATGCTGGCTCTGCAGACCCGTATCCAGGATGTCCTCGACCGGCTCGGCCCGATCGATGTCCTGGATATCTTCCTGATCGCCGTCCTCATCTACGGCGTCTTCATGCTGCTCCGCGGCACGGCGGCTATCGCGCTGTTGCGCGGCGCGGCGATCATCCTCATCGTCATCGCGATCTTGGCGCAGGCGCTCAACCTGACCGTTCTCGACTTCGTCATTCGCAACTCTCTGACCGGTCTCATTATCGCGATCCCGATTATCTTTCAGCCGGAGATCCGGCGGGCGCTCGAGCGCGTGGGCCGCACCGGCTTCCGCGGCTGGACGAAGTCGCCCTACGAACAGCTCATCGATACCGTCGGCCGTACCGCAGTCGAGCTGGCGAGCCGGCGGCACGGCGCGCTGCTCGTCTTCGAACGCGAAACGGGGCTGCAGAGCTTCGTGGACAGCGGTGTCCCCATCGATGCCGTGCCGACGGTCGAGTTGCTCGAGGGCATCTTCTACCCGAACGCCCCGTTGCATGACGGCGCCGTCATTATGCGGGAGAGCCGCGTCGTCGCGGCGGGCTGCACGCTGCCGCTCTCCGAAACGCGCCTCGCCGGCGAGATGGGCTTGCGCCACCGCGCAGGCCTTGGCGTCACGGAGGGCACCGACGCCGTGTCGCTGATGGTGTCGGAAGAAACCGGCGCCATCGCGGTCGCCGCGGACGGGCGGCTCTACCCGCGGCTCGACGACGCCCGGCTGCGCGGCTTGCTCACGCGGCTGCTGGAATCGAATGGCAACATCAAGGGCGGGTCATAATGGAAGCAGCGCTGGGCCGTGTCGGCGACGGTATCCGCATCGCATTTGTCCTGGCGCGCCAGGCTGTGTTCTCGGTCGGGCAGAACTGGGGGATCGCGCTGCTGTCGATCGTGCTCGCCACCAGCCTGTGGGCGTTCGTGACCAACCGCGAGGACAAGCAGATTACAGGCCGCGTTCCGGGGAGCATCCCCGTGCAATGCCTCCACGTGCCCGAGGGCCAAGCCGAATTCCCGCCGTGCAGCGATCAGTCCGTTACGGTACGCGTCCGCGCCCCGCAGAGCGTCTTCGATCACCTGACGTCGGACGACTGCAAGGCCAGCGCCGACATCGCGGGTGCGGCAGGAGCCGATGTACCCGTGAGCGTCGTCTGCAACCATGCGCGAGTACAAGTCATCGACTGGTCGCCGGCGCTGATCCACGTCACGTTGGAGAATGTCTCATCGCGAACGGTGGCCGTCCGCACGCAGTTGGTCGGCGCGCCGCCACAGGGCTTCCAAGCGCAGCAGATCTCGGCGCAGCCAAGTGAGGTCGTGGTGAGCGGGCCGGCGAGCTCGGTCGCGCGCGTGGCGTCCATCGACGCCGACCTCGACCTGACCGCGGTGCGAGCCAGCCTGGACCAGACCGTGGTCCTCAAGGCGCGCGACGAGCAAGGCCGCGACGTCCCCGGCGTGAACGTCGATCCGAAGAGCACTCAGGTGCACGTGACCATTGCGCAGGTGCAGTTCACCACACCCTTCGTAGTGGTGCCGGAGATCAGCGGCGTCCCGGCGGCGGGTTTCGTAGTGACCGGTGTGGAGGTTGACCCGTCGATTGTCGACATCTCCGGGGCGTTTGACTTGCTCCAGATTCTCGACCCGTCGAAGGGCGTCTCGACCGATTCCATCAGCATCGACGGCGCGAGCGCCGACGTCGTGCGCACGGTAGCGCTGCGCTTGCCGCCGGGCGCGAGCGTTGAACAGCCCGGCGTCACGGTCCGGGTCCTGATCGCTCCGTCGGTCCCCGTGGGCGCGACGCCGTGACCGGGCGACGGCAGTCGCGCCGGCCCGTCGTGGCGATCGTCGGGCGGCCGAACGTGGGCAAGTCGGCGTTGTTCAACCGGCTCATCGGCAGGCGCAAGGCATTGGTGGAGGAGGCGGCGGGCACGACGCGCGACCGGCTCTACGGCGACGTCACCTGGCGCGGCGAGCAGTTTCGCCTGGTCGACACGGGCGGGCTGGACGCCGACGGCGCTCACGGGTACTCGGATCTGATCCGCAGCCAGGTAGAGCGGGCGGTCGATGAGGCCTCCGCGCTCCTGTTCGTCGTCGATGCCAAGGACGGCATCATCCCTGCCGATGAAGACGTGGCGGCAGTCCTGCGGCGCAGCAAGCGGCCAATATTTCTGATCGCCAACAAGGTGGACAATGAAGAGCGCCGCGAGAGCGTTGCTGAGTTCTACGAGCTCGGCGTCGGCGAGCCCTTGCCGGTGAGCGCCCAGCACGGCACCGGCATGGCCGACGTGCTGGACCGCGTTGTTGAGGCGCTGCCGCCATCCGCCGAAGAAGAGGCTATCGATACCCCGCGGCTGGCGATCGTCGGACGGCCAAACGTCGGCAAATCGATGCTGCTCAACGCGATCCTCCAGGAAGAACGCGTCATCGTTTCGCCCGTTCCGGGTACCACGCGCGACGCCGTCGATACGCCGTTTGCGTTTGAGGACCGTGACATCGTGCTCATCGATACCGCGGGCCTGCGCCGCCCCGGGAAGATCGGACGGGGCCTGGAGCACCACGCGGGCCTCCGTGTCAAGCAGACGGTCGACCGGTCGGACGTGGCGCTCGTGCTGCTCGACGCTCCGGAGGGTCTCACCGCGCAGGACCTGCACATCGTTGGGCTGGCGCTCAAGTCGAAGACGGGTGTCATCGTCGTCGCGAACAAGTGGGACCTCATGGAAGGCGCCTCACCGGCGGAGTTCGAGACGAACGTTCGCCGGCGCATGCAGTTCGCGCCCTGGGTCGCATTTGCGATCGTCTCGGCCAAGGAGGGGTTGGGCATCGTTCCCTTGCTACGACAAGCGTTGCGCATCTACGATGCGCGGCGCCAGCGCATCGAGACATCGAAGCTCAACACCGTCATCCAGCGCGCGCTCGCCGAGCGGCCACCGCCGCCCGTGAAGAACCAGCAACCGAAGTTTCTGTACGTGACGCAGGCTGAGATCGCGCCGCCAACGTTCGTCTTTTTCGTGAACGAGGCTTCGCTCGTGCACTTCAGCTACCGCCGCTATCTCGAGAATGTGCTCCGCCACACGTTCGGTTTCGAAGGCACCTCGCTGCGGCTCGTCTTCCGCAGCAGGCGAGAGCGGTAGTGCTCTCGACATCTCTCGTCTGCGCGTCGATCGGGTATCTCATCGGCTCGATTCCAACGGGCCTCCTCGTCGGGCGCGTGGCGCGCGGCATCGACATCCGCGAGTTCGGCAGCGGCCGCACCGGCTTCACGAATGTCGTGCGCACGATCGGCGCGAAGTGGGGCGCCGTCGCGCTCATCGGTGACCTCGCGAAAGGCGTCGTGCCCGTGCTCATCGCGCGCCTCGTCTCGGACGAGCCATTTGTGCAGGCGGCCGCAGGCCTGGCGGCCGCTGTCGGCCACGACTGGCCGGTCTTCGCCGGCTTCCAGGGTGGCAGAGGCGTCGCAACATCGTTCGGCGCAGCGCTGGCGATGAGTCCCATCCCTGCCGCAGCGCTGGTGCCCTTCGGCATCGGCCTCGTCGCGGTTACGCGCATGGTCTCCGTGATGTCGGTTGGCATGGCGCCGGTGCTTGCGATCGTGTTCGTCGTCCTTGCGGCGACGGGTTTCCACTCCTGGGCTTATGCCGTCTACGCGATCTGCGCGGCCGTCCTGGTATTAGTGCTGCACCGCGAAAACATCGAGCGCATCCTCGCCGGCACGGAGCCCAAGATCGGCAGGGGAGGGCAGCAGCGAGCGCCGCCGCCCGGCACGGATGCTGAGCCCGACGTTGTTGACAGGCCTGTCTAGCGGAGCCTACACTTTTCTAGCAGCCGTGAGCTTTCAAACGCTGATCAAGGAACTGGCTGGCTCGGGAACACCGCTGGCCGCAGCCAAACTGGCAGGCCTCTCCAGCCTGAACGCTGAAGAGGCCTCGTTGTTTGCCCAGGTCTGGGGCGATCTCGATGACCGCGCGCGCGGGAAGCTGATCCAGGAGCTCGGCGAGCTCGCCGAGGACAACGTCGATCTCAATTTCGATAGCGTGTTTTTGATCGCGCTGGACGACGCGAACGCGGACGTGCGGCGCGCCGCCGTCGAAGGGCTGTGCGAACACGAAGGACGCGATCTGATCGATCCGCTGATCCGGCTGCTCGACGGCGATCCAGACGCGCGCGTTCGAGCCGAGGCGGCGCTCGCCCTCGGGCGTTTCGTGCTCCACGCAGAGCACGGCGACCTGCGACCCGCCGATGCGGAGCGGATCGAGGTGGCGCTGCGCCGCACGATCACCGATCCCACCGAGGTGGCCGAGGTCAGAGCGCGCGCGCTCGAAGCGCTCGGCCCGCGCAGCGAGGACTGGGTGCGCGATCTCATTCAGGACGCTCACGAGAGTCACGATCGCCGCCTGCGGATCAGCGCCGTCCACGCGATGGGGCGCAGCTGCGATCCGGCGTGGCTCGATGCCCTCTACGCGGAGCTGGGGAGTGAAGACCCGGAGATGCGATACGAGGCCGTGACGGCGATCGGCTCCATCGCGGATCCCGAGGCCGTGCCGTATGTCGCCGCACTGGTGCACGATGACGATCCGGAGGCACAGGAAGCGGCGATCGCCGCGCTCGGCCAGATCGGCGGGGCCGTGGCGAAGGAAGCGCTGCAGGCCCTGCTCGCGGAGGGCGACGAGCGCGTGCGCGAAGCCGTGCTGGCTGCGCTCGATGAGGTCGACCTTGCCGAAGATCCGCTCGCGTTCAACATCCAGCGATAAGTCATGGTGACGGCCGCTCGCAGCAAGCACGTCGTCTCCGCCGGTGGCGTCGTCTACAGGCACGGCGACGCCGGCATCGAGGTGGTGATCTGCGGGCGACCGCGCGTCGGCCTCTGGGCGTTGCCCAAGGGGTCGCCCGCCGACGGCGAGACGCTGCAGAGCACAGCGCTCCGAGAAGTGGAAGAGGAAACCGGCCTCTCGGTGCAGATCGAAGCGTCAATAGGCGACATCCAGTATGAGTTCAGCGGCCCCGATGGTACGCGTTACGACAAGCGGGTCGAGCATTATCTGATGAGGCCCGTCGGCGGGGGCCTGGAGGCCCACGACGGCGAGTTCGACGTCGTTCGCTGGGCACCCGTCGAAGAAGCGCTCCGGCTGCTGCGCTACCCGAACGAGCGCGATATTCTCAGCAAGGCGCTGCGTTTGATCCGCGAGAGGGGATCTCGATGACAACCCTGGTCTACGGCGAGGTGGCGCGAGGCGCACGCGTCGTGCTGCGCGAGAAACGCCTCGGCGACGCGCCGACGGACTTCCGCTGGCGCAGCACGCCGGAGCTGAGCCGCTTCGACGCGGCGCGGCCGCTGTCGCTTACATACCAGCAGTATCTTGCGCTCTATCGAGAGGAGCTCCTCTACCCCAACCCGTACCGGCACAGTCTCGCGATCGAGGACGAGGACGGGCGGCACGTCGGCAACATCATGTACTACAACATCGATTCGCTGCACGGCGAAGCGGAACTCGGCATCACCATCGGCGAGCAGACCTGCTGGGGTCGCGGCTACGGCGGTGAGGCGATTGGCCTCGTCCTCGAGCACCTGCTCGGGCGGCAGGGCTTTCGCCGCATCTATCTGAAGACGCTGGACTGGAACGAGCGCGCGCGCCGCTGCTTTGCCAGGGCCGGTTTCGCGGAATACGGGCGTGCCGCGCGCGGCGGCAACACCTTCGTCCTGATGGAATACCGGCAGGAGTGGCTGGCCAAAGTGGCGAACGCCGAAGGCCCCGCCTAGGCGGGGCCTTCGATATCGCCGCCCAAGAAACCTCGGCTACGCCCTCGGCTTGATGTTCTGGTTCATGTGGAAGAAATTGTCGGGATCGTACTGCTTCTTGAGTGAGCGCAGGCGTTCGTAGTTCGGGCCGTAGGCGGACGCGGCGGGGTCCTCGCCCTCGTCCGCGTCGAGATAGTTCACGTATCGGCCGCTGCCCAGGTAGGGCTGCATCGCCGCATATGTGTCTCGGGCCCAAGCGACGTTCTGCTGGGACTGCTGCGGGTCGATCCACTGTGAGGCGGCGAGGAAGTTGTAGCCGACCTGCCGGTGCGGGAACGCGGTCTCCGCCTCGCTGACGCGCGTGACAGCGCCGTGGAAGTGCTCCAGGAGCATCCCGCTCATGGTGGATGGGCAGGTGCTGAACCGGTCGATCATCGTGTCGATCGCCGCGTCGCTCAGCTCCTTCAGAAAGTTGCCCTTCCAGTAGCTCAGCGCGCCCTTGGGCCAACCGGCGTCCATCATCTTGTTCGTGTCTTCGTATGGTGTGGGTCCGATCGCATCGATGAGCGGCGAGCCGAATGCCTTGACGGGGCGTACCGCTGCCTCGCCCTCTGAGACTGGGCCACAGTGGCAAACCAAGATAGCGGCGATGGGCGTGCCGGAGCCATCGGGGGCATAAGCAAGCAGCGCATCCGCGGTGAGCTCATCCGGCAGCGAAGCGGTGAACTCTCGGAAGAAGCGCAGCACCTCCCGGGCCTGGTCGATGGGGTGCGCGACCAAGCCGCTCACGACCGGGCCGACGGGATGAAGCTGAAACTCAAACGACGCCACGACGCCGAAGTTACCGCCGCCGCCGCGCAGTCCCCAGAACAGGTCGGCATTCTCATTCGCGCTCGCGCGCAAGACCTCTCCGTTCGCCGTGACGATCTCGGCTGAGAGCAGGTTGTCCACCGCGAGTCCGTACTTCCCTATCAGCCAGCCGATGCCACCGCCCAGCGTGAGGCCTGCGATGCCCGTCGTGGAGACGGTACCGCCCGTTGTCGCCAGGCCGTGGAGCTGCGTCTCGTGATTGAACTCTCCCCACGTAACGCCGGCCTGGGCGCGGGCGGTGCGCGCCTTCGCGTCCACGTCGACGGCCTTCATCAGCGAGAGGTCGATCATCAAGCCGCCTTCACAGACGGCGTTGCCGGCGACGTTGTGTCCGCCGCCCCGCACCGCGACCTCGAGGTTCTTCTGCCGCGCGAAATTGACCGCTTTTGCAATGTCAGCCGCGTCCAGGCAGCGGGCGATGAGTTGCGGATGCTTGTCGATCATGCCGTTGTGGACCTGGCGTGTCTCGTCATACGACGGGTCGCTCGGCGTGACAAGGGGACCTCGGAGGCTGGTATGAAGTGCTTCCACCGCTGTGGTATCAAGCTGCGTCGTTACCATTATGCGTTGCTCCTTTCTGCTCCCCGCCACGTCATGAGCCTGTCCCTATTTTCGTTGCCAACAGGGCGTACACCTGGTACGAGAGCGCTACGCCCTCGGCTTGATGTTCTGGTTCATGCGGAACAGGTTGGTCGGGTCGTACTTCGTCTTCAGCTCGACGAGCCGCTGATACGACGGGCCATACGCTGAAGCTATCCTATCCGTCTCTTCTTCCGTCATGAAGTTGACATAGGCGCCACTGCTCGCGAACGGTTTGGACTTCGCGAAGAACTCGCGCGCCCAAGCGATGCAGCGTTCATCTTCGGCGGCAGTCTCCCAGCGCCCGTGTACGTTCAAAACGTAGTTGGCGTCCCTGCTGGAGTAGGCCATCGCGTCCGCCGGCACACGGGTTGTCTGTCCACCAATGGTACCGATGAAGATCTCGCACTGTGGCGACGGAAGCTTGGCGGCGTACTCGATGATCGTGTCGATCGCCCCGTCGCTCAGTTGCGTGAAGTTGTGTGACTTCCAGTAGTTGCGCGCGCCGGGCGTAAGGAGCGGGTCGAATGCCTGCTGCCAGGCCGTGTAGGGCTGCACACCAATGTGCTCGCCGTACGGCTTGCCGAAGCCGCGCAGAGGCTCGATGAGCTTCTCGCCATCCTTCGGATCGCCGGCGTAGCAGATGGCGAGGACGACCACCTCTTTGCCGTGGACGTCCGCAGAAAGGAAGGGAAGGGGAGGTGCCTTGCGCGTGACCATCCAGACGTTGAGGTCATCCGGCATCTGCCGGGTGAACTGGGCGAATTGCGTGAGCACGGACTTCGCCTGGTCGAAGGGAAAGACGATCAGCCCGCTGAGCACCTCCGGCCCGACGGCGTGGAGCTGGTACTCGAAGCTGGTGACCACGCCGAAGTTTCCGCCGCCGCCCCTGATCGCCCAGAAGAGGTCAGCGTTCTCCTCCTTGCTGGCGTGGAGCTGCTTGCCGTCGGCGGTCACAACATCCACCGAGATCAGGTTATCGACCGTCATGCCGTACTTGCGGCTCAGCCAGCCGAATCCGCCTCCGAGTGTGAGACCCGCGACACCCGTCGTCGAGTTGATGCCGAGCGGTGTCGCGAGAGCGTGTTCTTGCGCAGCGGCGTCGAAGTCGCCCAGCGTGCAGCCCGGCTCCACGCGAGCGCGCTTTGCTTTCGCGTCGATTTCGACGCGCTTCATGGCGGACAAGTCGATCACGATGCCGTCATCGCAGATGGCGTTGCCGGCGATGTTGTGACCGCCTCCGCGAATCGCCACAAGCAGCCCCTGCTCGCGTGCGAAGCCAACCGTCACGGCGACATCGTTCGCGTTCGCGCAGCGCACAATGACGCCCGGCCGGCGGTCGATCATGGCGTTCCAGATCTGGCGGCTCTCGTCGTAGCCCGGGTCCCCGGGCCGTATGATGGAGCCTTGGATGGTGCTCTTGAGCTGTTCTGTAGGCAATTGGGCTACCATGGTTCTCCTCCTCGTGGAATGCTTCCCCAGTTCTCGCATCTAGCGGCGAAGATAGAGTACGCCCGTCCGCGCGCCTGGTCAACAGAAGCAGGCGATGTCCTTAGGTAGCGGCGGCCTGCGGGGCGCGGCCCGGTATCTCGAGATCGCGCGGCGGCGGCGCCGGGTTCTGCAGCCCGAACATCAGCCTCGTTGGCACCAGCTCGCGTAGCTCCTGTACCGTCCAGGCGCCCTGCTTCGCCATCGTGCGCAGCGGCACCTCTTCCTGCAGGAGCGACACCGTGCCGCCCGACACCGCGAAGATCTTCCCGTTGATGTTCCACGCCTCGTCGGTGCACAGGAACGCCACCATGGGAGCGACGTACTCCGGCTCCCGCATGGACGCCAGCAAGGACTGCCGCGGCGCAGGCCCGCCCACGCCCTGGATGCCCGCCCGAGCGCGCAGCTCCCGCGACTGCTCGGGCACCGTTGCCGTCATGCGCGTGGCGGCGCCGGGCGAGATCGCGTTGCAGGTGACGCCATAGCGGCCCAGATCGCGCGCGACGACGCGCGTGAATCCGGCGATGCCCGCCTTGGCCGCTCCGTAGTTCGCCTGCCCGGGGATGCCGGTGAGCCCTGATCCCGACGAGAAGTTGATGATCCGGCCGTAGCGCTGCTGGCGGAAGATGACTGAGGCGGGCTTCGTCGTGCAGAAGTGGCCCTTGAGGTGCACGGCGATGACCGCGTCCCACTCTTCTTCGCTCATGTTGAAGATCATGCGGTCGCGCAGGATGCCGGCGACGTTCACCAAAATGTCGAGCCGGCCGAACGCGTCCAGCGCCTGCTTGATCAGGCGCTCGCCGCCGTCAACCGTCGCGACGGTGTCGAAGTTCGGGACGGCGTTGCCGCCCGCGGCCTTGATCTCGTCCGCGACGTCCTTTGCCGGCCCCTCGCTCGGCTGCGAGCCGTCGACCGCGACGCCAAAGTCGTTTACGACGACGCTCGCGCCCTCGGCGGCGAGCAGCATCGCAACCGCGCGGCCGATGCCGCGTCCGGCGCCGGTGACAATCGCTGTGCGTCCCTTCAGTCGGTCTGCCATCTCATTCCCTGCGATACGTCGGCTGGTAGAGGCGGACCGGTCCGCCGCCGGGCAGCTCGAACGTCGTGACGCGGCCCCATGTCTCTTCGATGATGGGTGAGCAAGACACGCCCCGGCCTTGTAGGTCCGAGATCGTTTCGTCGATGTCGTCGCAGTAAAACGTCACTTCATGGTGGGAGCTGCTTGACGGATGGCAGCCGACAGCGCCCTCCGCAATATCAAAGACCAGCCAACCTTCACCCTCGCTGTGGAACGGCAAGCCAACCTTATCGCGCAGGAAATCCCGCGCCGCGTTGGCATCGGTCGTGTGGAGGACGGCGTGGACGCCCCGGATCACAGCGGCACCTGCTCAGCCGTCATTCGCCCCGGGATCTCCAGATCGGGAGGCGGCGGCGCCGGGTTTGCGATGCCCTGCATGAGCTGCGCCGGCACCTGCTCGATCAGCTCGTCGACGGTCCACATGCCCGGCTTCCAGAGCGTGCGGAATGCGTTCGGGTGGTGCAGTACGGAGACGCTGCCGCCCGCCACGCCGAAGATGTAGCCGTTGATGTTCCACGCATCGTCGCTGGCGAGGTACGCCGCCATCGGCGCGATCAGCTCCGGGTCGCGGCCGGACGGCCGCCCGTCTGGGCGCGATGCGCTCGCGGCCTGCGGCGGAGGCCGCTGTACGCCGGCCTGCGCGCTGCGCTCTCGCGCGGCGTCGGCTACGGTCGCGGTCATGCGCGTGGCTGCGCCGGGTGAGATCGCGTTACACGTCACGCCGTAGCGCCCCAGATCGCGCGCGACGACTCGCGTGAAGCCGGCGACGCCTGACTTCGCCGCGCCGTAGTTCGCCTGCCCCGCGATGCCGATCAGCCCCGAGACCGACGTGAAGTTGATGATCCGTCCGTAGCGCTGCTGCCGGAACACAATCGATGCCGGCTTGGTGCAGCAGAAATGGCCCCTGAGGTGGACCGCGATAACGGCGTCCCATTCTTCTTCGCTCATGTTGAAGATCATGCGGTCGCGCAGGATGCCCGCGTTGTTCACGAGTATGTCGAGGCGGCCGAAGGCGTCGAGCGCGGTCTGGACGATCTTCTCGCCGCCCGCGACCGTCGTGACCGACTCGTAGCAGGGCGCCGCCTCGCCGCCCGCCAACTTGATCTCGTCGACGACCTGGTCGGCAGGCCCCTTGTCGTTGCCCGACCCGTCGACGTTCACGCCGGGGTCGACAACAACGACCTTGGTGCCCTCCTGCGCGAACAGCAGCGCCATGCCCCGGCCGATCCCCCGGCCGGAGCCCGTGATGACGGCCACCTTGCCTTCGAGCGCTCCGGGCATGACTAGCTGCGAGAAGGAAGCGTGACGATGGCGATCCCGGGCGTCGTCTTCTGGCCCTTGGGGTTCTCCGTCCAGATGTCCAGCTCAACGAAGTTGTTGTTGCCTTCCTGGTACTTCTTCGTCACGACGCCGCGACAGGTGATGTCCTGGTTCGGTTCGTCCATGCCGCGATACTGACAGCCGAACTTCTTGATCCGACCCGCATCGCCCGCCCAGTCGTGCACGAGCTGGCCGAGGAACGCGTGCTTCAGCGCGCCGTGGACGATCAGGCCCTTCAGCCCGGTCGACTGCGCGAAGTCCTTGTCGTAGTGGATCTGGTAGAAGTCGCCTGAGCCCGCCGCCCACAGCACGAGCTGCTGCGTCGAGCAGTTCTTCTTGAGCTGCGGGATCTCTTCGCCTTCCTTAACGTCGTCGAAGTAGACCTGCGTTGCCATGTTCGGTCTCCTCTCTGTAGCTGCAGGGCTTCAGCCCTGCTTCTCTGCCGCAGACCTACAGGTCTGCAGCTGCGAGTGCTCCCCTAGTACTGAATGACCGTGCCGCGCTCGATCGCGACGACTTCGCCGTGCTGATTCGTGTACGTCGTCTCTCGGTTCGTGATCAGCATCGGCCCCATACTGCCGGTGCGCTCGTTGAAGCCGGTGACCTTGTTGCGCGCCGTGAGGACATCGCCCGCGCAGACGTCGCTCAGGTACTCCGTCTCCGTGCCGCCGTTCAGCACGCGCTTGTACGGGATGCTGAAGCCGATGCCGGGCGGGCCTCCGCGGCCGGCGGCGGCGGGCTGGAAGACGCGCGTGCCGAGAAAGCCCGGCGGCGCGACGATGCTGCGATAGCCTTTGCTCTTCGCGTAGTCCTCGTCGTAGTAGATGCGATCGGTATGGCCGACGGCGCGCGCGAACATGCGGCAGCCCGTCTTGTCGACCTCGAGCGTCGACGGCTCACTCTCCTTGCCGATCGCCGCGCGCATCTCGTCGGTGATGACGGACTTCACTTCTTGCTGGGTCATACGCACCTCCTCGCAGGCGGAATCCTGACGTTTGCGTAAGAGTTGGGCTAGGCGAACGTGAGGATACTACGGCGCGAGCAGGCTGTCAACGGAGGCCCGGCGGCGGCCGGCGGCCACGGTGCGATACCTTACACGCATGAAGGTCATTCACCTGGCCGAGGTTCCGGAACGAGAGGTTACGGTGAACAGCTCTCTCTTTACCGGCCCGGCCACCTCGCAGGCGGCGGTCACCGGCAGGGACTCCCAGTACAACGTCGCGTACATTCATTTTCCCGCGGGCGTGCGCAACAAGTTCCACAGCCACTCCTGCGACCAGGTCCTGATCGTCACTGAGGGCAAGGGCTTCGTCGCCACCGAGGACAGGGAAGAAGCACTCGCCGTCGGCGACGTCGCCCTCGTTCCCGCGGGCGAGAAGCACCGGCACGGCGCAGTCGCCGGCTCGAACATGACGCACATATCGATCACCGCGGCCGGATCGAAGACGGAGCAGCTCGAGGACTAGCGTGGGCTACTTCGAACGACACCTGGTCAGGCAAGCAGCGCTAGCAGACCGATACCCATCGCAAAGAGCAGTGCCAAACCGGTCGCTAACGTCGGGCCGATAAAGAACACCAGCGAGACGAAGAGAATCGCGAAGAAGATCGCGACACTGGTGAATACAGCGTTCCATCCGAACGAATAGCTTATGCTCGGAGCCGGGGACACTTGAGCTGCAGCCGCAGCGTCGTTTATGGCCCTGAGAGCTAGCTTGCCGTTCTTCCTGTCGATCCCGATCCCGTATCGCGCCGTGGCTGTAGGTGTCGTGTATGAGACACGAAGATAGCGCGCCCCAGCCGGGAAAATGCTCCTGTTCACTTCCGCTTGACGGACATCTCGAAGCGCTATTCGCGCTTCATTCCCGCGCGCCTTGAAGAGAATGACACTCTCCCCGGTAACGATTATTCCGCCGTATGGATCCGTGTTGATAAATCTGACCTCGTTGGGAGGAAGCGACGAGAGGATTTTGTCGCGCTTCGTGTCGACAAAGTAGCGAGCAAACGCCTGCCCGACTGCTGGCCCAAGCCACGGCCCCATGTTGGACTTATCGACCAGCCGACGGGTGGCCTATAAGACCGAATCTCCGGTTGCTACTTCGCCGAGACCAGCGTGCGATCGATGGGCCGGAAGCGACCCGCCCGCAGCTCTTCGATCAGGTCCTCGATCGTTTCGATATGCCGCTCGAACTCCGTCGCGCAGCGGCCGATGTCGGTACGGGCGTGCGCGTCCGAGCCCGCCGTGCCCGGCACCTGCATCGTCTGGCAGAGGCGCTGCGAGAACTTGTTCTCCTCCTCGGTGCCGCGGCCGTTGATCGCCTCGAGCGCGGCGCAGTAGCGATAGGCAGGATTGCGCGCCGCCCGCACGAGCGCTTCCTCGTAGTCGCGCTCGCTTTCGATGTACCAGGGCATCTGGCGCCGGTACGGGTGCGCCGCCACCATCACGCCGTGCTCTTCGTCGACGTGCTTCGCCAGCTCGTGCGAGCGATGCATGCCGTAGACGTACTTCGAGAGCCCGTAGGCGAGGATATGGCCGTCGTCCGTGTTGATCTCGATCGCCGGCAGCACCAGGTAGCTGTGCCGCTTCGCCAGCCCAGCGATGTCCTCGGGCTTCCAGAAGAAGTCGTGCTCGGAGAGGCAGATGCCGTCCAGCCCCGCCGCCTTCGAGCGCTCAACGAGCTCGTCGGGTGCGAGATAGGAGTCCCACGAAAGGGGCTTCGTGTGCGTGTGCAGGTCGATCAGCATGGGAAAAACGTCTCTGTATGGTAGCCTATTGAAGCTCGGCGAAGGAAGCAGGGTTCCAACGGAGGGGAAGATGCGAATCGGCTTGTTCTTCGACTCAGCGCAGCCACCGGCGCAGATGGTGGATCAGATCGTGCAGGCGGAGCAGGACGGCTTCGATGCCTGCTGGATGTCGCACATCTTCGCGTGCGATCCGCTCGTCCTGATCGCGATGGCCGGCGCGCGCACCAGCCGCATCGAGCTCGGGACGTCCGTCACGCCGATCTACGGACGGCATCCGTTCGCGCTGGCGCAGGAGGCGCTCACCGCGCAGTCCGCGACGAACGGGCGCTTGTCTCTGGGCATCGGCCTCTCGCACCAGATCGTTGTCGAGAACATGTGGGGGCTGTCGTACGACAAGCCCGCTGTGCAGATGCGCGAGTTCCTCGGCGTGCTCGGCCCGCTCCTGGAGGGCAAGCCCGCCAGCTACAACGGCGAGCGCTTTCGCGTGAACGCGGGCCTGCAGGTGCCCGGCGCGAAGAAGCCGGCGCTGCTCCTGGCGGCGCTGGCGCCTGTCATGCTGCGCCTGGCAGGTGAGCAGGCCGATGGCACGATCACCTGGATGACCGGCATCAAAGCGATCGAGACGCACATCGTCCCCCGCATCACGAAGGCGGCGCAAGAGGCCGGGCGGGCGGCGCCGCGCATCGCCGTCGGGCTGCCGGTCGCCGTGACGAACGACGTCGCCGCCGCCCGAGAACGCGCGTCGCAGATCTTCCAGGTGTACGGCCAGCTCCCGAACTACCAGCGCGTGCTCGCGCGCGGCGACGCGAAAGGCCCGAGCGACGTCGCGATCCTCGGCGATGAGAAGGACGTGGAGCGCCAGATCCGCGCGCTCGCCTCGGCCGGCGCGACCGATTACGCCGCGGTCATCTTCCCGGCGGGCGATGACGCAGCGGCGTCGATGACGCGCACGCGCGAAGTTGTGCGCTCGCTGATTGGGAAGATCTAGGAGGTTGTCGTGATACGAACCCCTATCTGCGACCTGTTCAACATCAAGGTGCCAATCGTCCAGGCCGGGATGGGCCCGTTCACTTCCGCGGAGCTCGTAGCTGCCGTGACCAACGCGGGCGGCCTCGGCAGTTTGGGCTGCTTCAACCGCCCGCTCGATGACCTGCGCCGCCAGCTCGCCCGCATCGCCGATCTGACGGCCGGCTCCTTCGCGGTTAACCATGTCGTTACGGTCATGAACGAAGAGGCGTTCGTCGCGACGCTTGAAGCCCGGCCGCGCGTCATCACGCTGGCCCTCGATCATCCACACGACTACGTGAAGCGAGCGCATGATGCCGGCTCGCTCGTCATGCACCAGATCACGACGGTACAGCAGGCTACTGACGCGGCGGAGCGAGGCGTGGATGTCATCATCGCGCAAGGAGGCGAGTCGGGCGGATACGGCGGCACCGTCTCGACCATGGCGCTCGTGCCGCAAGTGGTGGACGCAGTCCGTCCGCTGCCAGTGCTCGCCGCCGGCGGCATCAGCGATGGCCGCGGGCTGGCGGCAGCGCTTGTGCTCGGCGCGCAGGGCGTGAACATTGGGACGCGATTTCTTGCAGCCAAGGAGTCGCCTATTCCGGACGGCCATAAGCAGATGATTGTGGCTGCGAAATCGGAGGACGCCGTGAAGGCAGATGTCTGGAACGACATCATGCCGCTGCCCGGCGCGGCCGGGTACTTCACCGTGCCGCGCGCGCTGCGGACGCCCTTCCTGGACATGTGGCAGGAGCGGCGCGACGAGGCGCGTCGAGAGCAGCAACGCCTGCAGCAGGAGATCATCGCTGCCACGCAAAACGGCAGGCTGCACGAGCTGGCGCCATTCGCCGGGCAGACCGCCGGCGCGATTAATGACGTGCTGCCGGCAGCGACGATCGTAGAGCAGCTTGTCGAAGAAGCGGAGCGGGCGCTGCGAAGCGGCGCGGCCTTCCTCAGCGGCGTATAGCAAGTGGACGCCGCGTGGGCGACGGCTAGTCCGCGCCGAGGATGAGCGTGCCCGTGGACGACAGCGAGCCGCCCGTGCCGTTGACGAGCGCGGTCTTCGCGCTCGGGACCTGGCGTTCGCCGCACTCGCCGCGGAGCTGCCGCACGGCCTCGATGATCAGGAACATGCCGTACATGCCCGGATGCGTGTACGACAGCCCACCGCCGTTCGTGTTCAGCGGGAAGTCGCCGCCGGGCGCCGTGCGCTGGTTCGAGAGGAACGGCCCGCCTTCGCCTTTCTTGCAGAAGCCCAGCTCTTCGATCGTCACGAGCGCCGTGTACGTGAACGAGTCGTACACCTCGACGACGTCGATATCCTTGGGCGTGAGCCCGGCCATCTCGAACGCGCGCTTGCCGGAGTAGCGCGCCGGCGTTTGCGTAAGGTCGGGGTTGTTCAGCATGCTGCCGTGCGTCGTCGCTTCGCCCGAGCCGAGCACCCACACCGGCTTCTTCTTCAGAGATCGCGCGCGATCCGCGCCGACGACGACGCAGGCGCCGCCCGCGTCGGTGACGAGACAGCAGTCCAGCAGGTGGAACGGGTAGGCGATCCAGCGCGAGCTGAGCACGTCGTCGATCGTCAGCGGGTCGCGCATGAAGGCCTTCGGGTTGAGCTGCGCCCACTTGCGCGTCGCGACGGCGATCTCGGCGAGCTGCTCGTGCGTGGTGCCGTACTGGTGCATGTGGCGCATGCAGGCCATCGAGTACACGCTGGGCGGCCCGCCGACGCCATACGGCATCTCGAACTGCACCATCGGCATCTCCGGGTCGAAGAAGCGCCCCGGGCCGCCGCCGCGCGACGCCATGCCGCGCCGGGCCGAGTAGCCCATCTCGCCGTGCGTGATCAGCGCGACGCTGCATAGCCCCGCCTCGATCGCCGCGGCCGCGTGCTCGACCTCGATGACGAACGACGAGCCTCCGACGGACGTGCCGTCCATGTACGACGGCTGGATGCCCAGGTACTCGGCGAGCTGCATGACCGACGGCCCCGCCGTGAACAGGCCGTCGACGTCCGACATGTCGAGGCCCGCGTCACGTAGGGCATTGCGCGCGGCCTCGGCGTGCAGCATGAGCGCCGTCTTACCTTCGCAGATGCCGATCTGGTCCGATTCGTCAACGCCTACCAGCGCGACCTTCTTATTCAGACTCACGTCGCGCTCCCGGCCGGGCGGGCCATCGGCAGCGCGATCTCGTCGCTCATGTCCTGGAAGACGATCTCGACCGGCATGTCGCAGCGGATCTTCTCCGGGTCGGGCTCGATGTCGATCAGGTTCGTCATCATGCGCGGCCCCTCTTCGAGCTGGACGATCGCCGTCACGTATGGCGGCTGAAAGCCCGGCCCCTGCGGCCGGTACTGGATCGCGTAGGTGTACAGCGTGCCGCGACCGCTCGCCTGCCGCCACTCGATCTCCCAGCTGAAGCAGCGCGGACAGAACACGCGCGGGTAGAAGAAGAACTGCTCGCACCGCAGGCAGAAGGGCAGCCACAGCTCGTGGCGTTTGCAGCCCTCCCAGTAACGTTGCGTATCGGGCGTGGGCCGCGGTAACGGGCGGCTGGCCTCGTTCACGATAGGCTCCTTATTGTTCGCTGGGCTTGTGCCGCCTCGTTCGCGGCACCGAAGGGGATACTATAACGTTGACGTTAGATGATCAAATCGCGGGCTACTTCTTCTCCAGGTGTGTGTGGTAGTTCGCCCCTTCTCCTGCCTGGGGATTGAAGTTCAGAGGAAGCGGCACCGAGACCACGACCCTTACGCCGTCTTTGACCAACGACGCGCACTTGACATATCCCAGCGAGCAGTAGTAGCGGATGCCCTTGCTGTGAGAAGTGGTGGTGCTCTCTTGCTGCCAGCCCGCCTGTGCTAGCAGCTCCGTCATCTTGTCTAGCATCTCGTCCTGCTGCGGCGTCCCGCCGATGACGTAGAGGCGATCATAGGCGAAGACGCTGTTGCTTCCTTCGGCCACAGAGTTGGGGCGGACTCCCTCCCTTACCACCGCGGCGCCCGGATATACGGGCAGCGTGTCACGCGCAGAGGAGAGATCGGGAGGCGTCGACGACCCGGAACTGCAAGCGGCCGCGATGGCGGCCACTACGGCAAGCACGAAGAGCAGCTGCAGATATGGCGGGCGCACTGGCTCGAATTATACGCATCGTTTCGTCCGCAGTCTAGCGACATAACGGGCGGACTTGACCTCACGAGACCATTCCTCACGCCTGATCGATCAGCTGGCCAAAGGCCGAGACGTTATCGAAGGGCGCGTTGAAGCGTCGGTACTGGCCTGTAGCTGCGCTGCAGCTCGCGATACGACTGATATTGTCATGCGCTCCATGTAGCGCGCCCCTCTGTGTTGCGAAGCTGGGCCCTGTGTTATACTCTGCGCCGAGCGAGACGAATTTCACAATCGGAGGGCGCCGTGCTGGAGCAGTTCGGACGGGCCGGGTTCCTGCTAATCTTTGCCCTGGCGTTCCCGCTCATCCCCATCGGTGCCTCCGTCGCCTTCGGCGTGTTCAAGCTGCGTCCGAAGCGGCCCGATCCCATCAAGACAGACACGTACGAGTGCGGCGTCGAGACCGAGGGCGGCGACGCGTGGGGGCAGTTCAACGTCCGCTACTACGTCTTCGCGCTGCTCTTCGTCGTCTTTGACGTCGAAGCGGTCTTTCTCTACCCGTGGGCGGTCGCCTTCCGCCAGCTCGGCGTCTTCGCGTTCGTCGAGGCGGTGCTCTTTGTCGGCATCCTGCTCGTCGGCTATCTCTACGCCTGGCGCAGGAAGGCTCTCGAGTGGCTTTGATGGCCGGCACGACGACCATCTCCGGCCCGCGGCTCGCTGAGCGCCTCAGCGCCGCAGTACCCAACTCCGTCGCGGCCGTCGCCGATGGCTGGGTGGAGCTCCGGCCTGAGACGTTCGTCGCCGCCTGTCGCTTCCTGCGCGACGACCGCGACCTGGACGGCCGCTATCTGAACAGCGTCAGCGGCGTCGACCGATACGACTACTTCGAAGTCGTGTACCACGTCACGTCGCTCTCTCACAATCACGCCTTTGCGCTCAAGCTCCGTGCCGATCACGAGCAGCCCGAGGTTCCATCCGTCGTTTCCGTGTGGATGGGGGCACACCTCCAGGAGCGCGAGATCTTCGATCTACTGGGCATCCGTTTCTCCGGCCACCCGGCGCTCAAGCGCTTGTTCCTCTGGGAGGGCTTCCCCGGCCACCCGCTGCGCAAGGACTTCCTATCGATGCCCGGCGGCGAGCACCCGGGGCTGCAGCGCTTCCCGAAGGAAACGCCGGGCCAGTGGGGAGGAGAGGCGCGTGTCGATTAAGACCGAGCCTCTCATCGTCAACATCGGCCCGCAACACCCGTCGACGCACGGCGTGTTCCGTTTGCGTGTCACGCTGGACGGCGAGCGCATCACGGACGCCGAGATGGTGGTCGGCTATCTCCACCGCAGCATGGAGAAGCTGGCCGAAGAGCGCACCTGGACGCAGAACATTCCGTTCACCGATCGCATGGACTATCTCGCGGCGATGACGGGCAACCTTTCGTACTGCATCGCCGTCGAGAAGCTCGCCGGCATCGAGGTGCCCGAGCGCGCGCAGTACCTGCGCGTCATCTTCGCGGAGCTGCAGCGCATCGCCAGCCACGCGATGGCGAACGGCACGTTCGTGAACGACTGCGGCGCCTGGCAAACACCGCTCATCTACATGTTCCGCGAGCGCGAGAAGATCCTCGACCTGTTCGAGATGGTCTGCGGCGCCCGGCTGACGCTCAACTACATGCGCATCGGCGGCGTGGCGTTCGACGTGCCCGACGAGTTCATGCCGCAGCTACAGGCTCTCGTCGACGAGCTGCCCGACCGCATCGAAGAGTACGAGCAGCTCCTCCTCGAAAACGAGATCCTGCTCATGCGCGCGCGCAACGTCGGCATCATTCCGCCGGACATGGCGATCAACGCGTCGCTGACTGGGCCGATGCTGCGCGGCTCGGGCATCGCATGGGACATCCGCAAGGCCGATCCGTACTGCGTCTACGATCGCATGCAGTTCGACATCCCTGTCGGCCATCAGGGTGACTGCTACGATCGTTTCCTGGTGCGGATGGAGGAAGTCCGGCAGAGTTTGGGCATCATCAAGCAAGCGATGGCGCAGCTACCGCCCGGGCCCTTTGCAGCGCAGGTTCCGCTCAACCTGCGCCCGCCCGAAGGCGAGATCTACTCGCGCATCGAGTCGCCGAAGGGAGAGCTGGGCTTCTATCTGGTAAGCGACGCCGGCCCAACACCGTATCGCTGGCACGTCCGCTCGCCATCGCTGATCAACCTTTCGGCGCTCCGTGAGATGATGGTCGGGCAGACCATCCCGGACGCCATCGTCACGCTTGGCAGTATCGATATCAACGTGGGGGAGATCGACCGCTAGGCCATGCTCGCGCGCTGGTACGACTTCCGCGACCTGGGCAACGGCGTCGCGCGCCTGGTGCAGGCGTTGCACGACGCCGGCGCGCCGAGCTGGCTGGTCTACGTGCTGACCGCGCTCCTGGGCTGCCTGGGCATCCTGCTCTTCGTTGGCCTGACGGCGATCGTGAACATCTGGGTGGAGCGCAGGCTCATCGGGCGCATCCAGGTACGGCGCGGCCCGAACCGCGTCGGGCCGTTCGGCCTCCTTCAGCCCGTTGCCGACGCGATCAAGCTCATCCAGAAGGAAGCGCTCACGCCAAAGGCCGCCGACGGCATCGTCTTTGCGCTCGCTCCGATCGTCATCTTCATCCCCGCGATGCTCGCGTTCGCCGTGCTCCCGTGGGGCAGGCATATGGTGCTCGCCGATCTGAACGTCGGCGTGCTCTACTTGCTCGCGCTCGGCTCCACGTCATCGATCATGATCTTCATGGCCGGCTACGCGTCGAACAACAAGTACGCGCTGCTCGGTGCGATGCGCGTCATCGCGATGCTGATCAGCTACGAGATCCCGAGCGTGCTGGCGCTGCTGGGCATTGTCGTCTTTGCCGGGACCATGCAGCTCAGCGGTATTGTTCACTTTCAGGACTTCTACCGGTCGTGGCTCATCTTCTTCCAACCGCTCGCGTTCCTCATCTTCCTGCTCGCTTCAACCGCCGAGCTGAACCGATCGCCGGCCGACATCGCCGAGGCGGAGTCCGAGATCATCGCGGGCTATCACATCGAGTACTCAGGCATGAAGTTCGGTCTGTTCTACGCCGTTGAGCTCGTTAACTCGATGGTTGTCTCCGGCATTATCGCAGCGCTGTTCCTGGGCGGCTGGTGGACGTTTGGTCTGGAGAAGATCGTCCCCGGCTACCTCTTGTTCATCGCCAAGCTGTACAGCGTGTACTTCATCCTGATCTGGTTCCGCGGCACGCTGCCGCGCTTCCGCATCGACCAGCTCATGGCGTTTGCCTGGAAGGCGCTGCTGCCGCTCGCGTTGGTGAACATCGTGGTTTCAGCTTTCGAGGTCCTCATGTGGCAGGAGTACGACATCAGCGCCGGCATCGTCCTACCCATCTTCGCGGTCGTGAACTTCGCGCTGGCGGGCGTGCTGATCTACGGCTTCACCAGCGTCATGACCAAGCCGTTCGAGCGCCTGCCCAAGCGCGCACGGCTCGTCCACGACATCAGCGTCCCGTTGCCTGGCGAGCCAGCCACGATCTAGGAGAGGCGCCCTGCACGATACCGGTGTCGTCGTTGCGTTCTGGGGCCTCGTGGCGCTGACGGTCGGCTCGGCGGCGATGATCGTCGTCGTGCGCAACCTCATGCACGCTGTGCTGCTGCTGATTCTGAGCTTCGTTGGCATGGCGGGGCTCTTCATCACGCTCTCCGCCGATTTCGTCGGTGTGGTGCAGGTGCTCATCTACGCAGGCGCCATCGCTGTGCTCATGATCTTCGCGGTGATGCTCACGCCGCGCGCGGACAGAAACAACGCGGGCAACTTGCTCCAGCTTCCGGCGCTCGCGCTGTCGGCGCTGCTGGCCGCCGGGCTGATCTTCGTGATCGTGCAGACCAAGTGGCGCGAGGTCGCGCACGGCTCCTTCGATACCACCGCGAACGCAATCGGCAACGAGCTGCTGAAGCCGTTCGTGCTGCCGTTCGAGATCGCGTCGGTGCTGCTCGTGATCGCGATGATCGGTGCGATCGTGCTGGTGCAGGAGGAGTAGGTGCAGCCGCTGTTCGCCGCCGAAGTCACGCTCGACCAGGTGCTGATCGTAGGGGCGATCCTCTTCGCGATCGGCCTGTACGTCGCGCTCACGAAGCGCAACGCCGTCGCGGTGCTGATGGGCATCGAGCTGATGCTGAACGCCGTCAATCTCACGCTGATCGGCTTCTCGCGCTTCGTCGACTCGCCGCGGCCGCTCGACGGGCACGTGTTCGCGATCTTCGTGATCACCGTCGCCGCCGCCGAGGCCACCGTCGCGCTCGCGCTGGCCGTCGCCATCTATCGTTTCCGCGAGACGATCGACGTCGATCGCATCAACTTGCTGCGCTGGTAAGGCAGGGTAGGGGGATGTGGTCGAAGTTCATGGACGTGAAGAGCGGCTATACCGCGCAGATGCTGCGCGAGTTCTTCAACCACGAAGGCCTGCCGACTCGTATCCTCCCACCGCTCGACAGCGAGGCGCCGATGAGCGCCCCGCGCGAGCTCTGGGTACCCGATAGCAAGACGCACGTCGCCGCCGAGCTGCTGAGGAAAATCTGATGTTGCCGCAGGTACCGGAAGGCGTCGTCTGGTCGATCCTGCTGCTGCCCATCGGCTCGATGGCTGCGATCGCGCTGTGGACGCGCCCCTATCCGAAGTGGAGCGGCTACGCCGCGATCGCGGGCGTGGCGTTGTCGTTCCTGCTCTCGCTCTGGGTCCTCGACAGCGTCATCGCTAAGGACGGGCATCCGCTCGCCTTCCGCACGCACGAGTGGCTCACGGTCAGCGCGCCGGCCGGGCGAGACCTCATCGTGAACCTCGGCCTCCGCGTCGACGGGCTGACGGCGATCATGCTCGTCGTCGTGACGTCGGTGGCGCTGCTGGTGCAGGTCTATTCGCAGGAGTACATGGCGGGGGATGGCGGTTACTCCCGCTACTTCGCGTACCTGTCGCTGTTCACGGCATCGATGCTCGGCCTCATCCTCGTCGACAGCATCCTGCTCATCTACGTCTTCTGGGAACTGGTCGGACTCTGCTCGTACCTGCTGATCGGCTTCTGGTTCCACAAGCCCTCGGCCACGCACGCCGCGATGAAGGCGTTTCTCGTCACGCGGCTCGGCGACGTCGGCTTGCTCCTCGCGATCATCCTCATGTGGACGAAGACGGGGACGTTCGACATCGGGCAGATCCAGCAGCTCGCCGTCACCGGCGCCATCAGCGTGAACGTGCTCACGGTCTTCGGGCTGGGCGTGTTCGCGGGCGCGGCCGGGAAGTCGGCGCAGTTCCCGCTGCACGTCTGGCTGCCCGACGCGATGGAAGGTCCCACTCCCGTCTCGGCGCTGATTCACGCCGCGACGATGGTTGCCGCCGGCGTCTATCTCGTCGCGCGGCTCTTCCCGATCTACGAGGCTGCCGACGGCGCGCGCCTGACGATCGCCGCAGTCGGCGGAACGACGGCGCTGATGGCGGCGCTCATCGGCCTCGTGATGACGGACGTCAAGCGCGTGCTGGCCTATTCGACGATCAGCCAGCTCGGCTACATGATGCTCGCGATCGGCTGCGGCGGCTACGTCGCGGCGATCTTCCATCTGCTCACGCACGCGTACTTCAAGGCGCTGCTCTTCCTCGCCTCAGGCAGCGTGAGCCACGCGACGAACACGTTCGACATGCGCAAGATGGGTGGCCTGCGTCGCGTCATGCCCTGGACCTTCGCGACGTTCCTCATCGGCTCGCTCAGCCTGGCGGGCGTCTTTCCGCTCGCCGGCTTCTGGAGCAAGGACGAGATCCTAGGCGCGGCGTGGCAGGACCAGCCGGTGCTGTTCTGGCTCGCGCTCGCGGTCGTCTTCCTCACCGCGTTCTACATGTTCCGCGCCATCTTCCTCACGTTCGAGGGCGAGTACCAGGGCGGCGAGCCGCCGGAGGACGCCTCGCACGGCGGCGACCCGTCCCACCCGCACGAATCCCCCTGGCTGATGGTGCTGCCGCTCGCCGTGCTGGCCGTGCCGGCCGTGTTGATCGGCTTCACGAACGCGCGTGGCGGCATCGAGCATCTGCTCACCGGCGCGCTGCCCGATCCGGAGTCTGTGCGCAAGGAGCACTTTAGCTGGGGCATCGCGCTCGGTTCGTCGGCCGTTGCGCTGTCGGGGATCGGCAGCGCCTGGCTGTTCTACGGCGCGAAGGTGCTCTCGGCGGAGCGCGTGGGTGCTGCACTGCGGCCCGTCCGGGTGCTGCTCGAACGCAAGTACTTCCTCGATGACCTGTACGAGGACGTGCTGGTCAAGAACGTCCTGTACCGCGGCGTGACGGCCGGCCTCGCCTGGTTTGACGCGAACGTGGTCGACGCCGCTGCGAACGGCGTCGCCGTCGGCGCGAAGCTCACATCCTATGGCTTACGGCAGCTCCAGACCGGCCAGGTGCAGGTCTATGCCGCGCTCGCGCTGCTCGGCGTGGTGCTCGCGGGCGGCCTGGCGTTTCTGCTCCACCCGCTATGAGGCCGCGATGCTAACGTTCCTTGTCTTCTTTCCGGTCGTCGGCGCGCTGGTGATCGCGTCGCTGCCGCGCGAGCAGGAACGCCAGGCGAAGTGGATGGCGCTGGCCGTTACGGCCGCCGTCCTCATCGTGTCGCTGATTATCTTCGCGACGTTCGACCGCAACGCCGAAGGTCTGCAGTTCGCGCAGCGCTATCGCTGGCTGCGGGCCGAGAACGCCGGCTTCGACGTCCACTACTTCCTCGGCCTCGACGGCCTCAGCCTCACGATGGTGATCCTGACGACGTTCTTGTTCATCGTCGCGACGCTCATCTCGTGGAGCATCGAGCTGCGGCCGAAAGAGTATTTCGCCTGGATCCTGGCGCTCGAGACCGGCGTGCTGGGTGTCTTTACCGCGCAGGACCTGATCCTCTTCTTCCTGTTTTGGGAGGTCGAGCTGCTGCCGATGTACTTCCTGATCTCGATCTGGGGTTCGGGCCGCAAAGAATACTCCGCCATGAAGTTCCTGCTGTTCACGATCAGCGGGAGCGCGCTCATGCTCGTAGGCTTTCTCGCACTCGCGTTCTCGGCCAACCCATCGACGTTCGACATGCAAGCGTTGCAGGGCGCGCACTTGAGCGGCACGGTGCTGCCGCTACCGCTCATCTTCTTCCTGATCTTCGCCGGCTTCGCGGTGAAGCTGCCGGTGGTGC
>CAYQLM010000029.1:0-31132 GCA_964418365.1 uncultured Dehalococcoidia bacterium
GTGCCGGTGATGGTCGCGTCAACGATTGCGTCCGCGAGCAGGGGCGGCTTCACCTCCGTGGCGCCGTAAGAGTACTCGACAAGCGCCTGGACGCCCCGCTCTTCAAGGAAGGCGCGCGTCACGTTGACCAGCTCGGTTGCGATGCGCTTGCCCTCGAGGTCCTTTACGTCCCGGAACGGTGAAGCCTCTGGGACGACCAGCACCCAGCGGGTGTAAAAGGCGGAGACCTTGGAGCTGGCCGTGTCGAGTACCTCAATGACATCGGCACCTGCCTCACGGATCAGGTCAAGGCCGCTGAAGCCGGCGTCGATCAGGCCGTCCTGGACGTAACGCGGCTGCTCCTGCGGGCGCACGAGCATGCACTGGATATCGCGGTCGTCGACCACTGGGTAGTAGGAGCGCGGCTGGACGGTCATGTTGTATCCCGCCTTGCAGAACAGGTCGACGGTGGCCTGCTGCAGGTTGCCGTTGGGGATCGCCAGCCGTAGGATGCGCTCGCTCACGGAAACCCCCTCGTATGGATACGCCCCCGACAAAACCGGGGGCCGTCTCATTGTACGCAAGGCGCCTCTCGCTGGACAACCGCTTCGTGGCGTAATGAGGGCCGTGGCGCGGCGTTGGTGAATATGACAGCGATGTCCAGTCCGCCTCGGGCGGACGCGGTCGTACCACCCCCGCCCGGTACGAGCGGCCACCGCCCTACCAATACCCCGTCATCGCTTGAGGCTACGCGTGCGCAAGCTCGTTCTGCTCGTCATGTCCACCGGCGCGCTCCTCGCCGGCTGCATGGCGTCGCACGCCGCCGAACGCACGTTTGCGCCGGCCCCGACGCTCCAGCCGACGTCGACCGCTACGGTCCCATCCACGCCTTCCGCTACCGCGACGGCGACTGTCGCCGAACCGAACGCGCCATCGTCGTCACAAGACGAGGCCACGCCAACGCCAGCGCCGGTGTCCGAGGTGCTGGGCGAGGTACTGCCACCTCAGCCGGCTCCGGTGCGCGGTGGCACGACGCTGGCCATTCCCGACGGCGCGACCGTCGTGCACGGCAGCTGCGCGTCGGACGGCGAGTGCCACTGGTACAACTTTTACTGGGCGCCCACGCACGAAGCCGTCGTCCAGGACGGCGAGTCGCAGATCAAGGCGGAGCACGAGCTCTGCCACGCTCATCAGCACTGGACGATCAACGGTGGCGCGCCGCTCAGCCCCTCCAACTATGACCTGCACACCTGGTACGACACGGCTGAAGGGCTGAGCTTCGCCGCAGTAGTCGATGGCCTATCGTGGCCCTGGAGCCACAGCGCGATCAACGCTCTCGAGGATTTCGCATGGACGTGCGCCTACTGGTACCTCGATCCGGCGTACCTGCTGCAGGTCAGCCCCAACCGCTACGATTGGGCGGCGCAGAACCTGCCGTAGCCACGGTTCCCAGACAGCGTTACACTAGGCACCCTACCGCATCACTGCCGTCAAGGAGGACACGATGGCGACGAACAACGACCGACCGCGCGCACTCATCACCGGCGCGTCCGCAGGCATCGGTGAGGGGTTTGCGGAGCAGCTAGCCCGTCGCGGCCACGATCTGGTGATCGTCGCGCGCCGCCGCGACCGGCTCGACGGCATCGCCGAGGAGCTCTTGCAAGCCCACGGCGCGGTCTGCGAGGTCATAGAGGCCGACCTGACCAACGACGAGGACGTGTCGCGCGTTCAGGACCGCGTGCGCCGCGGCGACATCGAGCTGCTGGTGAACAACGCCGGCTTCGGCACCTTCGGGGAGTTCGCTAAGCTGCCGCTCGAACGCGAGCTGGAGGAGCTCGACCTCAACGTGCGCGCGCTCGTTCGCCTCACGCACACCGCCCTGCAATCGATGATTGAGCGAAAGCGCGGCGGCATCATCAACGTCGCGTCGGCCGCCGCGTTCCAGCCCATCCCCTACAACGCGACGTACGCAGCGACCAAGGCCTACGTCCTGCATTTCTCGGAGGGGGTGCACGAGGAGGTGGCGGCCCACGGCGTGACCGTGACCTGCCTCTGCCCGGGGCCGGTGAAGACCGAGTTTCAGCAAGTCGCCGGCATCAGCGAGAGCTTCATGCCCTCGTTCGCCTGGGAGAGCGTCGACTCGGTGGTCGAGGCGGCGTTAGCCGGCCTGCGCGCCGGCCGCGCGATCGTCACGCCCGGCCTCGTGAACGCGATGAGCAGCGCCAGCTCGCGCATGGCCCCGCGTTTTCTGGTGCGACGCATCGCCGGCGCGATGTTCCGCAACCAGACCGGCAACTCGTAGATGGCGGGCGGCGACGGGCTGCTCTTCAACCCGCTCGACCCTGCATTCCGCGCCGACCCCTATCCCGCGTACGCCCGCCTGCGCGCCGAAGACCCGGTGCACCACGCGCCGTGGGGCGGCTGGCTTGTCAGCCGCTATGCCGACTGCGTCTCGGTCTTGAAAGACCCGCGCGCGAGCAGCGACATGAGCGCGTCGCCCGCGTACCGGCAGGCGCGCGAACAGGGGCTGTTCGATCCCGATGAGGCGCTCGCGCAAACGCCGCCGTTTCTCATCCTCGATCCGCCGGACCACACCCGGCTCCGCGGCCTCGTGAGCAGAGCGTTCACACCTAAGGCAATCGAGCTGGAGCGGCCGCGCATTCAGCGCATCGTCGATGAGCTGCTCGCTGCGGCTGCCGAGCGACGGGTCGTCGAAATGATCGAGGAGATCGCCTATCCCCTGCCCGTCCGCGCGATCTGCGGGATGCTCGGCGTGCCGCCGGAGGACCACGCGACGTTTGCCGGCTGGTCGCGGCTCTTGTCGCAGGCGATGGACCCCCAGCCGAACCCGTCGCCGGAAGCGATCAAGGCTCGGCGAAATGCGGGCAACGACTTCGCGCAATACGTGCGTAATCTGATCGGCGAGCGACGCAAGCGTCCCGGGAACGACCTGCTCAGTGCCTTAATCGAGGTCGAAGAGGCCGGCGACGCCCTCACCGAAGCGGAGCTCATCTCGACGTGCATCCTGCTCCTCGCGGCCGGCCACGAAACGACGGTCAGCCTCATCGGCAACGGCACCCTGGCCTTGCTGCGTCATCCCGCCGAGCTGGCGCGGCTACAGGCCGAACCGTCGCTCGCTCGCAGCGCCGTCGAAGAGTTCCTGCGCTACGACGCGCCCGTGCAGTTCGCCTTCCGCACTGCGAAGGATGCGATCGATGTCAACGGGCGGACGATCGGCAAGGGCGAGCAGATGCTGCTCCTCCTCGCCTCGGCGAACCGCGATCCGGCGCAGTTCCAAGATCCGGACCGGCTGGACATCTGCCGCGGCGACAGCCGGCACCTCGCATTCGGCCACGGCATCCACTTCTGCCTCGGCGCGCCGCTCGCGCGCTTGGAGGGCGAGGTCTTCTTCGCTACCCTCGCGCAGCGCTTCGCCGGCATGCGCCTCCTCACCGAGGCGCCCCAGTACGCGCCGAACATCGTCAACCGCCGTCTCGCTGCGCTTCCCATCGAGCTGCAACCGGCATGAAGCTGCGACAGCTAGGAACGACCGACCTCCAGGTCTCCCCGCTCTGCCTCGGCACGATGCAGTTCGGCTGGACCGCGGACGAGCGCGACTCCTTCGCCACACTCGACGCGTTCGTCGACGACGGCGGCAACTTTCTGGACAGCGCCGACATCTACAGCAACTGGGTGCCTGAGCATCGCGGCGGCGAGGCGGAAGAGCTCATCGGCCGCTGGATGAAGCAGCGCGGCAACCGCGACCGCGTTGTCGTCGCGACGAAGGCGCGCGGACGCATGTGGGACGGGCCGGACGGCGAAGGGCTGAGTCGCGCGCACCTCATGCGCGCCTGCGAAGACAGCCTGCGTCGCATGCAGACCGAGACGATCGACCTCTACCAGTGTCACTGGCCGGACGAGGACACGCCGATCGAGGAGACGCTGCGCGCGTTCGAGGAGCTGATCGCGGCGGGCAAGGTGCGTTACATCGGCGCGTCGAACTACTGGGTGCCGCGGCTAGCCGAAGCGCAGCACGCTGCTGGTGCGAAGCTACCTCGCTTCGTCTCGCTCCAGCCGCACTACAATCTGGTGCACCGCGACGAATACGAGGGTGAGCTGGCGGCGTACTGCGCCCGCAAGCGGCTGGGCGTGATCCCGTACAGCCCGCTCGCCGGCGGCTTCCTAACCGGCAAGTACCGCCCGGCCCAGGAGCTGCCGGAGACGCCTCGACGCCGCGCCGCGCAGCAGTACATGAACGAGCGTGGCTTTCGCGTGCTGGATGCCCTTGATGCCGTCGCTGCCGCGCACCAAACGAGCGTCGCGGCCGTCGCGCTCGCCTGGCTCCTCACGAGACCGGCGATCACCTCGCCGATTGTCGGCGCGAATACGCCGCAGCAGCTCGCTGAGCTGTTACCGGCCGCCGAGCTCGAGCTGACAGCGGAAGACGCGCGGGCGCTCGAGGCGGCGAGCGCCTAGTCCATCGAGAGGCGCGGCCGGATCTCCGGCTCGCCGCCCAGCGCGACGATCGCTTCGTTCATGGCGTCGCGGTAGATGCCGCGCGACATCACCTCGCGCGCCATTTCGGCGCGGGCGGTATAAGCGTCGCGCTTGAGCTCTTGCGCGCCCATGTGCTCCGGACTCCCGCGCGTCGCCCACTCGGCGACATGGCACGCCATCGGCAGATCGCCTTGCTCCAGCAGCACGCATCCGCGCGCGACCAGCGCATCGACGCCGCCTGCGAGCGCCGCGATCTCGCGCCCCTGGCTCGCCCAGGGCGCTGGCATCAGATCGGCCGCGTTGCCGTCCCACCAGCCGCCCCAGAGCCGCAGCAGGTTGCGCACGATGAACTTCGGGTGATCGTACGTCGCGCGCAGGAATGGCCGCTTCGATAGCTCTGCTTCAGGCTCGACAGCATGAAAGATCTCTTCCGGGCTCTGTCCCGCATTCATGCGCTCAAGCACCTGGTCGATGATCGACCGCAGCCAAACGGCGGTCTCCGTGAGCATCACGCGGATTGCGTTCTCCCCATGCACGGCGAGGCCGTGACCCGGGAAGAGCCACTCGGCGCCAAGCGCCGCCATCTGCTCGAGCGCATCGGCCCACTCCACGGGATAGCGCTGCACTTTCTGCGGATTCCCGCAGTTCGGCGCAGCCCAGATCACCAAGTCGCCCGTAAAGAGCACCCGTCGGTCCGGCAAGAACGTGTAGAGCGCATCGTCTGTCTCGCCCTTCGCCGCTCGATAGCGCACTTCCGTGTCGCCGATGCGCTGGACCAGCGCATCCCGCACGGTAATCGTCGGCCAGTCGAATTGGTCCGGAAACGTCGGCTGCGGCAGGCCGAACTGGCGCTGATTGATGCGCGCGTTCAGGCCGTGCGTGAGCTGGTAGCGCTGGAATCGCGCGACGCAGTTCTCCTGCGCGACGATCTGCGGCCGCTCGCCCGACTCGAGCCAGGGCCGCAACCCGAAGGCGTGATCGGCATGCCCGTGTGTATATACGGCCGTGTGGAGCGGCGCGTCGCTCCAGGCGCGCACCCCCTGGTGGATGTGCGCCGCGAATGGGGCCGTGCCGGGGTCGATGAGGAGGAGCCCGTCGCTCGTAATGACGGCGAAGGTATTCGAGAAGTTCGCCAGCATGAGCACGCCTGGCGCAACTTCATACGGGTCGGCGCGATACGGCGGGATCTCGGTGTGCGCCGGATCTTCGGTGAGAAGTGGATACCGGTCTGCCATGGCTACGGGATCAGCACCACGCGGCCGAACGCCTGGCGGCTCTCGATGTACTCGTGCGCGCCGGCGGCATCCGACAGTGGATACGTACGATCGATGACAACGCGCAGCTCGCCCTTCGCAACGTCATCGAGCAGGCGGGCGATGTTCGCGCGGCCGCGCGTCGGGTTCACGGCGAGCTCCGCGCCCAAGAACACACCGGTCAGCGACTTGTTCCCGGCCGACAGCGCCCGCACATCTGGCACGATACCTTCGCGGCCCGCCTGCCCGACCGTGATGATCCGACCGCGGTAGCAGGCAGCCTCGACACTGCCCTGTAGCGTCGTGCCGCCGACGGAATCGACAACAAGGTTGGCGCCGCGGCCGTTCGTGAGCTTGCGCGTCTCCTCGACGAAGTTGCTCGTGCGGTAGTTGATCCCGTGGTCCAGACCGAACTCTCGTAGGCGCGCCAGCTTATCGTCGCTCGAGGCCGTCGCGAGCACCGTCGCGCCGGCGCGCTTCGCGAGCTGGATCGCGGCGAGGCCCACCCCGCCCGCGCCAGCCTGGATGAGCACCGTCTCGCCCGCCTGCAGATGGCCGAACTCGAACAGGCAGTCGTCCGCCGTGCCGAAAGCGATCGGCACGCATGCGGCGACCTGCACGTCGAGGCCGTCCGGGATGACCCAGGTCGCATTCGCCGGCACGGCGACGCGCTCGGCGTGCGAGCCGAACGGCATCGCCGCGACGACGCGCTGGCCGGGCGACCGGTCGGTGACTTGTGCTCCGGCTTCCCGGATGACGCCGGCGCACTGATAGCCGACGATATGCGGCGTGCTCGCCATGAGCCCGCCGGCCCGATTCAGCGTATCTCCCCCCTCGATGCTGATAGCCTGGACATCGAGCACGACGCCGTCCGGCGCGCACTGCGGATCGGGCCGATCTTCGTAGCGGAACACGCTCGGCGAGCCGGTCTCGTAGTAGACGGCTGCCTTCATCATTCAACCCCCCTTTACCAGCCAGATGCTCCCTGAACGGGCAGCAACATCTTGACACACCTTCGGTCTCCATGTTACTCGAAGTCTGCGAAGCAGAGACCCCGCATAGAGAAGGCTGGCGGCTGATGTCGTCACGAGTAGACGGCGAACGAGGGAGTCGCGCTCCGGGCCCGGAGGCGCTGCGAGCGCTCTCGCTTGCCCTCGAGCAGAGTCCGCTTGCCGTGATCATGACGCGGAGCGATGGCGTCCTCCAATATGCGAACCCTCGGTTCTGCGAACTGACCGGCTACGACGCATGCGATATCCCACTCATGAGGGTCTTCGATCTCAGCGCGGGTGGAGACGAAGAGTATTTGATGTGGGCGGTGATCTCCAGAGGAGAGACCTGGCAGGGAGAGTTGGCCGGCCGTCGTCAGAACGGCGATCGCTTTTGGGCTACCGCGTTCGTCGCGCCGGTGCGGGATGAGGCCGGCGGGCTGGCCTACTACCTCGGCGTCTTCGACGAGATCCCCGAGCCGCGGGTCGAATTTCCCACCGATGTAGCACCAGACATCGTGCTCCTGCTCGATGTGACCGGCAAGATCTTGTACACGAACCGAACGGTCGCCGGCATCACACGCGAGGAAGTCACCGGCGACACGGTGTTCTCCTACGTCCCTCCGAACCACCACGAACGTCTGCGCGGCTATATCGATCTCGCGATCCGCACCAAACGCCCGGTGTCATACGAGATCCCGTCGGCCGGGCCGCACGGCACGACAGACTACTTCGTCAGCCAGCTGATACCGATCGAGCGGGACGGCGAGGTCATCGCGCTTTCTATCGCCACGATCGACTTGTCGCGCCGCGCCATTCCGCCACAACCGGCTGCACCGCATGATCGACAGTCAACCAGCATCCGCCGCTCTCGAGAAGTCGCGCAAGAGCTGTCGCAGAGGGAATCGCAAGTGTTGGAACTGCTGGTTGAGGGGCTGACGAATCGCCAGGTGGCGCAGCGGCTGAAGGTCAGCCTGCGCACCGTCGATCACCACGTCAGCCACATCTTGAAGAAGCTCGCCGTGCCGAATCGCACCGCCGCCGCGCTCGCAGCCCGCCGCACGGGCCTCCTGTAGTCAACTCGATGCATGGGCAGGATCACCGATGCGCATCGGAGCGCCGCGACGTATCCTCAGCGGGCGACGTCGCCAGACGGGACCCGATCAGCAGGACGTTGACCGGGTCCCCAGAGCTTAAAGAAGAAGGCGAGGTAACAGCCCGTTGCGGGGGTACCTGGTGGCAAGAACCCCGAAGGGAAAGCAACGACTGCTACACTCGCCTGTCCCAGTCTAGCAACGGGAGATCGCCGGCCGCCAGCCCCCAAGTCAATCAAATATCACGGTTTTGTTGCCATAAACCAGAATGCGCCTGCGTAGGTGGAGATCTACCGCTCGGGCCAGCACAGTCCTTTCCAGGTCTCTCCCCTTGCGCACCAGGTCTTCCACCGAATCTCGGTGGCTCACGCGCGCCACGTCTTGCTCGATGATCGGCCCTTGGTCTAGCTCCGGCGTGACGTAGTGCGCTGTGGCGCCGATGATCTTCACGCCCCGCTCGTGCGCGTGGTGGTAAGGGCGCGCGCCGGCGAACGCCGGCAGGAACGAGTGGTGGATGTTGATGATGCGGTCGGGATAGCGCCCGACGACCTCCTCGCCTAGCAGCTGCATGTAGCGCGCAAGTACGATGAGATCGATGCGCTCCTGTTCGAGCGCGGCCAGCAGCTGCTGTTCGCTGGCCGCCTTCGTCTCGGGCGTGATGCCGATCTCCTGGAACGCAACACCGAACTCCTCCGCAATTGGCCGGAGGGTATCGTGGTTGCTGACGATGAACGGCACGTCGGCTTGGAACTCTCCCATCCGCCAGCGCGCGATCAGGTCGTACAGGCAGTGCGGCAACTTCGACACCAAGATCGCGACGCGCGGGACGGCGTCGGAGAAGTGCAGGCGCCACGTCATGCCGAAGCGCTCCGCGATCGGCCGGAACGCCGATTCGATCTCGCCCCGGGCGATCGCGAAGCGCGCCAGCTCCCACTCGACGCGCTGCAGGAAGATGCCTTCCTCCTGGTCGGTGTGCTGGTCGGCATGGATGATGTTGCCGTTGTTCCGGTACAGGAAGTCGGATACCGCCGCGACGAGCCCCGGCTGATCGGGGCACGAGAGCAGGAGTACCGCGGTGACGTGGCTGCTCGGCATGATCTTCCTTCGTGGGACAGGCTTCAGCCTGTCGCCGTCAGACTGAAGTCTGACCTCGCCTGGACTGTCAGAGGGATCATTGCGCCTGAGCGCCTCCGCCGCAAGCGGCCGCTATACTTTCGTCGTGGAGGGGACGCGGAAGCTGCCGATTGTCGCCATGTATGCCATCGCGATGGCGTACGTCGAGGGCGCCGTCGTCACCTATCTGCGAGAAGCCCGCGGCATCCACGACGTCGTCCGCGACGTGCCAGCGCAGCTCGACAAGCTCGCCGGCATCGAGATCGGCCGCGAGGCGGCGACGATCGTCATGCTACTGACCCTCGGCTGGATCGCGGGCCGGAAGCTGCAGGACCGGCTCGGGTTCTTCGTCTTCGCTTTCGGACTCTGGGACATCGCGTACTACTTCTGGCTGGCGCTGTTCAGCGGCTGGCCGCGCTCGCCGTTCGATTGGGACATCCTGTTCCTCATGCCCGTCCCGTGGTGGGGCCCGGTCCTCGCGCCGGCGCTCATCGCCGCGATGATGTGCGTCGGCGGCGCGGCGGCAGTGCGCGGCGCGGACCGGGGCGTCTCCTGGCGGCTGACGTGGACGAACGCCGCTGTCGCGGGCGCGGGCGGCGCGGTTGTGCTCTTCACTTTCATGTTCGATGCGTTGCAGCGGGTGCCGGACGGCGTCAGCGCCGTCGCGCACACGAGGCCATCGGCATTCCTGTGGCCGCTCTTTGTGCTGGGCTTCATCGCGATGTCGTGGGCGGGCCTGCGCGTCACCTGGCCCGGCCGCTCGCGCCTGCTGCGGACGTAGTCGCCCTCACCCCCAAACCCCTCTCCCGGAGGGAGAGGGGCAGACTTAGTCTGCCCAACGCACGTAATAAACAACGTCGGCGTGCTTGCGCTCGTTCGCGAGGAAGCGAGAGCACGTCGAAGGACCAATCGAGGCGCTCAAGTCCTCTGTTGGGAGATTCGGCGATTCGTTCCTCGCACAGAAACTGCGCAAACGGCTTGTTCCCACGTCCTGGCGATAGAACTGAATAGCGCGGTCGTCGGAACCCCAGTCGGATGACGGAAAGCCTTCTGCGCGCAGCCTATCCATCGTTCGAGCCCGATCGCCTGGTGTCATTTGCGCAAGCGCCGCCTCGGTCTCAGACTGTCGCTGTCGAGCGAACGCGATCGCTTCATCACGCGTCGGGAGCAGGCCGAGCCGCTCAACCGCTTGTTGCTGCACGGCATCACTGATCACCCAGTCCAGGGGATCTGCCGGCGGCCTCGTGCCTAGCTCGGGAAACGTGGCAAGCATTTCCGGAGTTAGGGAACGCCGGTTGAGCTCGAGCTCCATTTCTTCCGAGGCAAGCTGGCTGCCACTTAGGGTTTGTCCGTTCACCGTAGCAACCACGGTTGGGTATTGATCAGCAAATGGCGGGTCGAGAACCGTCACTACAGACAGGTCGGTGCTTGATAAATCGAGGTGCTTGATCGGCACAACGGTTGCCGCGTACTTCACGCTGCCGCTGCTGCCGCCGCCGCCGCACGCGACAAGCGCCAGCGCCATCGCTGCCAATCCGCCAAGCATCGCCACCCGCATCGTGCTCATCCTACCCCTCTCGCGTCACCTCCAGGAAGCGCTGGAGCAGGCGGCCCGTCGCGCCCCAGATGATGTGCTCCTCGTATCGATAGGCCGGCGGCGGCACCAGGCGGCTGCGCCCGTCTGGGTCGCGCCAGGGCGACGGCTCGCGCAGCAGCGTGAGCGGGTCGTGCAGGTGCGCGAGCGGCACGGCGAGCAGCTCCGCGACCTCGTGCGCGCTCGGCGCGAATGGGTACGGCGCAGGCGCCGTCACGCGCCCGACGTAGGTCGAGACGAGGAAGTTGCTGATCGTGACGATGTCGTCGAGCTGGCCGATGACCTCGACGTGGTCGCGCTGCAGGCCGATCTCCTCTTCGGTCTCGCGCAGCGCCGTCGCGACGAGGTCCGCGTCCTCGAGGTCGTGGGCACCGCCGGGGAAGGAGATCTGGCCCTTGTGGTGCTCGACGAGCTCCGTGCGGACGGTGAGCAGCACGTGTGGCGCGCCGTCCGGCTCGTAGATCGGGATGAGGACGGCCGCGCGCGGCAGGTCATCGCGCTCGATGCGCCGGGGCTGGTATCGGGAGAGGGCGTCTCGGATGGCGGCGAGCATGCCGGTTTCAGTGTAGCGCGCGGGATGGAGGCCAGGAGCTGGGAGGCGAGAGGGGCGGAGCAGGAAGAGGCTGCGGTGAGACGTATCGGTAGCCGCCTTCGCACCGTTGCGGAACTTTTCGCTTTCCACCGTCGTCAATCCTGGTAACGGAGTTCGGAGGAGGTTGGCGACCGATGAGACGGACTACGCAGATATCGATTGTGGCCATTACCGGCTGGCTTCTGCTGCTGGCGACGGCGTGTGGAGGCAGCGGAGGAACGGGCAGCCAAAGGACAGCCATCCCAAGCACAGCACCCGACGCTGGAGGCGTATCCGGGTCGAGCGTCGTCCCGAATACGTTCCTGACGTTCGAAAGCAAGCGGTACCGGCTGGTCAGTCTCGATCAGGCTAACTTGATCGACGAGACACAGTTCCAGAAGATCGGGACTGCATCCGAGGCAGACATTGACCAAAACGACCTCAGCGTGTACCGCCGCCAAGGAGATGCGCACGCGATCTACACGTACACGCCGCCGCAGCCGGCGCCTCCAGAGATCGCGACAGTGGAAGGTGAAAGTGGCGGTACGCCGGCGCTCTGGTACCGCTGGGCACGTGAGCCGTAGCCGCCCGGCTCTCACGGAAGCGTGAGATCGAAGGGTTGCCGGCGATCTTCTCGCTCGGTGTCGTTAACGACAGTCTCCGCCGCGGGCTGTCCGTTTATGCGGAAGGTCACGGTCGCCCCACGGTCGCAGCCGGCCACCGAGTCGGGCCCGACGACGTCCAGTATGTACCCCGAGAAGCTGCCGGTATACCGCGTCGACGCGACGCCGCAGAGAACGTCGCCGACGTAGGCTTCGACGCGGGTGCCGGGCGGCAGGCGCTCGCCGTCTCGATTGGAGACGTCGCCAAAGAACTCGGCTACAGGTAGCCTAGCGCCGTCGGGCGTTAACGCCGAGAAGGTTGCGTTGAAGGTCGCGGGGCCTCCGTCGCCCGGCCAAGCGACGGGCTCGAGGCTGAACAGGATCTGGTCTTGGGCAAACGTCCAGAGGAGGACTTCCGCGCCTGGCGCGCCACAGCCGCTCGCCTCGGCATCGGCGAGCACGGTGATCTCGTACCCGCCGTTGTCGACGGGTGGCAGCGTGAACTGACAGGGCGTGACCAGGCCGTCCCTCCGCACGACGGCACCGAGGAAGTTGGAATCGAAGGGCGCGCCGTCCAGCGTAAGGCTGCCACGAAACACGGCGCGGCCCGCGGCGCCCGGGACCGCGTCGGCCTCGTCCGATCCCTGTCGTGGCGTGAGCTCGAACTTGCCGGTGAGCGTCCGGAGGTCATCGACGAGCACGTTCTCGCCCTCAGGCTTCTTGCCGTCTTCGACCCAGGCGACGAGCGCCGCGAGGTTCGCCTCCCACTCGCCGTTGTTGAAGCCGCAGTGGCCCGGGTCGCGCATGACGCGCTGGACGAGCAGGTCGCTCTTTCCTGCCGCGTCGACGCGTCGCTGTAGGATCTGAGCCTGCACGATCGGCACCTGGCCATCGCCTGTCGTGTGGAGCGATAGGAGCGGCATCTCCAGGTTGCCCCTCGTTTCCTCCCCGCCGGTGAAGGCGTGGAACAGCTCCTCGTTAACCGGAAAGCGAATGACCGCGCGATTGAAGTCGTCGCTCGAAACCGTGCTAAGCGGGCCAAGGCGGTACGTCGTGTCGGCGTTCGGCGCGAGGTGGGACGTTACGACTATCTGCGACCGTCTCCAGTTCGTCTCCTCCTCGAAGTGGAAGCCTTCGCGGTCGAACGCGCGTGGGCCACCGGTCAGGTCGATCATGATGTTCTCCCAGCGCTCGTGCGCGGCTGGGTCTTTCAGGTCGGGTAGGATTCGGTCGTGGATAAGCTTGCCAAGATCGGTCGTGGCGTCGAATTCCGCCTGCGTGACGCCGGCGACGTAGGCGGCCGCCGCAAAGAAGTCAGCTTGCTGCATCGCGCCCTCGGCCTGCCCGGCGCTGCCGCAGAGTGCGATCGCGCCGTCGAAGCGGTCCGCGTAACGCTCGGCCGCGATGTGACTCGCAGCGCCGCCCATCGATTGGCCGGTGACATACGTGTACTGCGGGCGGCCGTACTTCTGCACAAAGAAGTCCCAGAGCGCGGCCGTTTCGTCGGCAGAACGGCCGGGGATCGATGAAGTGCTGCTAAAGCTCGACGCGCCCCACGCGTAGCCGTGGGCGATCAGGTACGAGCGGATACCGGGCGCGCTGACACCCGCTTCGGGCCTGAGTTCCCCGTAGCCGTGCATGTACAGCACGAGCCGGCCGTTCCAGTTGTCCGGCACCTCGATCTGGTATACCGAGCCGCCCAGCCGTCCGAAGTCGGCGCGCGCGCCCGGCAGCGCTTCGAACGCGGGGTCAGCCAGCGTGATGCCCTGCGGCTCTTGCGCGAACGCCACGGGCGAGGGTACCGGCCTGGATGTTGTCGTTCCGGCTGGCCCGCCAGAGGAGGTCTTGCCGCAAGCAACCGCGACGAAAAACACTAGCGCTATCGCCACGCCGACTCCAAATCTGCTGAACATCTTTGTTCCTCCGCGCTGCTCCGCCGACCGCAGCGGCCACGCCCTCCGCAAATTAGCCGCGAGCCCGACGTGTTCCCAGCACGAAGCCGCCCGCCCCCGCTCCGACTCCGACTACTACTGCAAGCACGACGAACAACCAGACGTGTGCATTCGAACCGCGGTCGCGTATCACCCCTGCCTCCACAGGTTGGTTCCGCTGCGCTCCACCGACCGAGACGCTCTCCGGGGCCAGCTCATCGCCGACGACCACAGCTCCTACCATCCCGGGGTGCAGCATGCAGTAGTACGGGTAGACTCCCTCCGCGGCGAACGGCTGCGAAAAGGATGTTCCTGGCAGCACGTCGCCGGAACTACCCCATGAAGCATTCGCTCCGGTGACGGTATGCGGAACGCCAGAAGGATCAGTAGTCCAGGTCACCGTTGTTCCCTCCTTGACGTGCACGATCGTAGGCGTGAAGCAGGCGCCCACCAAGTGGACGACTGGTTCGGAGCCGCTGGCTACCGGCTGATGACAACCACCGCCGGCGTGCGCATGCGACCCGCCAAGCACGAGCAACACGCCCAGAGCGACCAATGCAAGCACGGTTCCTCGCCTGGCGCGACTTCGAAACAGGTTCATTTCATGCCTCCTCAGCGCAACGCTTCCGCCACTTGGATCGCCTCCTCTTGCGAAAGGCTCGTCTCCAGGCGGTACGTGACGCCGGCGCGCTCCCAGAGCAACGTGGCTCGATCGACGGAACGTTGCGACTGCGCGACGACATGTCCTTGCTCGTCGAGGAACTCCGCCATGTGCCCGCCCTGGTCGATCCAGTACGCCGGCTGACCGCCGAACGAGATGCTGTGGATGAGATTTGGATCGACAGCAGCTTTTCCGAAGTAGCCCAGTCGCGTCTCATAGAGATCGTAGTCCTTGTAGACGAAAATGGCGGTTGGGAGGTTGGACGACTCGCCCTGCGCGTACACGGCGTCGGGCGCGATCCGTTCGCCGTCTTGCGTCGGAAGGAGCAGCGGAAAGTCCGCCACGTTCTGCAATGCAGCTATGCTGCTTGGCCTCGCAAAGTTCCCAGGCTCGAGAACAGGAGGGGTCGGCGAGCCAGCTACCTCGTGCTCAATCCTCACGTGGCTCAGGCGGAAGAAGTCCGCCAGGGCCGAGCGCGACTGCGGTATCGATAGCGCTGCGACCAGCGCGACGGTGGCCGCGACGATGAACGCCCCTGCCGCGCCAGCCGGACGCAGCCAGGGGCCGCTCCGCGCGCTTGGCCGTCCATCGCCACGCGAAGGTCGCTCGACTAAGCGTGCTCGCACTGCTGCGGCCAGCGGTGGCGTGGCGGGATACGCGAAGTTCGCCGCTGCGCGCGTCAACAGCGCCTCAACCTGCACCAGCTCGCGATCGACGTCCTGGTTCATGCGTCGGTCTGCGCTCCTTCGCTGATGGCAACATCGGGCAGCAGGTCCGGGTACTGGCTCTCGATGACACTGCGTAGGCGGCGCAGCGCGCGATGTAACCGCGACTTCACCGTGCCGGCTGGGCGGCCGATTGCCTGGGCCGTTTCGCGCTCCGACCCGTGCAGGAAGTAGCGTAGGTAGAGCAACGTCTGATCCTCCGCGTTGAGCTCGCCGACGGCCTGCCATACCCGGCGGGCCTGCTCTGCCGCCTCGATCTCGTCTTCCGCCGGCGCGGCCGTCGTTCGTGTCTCCACCGTTCGCTCGTAGCGCTCATTCATCGACGTTCGCCTTCGTCTCGCGCGTACGCTGTTGAGCGCCTGATTGGTGACGATGCGCATCAACCACGGCTGAAGCGGCTTGCGCGCGTCGAATCGTTGCAGTCCCTGGTACGCACGTACGAATGCGTCCTGCGCGACATCGCGAGCCTCAGCCTCGTCGCGCACGATCAGGTACGCCACCCGGAACGCCGTCTCCTCATGCATGCGCACAAGTTCGGCGAAGGCGTCCGGGTCGCCCTGCTGCGCCCGCAAGATGACCGCTGCATCCAGTGCCAGTCTCCTCCGCACGGATGGCTCTGCCGGCTCTACACGGTTATACACCCCCCAGCGGAACGTGGTTCCGTCTTGGGGTCAGCCGGAGCTGGTGGCGCAGTGGATGGTGGGAGAGGTTGGCGGCATTAGCGGAACTGCGGAATGACTTCCTCTGAGAAGCGGAGGAGGCTCTGGATGTGCGCTCGCGGAAGCTGGAAGAGATTGATTTCGTCCACGCCTTCATCGACCTGCTGCCCGACAGCCTGGCGGACGTCATCGACTGAGCCGAACAGGCCGGCGCGGACCTGATCCTCCGTCTGGCTGTACTGCTTCACGGCAAAGCGCACCACGCGCTCGATCACGAGCGGATCGTCGTGCAGGAAGAGCGGGCCGCCGCCCTCCCACTTGAGCGAGCTCGGATCGCGGCCGAACTCACGCGCGAAGGCCTCGATCTTCGGTCTCGCCTCGGCGATCGGGAGCATCGGGCTAACCATGTCGGCGTGTTTCGCCATGACGCGCAGCATGGCCTCGCTGCCGCCGCCGATGAGGATCGGCGGGTGCGGCTGCTGGACGTTCGTCGGCGTGAAGGGCGGCCCATCGAGGCGGTAGTATCTGCCCTCGAACGTTGGGTGCGGCTGCGTCCAGAGCAGCTTGATCACCTGCAGCGACTCGTCGAGCCGCTCCACGCGCTCGCGCCGCTGCCAGAAGTCGATGCCGAAGCGGCGATTCTCGCCCGGCCAGCCCGCGCCGATACCGAGCGTGACACGCCCGCCCGAGATGTGGTCTATCGTCGTGACGATCTTGGCGAGCACGGCGGGATGGCGGTAGGCGTTGGCGGTGACGTGCACGCCGAGGCGGATGCGCGACGTCGCCTGCGCGACGGCTGCGAGCGCCGTCCAGGTCTCGAGCTTGGGGTCATCCAGCGGGCCGTTGGGTACGAGGGAGTCGGCGATCCAGAAGGAGTCGAAGTTGGAGTGCTGGTCGAGCTCTCGCGCGAGCTCCAGCAGCTCGGGCCACGGCGTGGGCGCCTCCACCGTGTAGCCGAAGGTGGTCATGACGCCGGATTATACCTGGCGCCAAGAGCGCGAAGGAGCTGCTGTCAACGGATAGAGGACGGATTAGCGGATGCGCGCTTCGACGCACTCAGGACTCGTACGGCATCCGGGTCAGCGAAGCAGTGCGATGAATTCTTCGATCGTGAGGCCGGACTTGCGGATCAGGTCACGTAATAGACCCACGCCGAGTTGCCGGTGATCGGGCACGGACAGCGTTTCCGGGTGTCCCAGCCTAGCGAGAACGATATGGCTGCCGCGCTGACGCCTTCTCTGAAAGCCTGCCCGCTCGAAGGCAGCAATCGCCTGCCGCCCTAAGACGCGCGGCAGGCGGGGCATTACACTGCAACCTCAGCCTCTACGTCTACCTCGCTGGTTTCGATCGTGAGTGGGAGACCTTCTTCTTTGCGGTCGTTCAGACAGTCCTTGACCTGTTGAGCGATGAGCTCGGGAGATTCCGTTGGCAGAGGCATGCCGTCTTCAGCGCGCACTTCCAGACATAGCAAGATCGCCTCCTTAATGTTCGCGAGTGCTAGGTCGCGAGACTCCCCCTGGGAGGCGCAGCCCGGGATGGCGGGGCAGATGACGGAGTAGCCGCCGTCGGCTTCGGGCTCCAGCACGACTGTGAATTTCATGGCAAATGCATCATAACATGGCCTAAACGAGCGTCCTTCGACAGGCTCAGGATGAGGCATCGGTGCGTTGTTTCGCGAGGGCCAGATTCTTCGCTGCGCTCTGAATGACACGGCGTGGGCGCCTCTACCGTGTAGCCGAAGGTGGTCATCGCGTCGGATTATACCTGGCCGGGCTAGGTCAGAGTGACGGCGTACGAATTATTCTCGCTCGACCGTCTTTCGCGCTTATGTGCTGAAGCATACGCGCCCGCGACGGGAGCGCGAAGGAGTGGCGCGGGTCGGTTGGATGACCACGGTCTTGTTGGTCTCAAACGATCCAGACACGAACAAAGCGGTACCATTGTTGCCATGCTTGCTTGTCTTCGCCTTTTGGCGCGACCGGGATGGGCGGGTTGGGGGACCATACTGACTGGCGCTTCTCTCATTGCTACGGTCGCTGTTGCCGTTCTGCTCTATCGATTCAGCGATCAAGAACAGCAAGCTAGGATCCACGCTACTCGTGCCGAACTCGCTCCCTCCGTACAACTGGTTAGGGAAGACACGTCTGGCCTCTGGTGGTTGGAGGTAGACATTCATAATGGCGGCCCTGCGACGGCTGCGTCGTTCCGTGCTGAAGTGGTGGTAGGAGGACAGGGAATCGGAGTTGCCGCGGGCCCGACTACCTCAACTGGATCAGTCAGTGAAGGATTTACGGTTGGCCTAATTCCGACCGTGGGTCCAGCGTGCAAGGTGACCCAATTCATCGTACGTGCCAATGAGGGACTGTTGCCGGGAGATACCGTCCACATCGAAGTGGCCCTCGACGCTAATCCCCAGGTAGATCAGGCCATCCAGAAGAGCGATCAACTGGTCACGGGGGGCATCTGGAACAATACTCACTTCCGTTTTGGCTCATTTCTGCCGCCTGCTATGAGTCCAAGTGAGTCGACCATTTTGCCCCTATTCTTGCACTCGATCTCTGCCGCAGGCACCAATGTGGACTTTCCGAATGAATGGACCGCCACCCAAGAAGGTCTAGAACGGGACGAAGGCTCCTGGTGCCTTCCCAACAACTGAAGCGAGGTTGATGTTCCGTCTAGCGGACAGAGTCCGACCACGACGGCTCCTCACTCCCACTCGATCGTGCCGGGGGGTTTGGAGGTGATGTCGTAGACGACGCGGGCTCAAGAACGACCGTGAACTTCACGAGGATTACGACAGCACGGCGGGCAACACCAATGATCGGCTTCAGAGGCCTTAAACGCCACGTTCGCTCTGCCACTGGCGCGCGGTCTTCAGGTAATACCCTTGCCAGTCGTGAAACGTGCGCAACTCTGTTGGCACTTCCCTGCCCTCCCGCTTTGCCTTGCCAATGATCATGTCATGTTCTGTTCTCAGGAGCCTCTCTGCCAAATCAGGCTGGACTAAACCAAACGCAAGGCCTCCTACCACCTTCAGTTGAGCAACTGGATAGGCCTCGCTAAAAGGTATGTCACCCTTTGCGCGAGGATCGAAATCCTCGGGGAAGAGATCGTTGAAGCTTGTTGGGCTTCCACCTGCACGCTCTAGTAAGTTTCTCACTGCCTCCTCAGCAACACTAGCTACTTGATCGCTAGGGATTCCACCAGACTCTACTGCAAGTGTTGCTAAATCTCGATCGAGTTGTGCGATCGCAACCGCAGACACGAAAGCATTTCGACAAGCTGCGATAACTCCATCCAGCACACAAACGCGGCCACCAAGTAGCTTACGTTTCCATGGAAGTCCCGCGAACCACAAGGACGCCAGATAGCATTGAAAAGAAGAATTGCTTTCGCGTGTCGCCATTGGATAACACCTTACTCCCACTCGATCGTGCCAGGCGGCTTGGAGGTGATGTCGTACACCACGCGATTCACGCCGGGGACTTCGTTCACGATGCGATTGGCGATGCGCGCGAGGACCTCGTACGGGAGGCGCGCCCAATCGGCCGTCATCGCGTCCTCGGCCGTGACGGCGCGCACGGCGACGACGTGGCCGTACGTGCGGAAGTCGCCCATGACGCCCACCGACCGGCTGTCGGTCAGCACGGCGAACGACTGCCACAGCTCGCGATAGAGGTTCGCGGCCTTGATCTCGTCCATGACCACCCAGTCGGCGGCGCGAAGCATATCGAGCTTCTCGCGCGTGACGTCGCCGATGATGCGGATGGCGAGGCCGGGGCCGGGGAACGGCTGCCGGTAGACCATCTCCTCGGGCAGCCCGAGCGCGATGCCGACGTTGCGCACCTCGTCCTTGAACAAGTAGCGTAGCGGCTCGATCAGGCGGAACGTCATGTCGGACGGCAGCCCGCCCACGTTGTGGTGCGTCTTGATCTTCGCCGCGGTCTTCGTCTCCCCGCTCCGCGGGGCGCTCTCGATGACGTCGGGGTACGTCGTACCCTGGCAGATCACTTGGAAATCGCCACTCAAGGCCGCGTCAAGAGGCGCAGCAGAGGGCGCATCACGATGCGCCCCTACGGTTTGCTCGAAGACGCGAATGAACGTCTCGCCGATGCGCCGGCGTTTCTCCTCGGGATCGATCACGCCCGCGAGCGCATCGAGGAAGCGATCGACGGCGTCGACGTGGACGAGCGGGATCTGCATGTGCTTCTGGAACGTCGCGACGACGCGCTCCGCTTCTTCGAGCCGCAGCAGGCCGTTATCGACGAAGACGCAGGTAAGCTGATCGCCGACGGCGCGGTGCACGAGCGCAGCGGCGACGGCGGAGTCGACGCCCCCGGAGAGCGCGCAGAGCACGCGATCGCTCTTCACTTCGCGCCGGATGCGTTCGACGCTCTCGTTGATGAAGTTGCCTGACGTCCAGTCGCCGCGGCAGCCGGCGACGCGGTAGAGGAAGTTCTCGAGGAGCTGTTTGCCGTACTGCGTGTGGACGACCTCGGGGTGGAACTGCAGGCCGATGAGGCCGTCGCCGTTGCCCATCACCGCGATCGGCGAGTTGTCGGAGTACGCGAGCGACTCGAAGCCCGGCGGGAGCTGCGTGATGCGGTCGCCGTGGCTCATCCAGACGGGCATGCTCGCGGGCAGCCCTGCGAAGATCGGCGACTCGCCGTCGTTGCGATCGGAGCGATGGACGACGGCGTGCCCGTACTCGCGTTCGCCGGAGGGCGTCACCTTGCCGCCGAGCTGGTGCGCGAGGAGCTGCATCCCGTAGCAGATGCCAAGCACGGGCAGCCCGCTCTCGAAGACATAGGACGGCGCTTGCGGCGCGCCTTCGTCGTACACGCTCGACGGGCCGCCGGAGAGGATGAACGCACGCGGACGGAGCCGCTCGATCTCTTCGCGCGGCGCATCATGTGGGAGCAGCTCGCAGTAGACGTTGCACTCACGCACGCGCCGCGCGATGAGCATGCTGTACTGCGACCCGAAGTCGAAGACCACGACGGTCTCGGGATGGACGACCTCGGGCTCGCGGCCGGGGCGCTCCCCTTCCCGCTCGCGCGCGATCTCCAGATACGTCCCGACTTCGAGGTCGCCGCTGCTCGATACGCGGTGGCTTCCGCCTGAGGCCTTCTGCTTGGGGCGGGGAGTACGGGCCATGGCGCTCCGGGAGGGATCTGCCTCACACTAGCGGCCGCGCCGCGTTGCGGTCAAGGACGCGTCGTGTTATGCAGCATACACCAGTGAGCACTTTGTCTGCCAGCGAATCGAATGCGATCACCCGCGCGGTGGAGGTCTTGCGCGCCGGCGGCCTTGTCGCCTACCCGACCGACACGGTGTACGGCCTGGCCGCGCTGGCGACGAACGACGAAGCCGTGGAGAAGCTCTTCGCGGTGAAGCAGCGCCCGCCGGAGCAATCGATGCCTCTATTAATTGCGTCGCCGCGCGACCTGGCGCAGATCGCGGCGGACGTGCCGCCGGTCGCACGACGGCTGATCGGCCAGTTCTGGCCGGGCGGGCTGACGATCGTCATGCCCAAGGCCGCGACGTTCCACTCGAAAGCGATCGTCGGTGACACCGTCGGCGTGCGGGTGCCGGACCACCCGATACCGAGACAGCTCGTGCAGCTCCTGAACGCGCCGATCACGGGTACCAGCGCCAACGTTTCGGGAGGGCCGCAGCCGATGACAGCCGACGATGTGCGCAAGCAGCTCGGTGACAGCATCGATCTTATTGTCGACGGCGGGCGTTGCGAGGGAGGCACGCCATCGACCGTGGTAGACTGCACGACGGAGCCGCCGCGCATCGTGCGCGAAGGCGCGATCAGCCGCGAAGAGCTCGTGCGCGCGGCGAGAGTGCGAATCGAATAACGATGGCAACGATACAGACGCTGCACCACGCCGCCCTCACCGTCCCGACATCGGGCCTGGAGGAAGCGCGGCGATTCTACACAGGCCTGCTCGGGCTGCAGGAAGCGCCGCGCCCGGAGGCGGAGCTGGGACGGCCGGGCATCTGGTACCGGCTGGGCGAGACAGAGCTGCACATCCAGTGCCGCGATACCGTGCCGGGCGATCCTGGCGGGTACCACCCTGCGCTCGTTGTCGATGACGTGCGCGGGCTGCGCGTTCACCTGCAGTCGAACGGCGTTGAGATCATCGAAGCGCAGCCGCTCAACGACCGCGAGCGCTTCTTCGCGCGCGATCCCTTCGGCAACCGGATCGAGTTTCTGTCGCTCGCCGGCGGCAGATAGCACGACGCCGCAGCGGTTGCTGCGGCGTGGCCTCGTCTCGCTTGTCTTGGGCTAAGCTACGCGCTCGATCTTGCGGCGCTGGGCCGATTCGGGTGTCCCAGCGTCCTCCATCTCGGCCGGGCGCTTGAAGAACAGCCAGGCGCCGCTGACGTCGCCCAGCGGGCCGGAGCGCGGGGCTACCGAGATGAGCTCCCAGCCGTGGTCCTCGTGGCTGTGGAGCGTGTTCGTAAGCTTCTCGGTGAAGCGTTGGTCGGTAAAGACCGATGACCTGCCGACATACACGACCAAGTGCTTATATTGCATCCGGAACCCCCTACTGATGTAGCATCGGACAGCGCGACGTATTCCTAAAGGGCGCTCTCAGGGGCCCTCTGGGGCCTCGCACGGGCCAGAGATACGTCCGCTATAGTGGAGACGCGATGGACCGCGCTCAATCGGCTCAGACTGGCTATCCGAAGCCGTGAGCACGCCCCAAAAAGAGGCCGTTTCGAACCTAACTGCTGCCGAGCCCCTGGGGGTCATCGAGCGCTACCGAGAGGCCATCGTCGGCGAGCTGCGGCCCGTCCTGCAGCCGCTCCCCGGCCCGCCGTACAGCTTGATGCGCTACCACCTGGGCTGGGAGGACCGCGAGGGGCGCCTCATGCCAGCGCGGGGCGGCAAGCTCCTCCGGCCCGGCCTCTGCCTGCTCTCCTGCGACGCCTCAGGCGGCGATTGGCGCGCGGCGCTCCCGGCCGCGGCCGCGCTGGAGCTGCTGCACAACTTCACCCTCATCCACGACGACGTAGAGGACGGCAGCGCAGAGCGCCACGGCCGCGAGACCGTGTGGCGCATCTGGGGCGTGGCACAAGCCATCAACGCCGGCGACGGCATGTTGGCGCTCGCGCACGCGACCCTGCTGCACCTCGATGAGCGAGCGCATCCGGCGGATCGCATCCTGCGCGCGGCGCGCCTGCAGGACGAGGCGACGCTGCGCCTGTGCGAAGGACAGCACCGAGACCTGATCAGCAGCGCAGAGGTGAAGCTCGGCCGCGATGATTACCTATCGATGATCGAGGGCAAGACGGCGTCGCTCCTAGCGGCGTGCTGCGCCATCGGCGCGCTGCTGGGCGGCGCAAAGGACGACACGATCGCCGGCCTGCAGGAGTTCGGTCGCCGGTTGGGCCTCGCGTTTCAGATCCGCGACGACGCGCTCGGCATCTGGGGAAGCGAAGACGAGACTGGTAAGCCAGCCAGCGATGACCTTCGGAACGGGAAGCGATCGTACCCCGTCGTGTGCGTGCTCGAGCGCGCGACCGAGGAGCAGCGCGAGACCCTGCATGCGCTCCTCAGCCGGGCGGGGAGCTCCGAAGACGCCGTCGAGGCAGGGCGCGCGCTGCTGGAGCGGCTCGGCGCGCGTGAGGAGAGCGAGCGCGCCGCCCGCGAGCACGCGGAAGCGGCGATCGCAAACCTGGACGGCCTCCCGCTGAAGCCGGAGCTTTGCGCAGAGCTGGCCGCGCTGGCGCGCTTCGCGGCGGAACGCAACGCCTGATCGATGCGCAAGAAGACCGTCCGCGACATCGACGTGAGCGGCAAGCGCGTGCTTGTCCGCGTCGACTTCAACGCCCCGATGGCCGATCACAGCATCCTCGACGACCTGCGCATCCGGGCCGCCCTGCCTACGATCGAATACCTGCGAGGGCATCACGCGCGCGTGATCCTGTGCTCGCATCTCGGGCGGCCGAAGGGCAGCCGGGACGAAACGTACTCGCTCGCACCGGTCGGCAAGCGCCTGTCGGAGCTACTGGGCATGCCCGTGGCGATGACGGACGACTGCGTCGGGCCGAACGCGGAAGCGGCCGCCGCGGCGCTGGCGGACGGCGGCGTACTGCTGCTCGAAAACCTGCGCTTCCACGCCGAGGAGGAGCGGAACGACCCCGAGTTCGCGCGCCGGCTCGCGGCGCTCGCCGACTTTTTTGTGAACGACGCCTTCGGCGCGGCGCACCGCGCGCACGCCTCGACGGAGGGCGTGACGCACGAGCTGCCGGCCGTCGCGGGGCTGCTGATGGAGAAGGAGATCGACTACCTGACGCGAGCCGTCACCGACCCGCAGCGGCCGCTCGGCGCGATCATCGGCGGCGCGAAGGTGAGCGACAAGATGGCCGTGCTGCGCAACCTGCTGTCGAAGGCCGGCGTGATCGTGATCGGCGGCGGCATGGCGAACACGTTCCTGAAGGCACAAGGCTGTGCGGTCGGCGAGTCGCTCGTCGAAGACGACCAGCTCGATACGGCGCGCGCCGTCATGGAAGAAGCGCGGGAACGCAGCGTGAGGCTCCTCCTGCCGATCGATGTAGTGGTAGCCGATCGCCTGGCCGCCGACGCGGAGTCGCGCACCGTGCCGATCAACGCCGTGCCCGACGGCTGGCGCATCCTCGACGTCGGCCCGAAGTCCATCGAGTCGTACGAGAGTGCGCTGCGCGTATGCAACACGATCGTGTGGAACGGACCGCTCGGCGTGATCGAGATGCCCGCGTTCGCCAAGGGCTCGGAGGCGCTCGGCCGCGCCCTGGCCGACATGGACGCCGTGACGATCGTCGGCGGCGGCGAGACGGCGGCCCTGGTTCAGGAGGCCGGCCTCGCGGACAAGTTCGACCATGTGTCGACGGGGGGCGGCGCCTTCCTGGAGTTCCTCGAAGGTCGCGAGCTGCCCGGCGTGGCCGCCCTGCGAGACAAGTAGCCGGTGGCAGATCTACTCCGAGAGATTCAAGCTGCCGTTTGACGTGGAGCGTACCGGCTGACTGTGCACGGCCTGCAGGAAGCCACTGCGGATGGCTTCGCAGTTGAGGCGGTGCGGGATGCTATCATCAGTTCTAGAGCGGAGATTCTGGAGAGCTATCCGGACGATCCGCGAGGACCAAGCTGCTTGATCCTTTCCTGGACGGCGGACCAGCGGCCGATGCACATGGTGATCTCACACCCACCGGACGTTGCCGTCATTACCGTCTACGTGCCTGGCGCAGATCGCTGGCAGGACTTGCGAACGAGGAGAGGTCGATGAACTGTCCACTGTGTAAAGGAAAAACCGAAGAACGGCTCATTCGCTACGTTCAGGAGTATCAAGGGAAGGTGGTCATCATCGAAAACGTGCCGGCCGACGTCTGCACCCAGTGCGGTGAACCACTTATCCGGCCAGATGTTGCGGAAAAAATTCAGCAGATCGTGTGGGGGAAGGTACCAGGACATAAGACGGTCGAAGTGGATTCCTATGACTTCGCTGAAGTAGCCTAGCGTGGACCTGGACCTCATCCGCAAGCTCGCCGTGCCGAACGACACGAAGATCGTGCTCGCCGTTGTCGACGGGCTGGGCGGGCTGCCCCATCCCGAGACCGGCCGCAGCGAGCTCGAGACCGCCGACACTCCTCACCTCGACCGTCTCGCCGCGGAAAGCGCCTGTGGGATGACGATGCCCGTCGGCTACGGCATCACGCCGGGGAGCGGGCCAGGCCATCTCGCGCTCTTCGGCTACGACCCGCTGCGCTACCTCGTCGGCCGCGGTGTGCTTGAGGCGCTTGGTATCGACTTCGACCTGCAGCCGCAGGACGTGGCCGCGCGCGGGAACTTCTGCACGCTCGACGCGGACGGCCGCATCGTCGACCGCCGAGCCGGACGGCTCGCGACCGAGCAGAACGTCGCGCTGTGCGAGAAGCTGCGTCAGATCGAGCTGCCGGGCGCGCGGCTCTTCGTCGAGCCGCTGCGCGAGCATCGCTTTGTCCTCGTGTTGCGCCCGAACGGCTCTGCAGCGCTCTCCGATCAGATTACGGAGACGGACCCGCAGCGCGAAGGCGCGACTCCTCCACCCGCCAAGGCGCTCGTCCCGGACGCAAAGGTAACCGCCGATCTCGTGAACAGCTTCGTTGATCGTGCGCGCGAGCCGCTCAAGGGCTGTCAGCCGGCGAACGGCCTGACGCTGCGCGGCTTCGCCCGGCACCCCAAGATGCCGTCGTTTCCCGAGACGTTTGGGCTGCGCGCGGGGGCGATCGCGGTATATCCGATGTATCGCGGGCTGGCGAAGCTCGTCGGCATGTCGGTGCTGACCACCGGCTCGACGTACGACGACGAGATCGCAACGCTGCGCAAACACTGGCAAGAGTTCGATTTCTTCTTCGTCCACTATAAAGCCGCCGACTCCGCGGGCGAGGACGGCAACTTCGACGCGAAGATCGCGGCGCTGGAGGCGTTCGATCGAGCGGTACCGGAGCTGCACGAGCTGGGCGCGGACGTGCTGATGATCGCCGGCGACCACTCGACGCCGGCAGTGATGGCGGGACATAGCTGGCACCCCGTGCCGTTCATGCTGCACTCGCGCTGGACGACGCGCGACGACGATGCGGACGCCTTCAACGAGCGCGCGTGCCGGCGCGGATCGCTGGGCGTCTTCCCCGCTAGCGAGGTGATGCCGCTCGCGATGGCGCACGCCGGCCGCTTCACGAAGTACGGCGCATGAGCCGCACACCGTTCATCGCGGGCAACTGGAAGATGTTCACGACCGCGCAAGAGGCCGTCGAGCTGTGCCGCGCAGTGCGCGATCGCGTCGACGCGATCGACGGCGTCGACATCGCCGTCTGCCCGCCCTTCGTGCACCTGGAGCGCGCGCAGGCGGCGTTGGTGGGCTCGCGCGTCGGCGTCGGCGCGCAGAACGCGCACTGGGAAGAGCAGGGCGCCTTCACGGGCGAGGTCAGCCCGAAGATGCTGCAGGGCGTCGTCGAGTACGTGATCCTCGGCCACTCGGAGCGCCGGCAGTACTTCTGCGAAACGGACGAGACGGTGAACAAGCGGCTGAAGGGCGTCCTGTCGCACGGCCTCACGCCGATCTTCTGCGTCGGCGAGACGCGCGAGGAGCGCGAGGCCGGGCGGACCGAAGAGGTCCTCTCGCGCCAGGTGCGCGTAGGGCTGGACGGCATGCCGTGGACCGGCGCGTGCGTCATCGCCTACGAGCCGGTGTGGGCGATCGGGACCGGACTGGCGGCCAGCGGCGCCCAGGCGAACGAGACGATCGGCTACATCCGGGGCATCGTCCGGGAGCTCTTCGGCGACGATATCGCCGGCGCGATGCGGGTCCAGTACGGCGGATCGGTCAAGGCCGAGAACGCCGCCGAGTTCTTCTCGCAGCCGGAGATCGACGGCGCGCTCGTCGGCGGCGCGAGCCTCGACGCCGACGCCTTCGCCGCGATCGTGCTCGCAGCGGCGGACGCGAAGCGATAGCCCTCCTTTCGCCCAGCTCGGCTATCATGGTGACGATGGGCACGACATCATCGCGGCAGCTCCTCGCCATCGTCGGCGCGACGGCGACAGGCAAGACTGCGCTCGCCCTGCGCCTGGCCGAACAGCTCGGCGGCGAGATCGTGAACGCCGACTCGCGCCAGGTCTACCGCGGCATGGACATCGGCACGGCGAAGCCGGCGTCAGAGCAGCGCGCTCGCGTTCGGCACTGGCTCGTCGATGTTGTCGATCCGGACGAGCCGTTCAGCCTTGGCCGCTACCTCGATCTCGCGCGTGCGGCCCTGGGGGACTGCTGGTCGCGCGGCCTCCTGCCGATCCTCGCAGGAGGCAGCGGGCAGTACGTCTGGGCGCTGCTGGAAGGCTGGCAGGTGCCGCGCGTTCCGCCGGACGCAACGTTGCGCGCGGAGCTGGAGGCGCGCGTCGAGCGCGAGGGCCTCGCCCCGCTCGTAGCGGAGCTGGAGCGCGTCGACCCGGCGTACGCGGCGCGCGTGGACAAGCAGAACCCGCGCCGCGTGATCCGCGCGCTGGAGGTGTATCAGCGCACGGGCAGGCCCATCTCGTCCTGCAAGACGCGCGTGCCTCCGGACTTCTCGTGGCGCGCGATGGGCCTCTCGTGCGAGCGCGAGGAGCTCTACCGGCGCATCGATGCGCGTGTGGCCGCGATGATGGCCGCCGGGCTGCTCGACGAAGTGCGGGGGCTCATCGAGCGCGGGTGCGCGTGCAGCCTGCCCTCGATGTCCGGTATCGGCTATCGACAGCTCTGCCAGCACCTGGCAGGCGAGCTGTCGCTGGACGAAGCGGTCGAGCGGGTCAAGACCGAGACGCACCGGCTGGCGCGAACGCAGCGCAACTGGTTCCGCCCGGGGGACGATCGCATCACGTGGATCGACGCGACTGCGGGCGATCCGCTTCCGGAAGCGCTGCGTGTTGTAGAATCAACAGCAACGTCATCTGCGAGGTAGCCAGTGAGCGAGATCGACCAGTACGTCAAGGAGCTGCGTAAGCTCTTCGATCGATTGTGCAAGTCCGTCGAGGGGCTGAGCGATGAGCAGCTCAACTGGCGTGCGCCGGCCGCCCAGACGAATAGCATCTACGCCATCGCGACCCACACGCTGGGCAACGCGCGAGCGTGGATCCTCGGGATCTGCTGCGGGGCGCCGATCGAGCGCGACCGGCCGGCCGAGTTCCGCGCCTCGGGCAAGGAAGCATCGCCGATCGTCGCCAACGCGCGGGGCCTGCTCGCCGAGATCGAGGCGGCGCTGCGCAAGCTGCCCGTCGATTCGCTCGACGAGCTGCGCGAGCCACGCCAGCAGCTCTGGGGCGCCGGCACAGCGGAGCCGGTGACGGGCCGCGAAGCGATCCTGCACGTCGTCGAGCACTTCGCGACGCACCTCGGGCAGATCGAAGTCACACGAGACCTCGCGCTTGCGCAGGCGAAGAGCTGACCTCCCATGCGCTTCACCAAGCTCCACGGCACCGGCAACGACTTCATCGTGATCGACGCGCGCGCGATCGAACGCGACTGGTCGAAGCTCGCCATTGCGATCTGCGAGCGCCACTTCGGCGCGGGCGCGGACGGCATCTTGCTGGTGAAACCATCGAGCACGGCGGCGCTGCGCATGGTGCTCTACAACGCCGATGGGTCGGAGGCGGAGATGTCGGGCAACGGCATGCGCTGCTTCGTCAAGTACGCGGTCGATCGTGGCCTCGCGCAGCAGCAGGACGGCGCCCTTGCGATCGAAACGCTGGCGGGCGTGCTGACGACGCGCGTCACGCTGTGCGACGGCCGGGTCGAGTCCGTGCGCGTCGGCATGGGGAGGCCGCGCTTCGTTCCGCAGGAAATCCCTGTCGCAATCGAGGCCGAGCCGCCGATCCAGGACTACCCGCTGCAGATCAACGGCGAGACGATCGCTGTCACCTGCGTCTCGATGGGCAACCCGCACGCGGTTCATCTCATCAAGACGCCGGTGGAAGGCTATCCGCTGCTCGAGCTGGGCCCAATCGTGGAGCACCATCCGCTGTTTCCGCGCCGCGTGAACTTCGGCGTGGCGCGCGTGCTGCTCCGCGATCGCATGGAGGCGCGCGTGTGGGAGCGTGGCGCCGGCGAGACGCTCGCGTGTGGCACCGGTGTTTCCGCCGCGATGGTCGCGGCGCGGCTGAAGGGCCTCGTCGACGATCGGGTGACGATCGTGCAGCCGGGTGGCGCGCTGCAGCTCGAGTGGGACGGCGCGGGCGAGGTCTTCCTCACCGGCCCGGCCGTCGAGGTGTACGACGGCGAATGGCCGGACTAGAGGCTCGAAGCGGGATGCGAGAAGCGGGATGAAGGAGCTACGACGAATCGAAGTTGCGCCGCCGGCGAACGCGTGGCAGCAGGCCTCGCGCGCGCTGCTGCGTCATGTGACCGCGTCAGAGGCCGAGCTCTTGGAGCTGGAGCGCACGCGGCGGGGACTGGTCGTCATCGAGGGCGACGCGGTGCTGATCGGATGGCCGCACAACGGCTCGATCGACCTGCAGTACGGCTTTTCAGGCCACGACGCGTTCGCGCGCCAGTTTCCGTCGATGCTGGAGCGGCTGCTGCGCACCGTCGAGCCAGAGGAGGCGCCCTTTGGCGTTCGCTTCCGGCTGACCGACCGCGCGCCGCGCCCGTACCTCGAGCCGGTGTTGTGGGCGAACGCGTTCGAGCAATCGCGCGAGTGGTGGCGGATGACACTCGATGCGCTGCCGGACGCGCCGCTGCCACGCGATGAGATCGCGCCCGGTTACCTGCTGCGACCGGCGCGCGCGGAGGACGCAGAGGCTATCGCGGAGATGGATACCATCGCGTTTCCAGCGCCCTCGCTCACGCCGGAGTTAGCGCGAACGATGGTCGCGCAGGCAACGCTCCTGCGCATCCTGGAAGACACCCAGGCCGGCCGCGCAGCGGGGTTCTTGCAACTGCGCTATGACACGCCCGGCGCCGGCTACGTGTCCGATCTCGCGGTGCACCCGGAATACCACCGCCGCGGCCTGGGGGAGGCGTTGATGCGCTGGGCGCTCGCCTGGTTGAGGTCGCAAGGGTTACAGCGGGCCGCCCTGCAGGTGAACACCGACAACGCGCCGGCGATCGCGCTCTATCGCAAGCTGGGCTTCGAGGCGACAGATATCGGCCTCGACTACCGCCGGCCAATCGACGAAGATGAGGTGCGCCAGGTGCTGGAGAAGCGCCAGGGCCACTACATCAACGTGAGGCCGCGATGACCTTCGCGCGACGTGTTGAGCACCTGCCCCCCTACCTGTTCGCCCAGATCTCGAAGAAGATCGCGGCGAAGCGGGCGCAGGGCGTCGACATCATCTCGTTAGGCGTGGGCGATCCCGACATGCCGACGCCGCCGCACATCATCGACGCGCTCGTCGACGCAGCGCGCGACCCCGCGAACCACCGCTACCCGGAGACGGACGGCCTGCCCGAGCTGCGGAGTGCGATCGCGGGATGGTACGAGCGGCGCTTCGGCACGACCTTCGATCCGGACAAGGAAGTCGTGCCGCTGATCGGCTCCAAGGAGGGCATCGGCCACATCCCGCTCTGCTTCATCGACCCGGGCGACGTCGCGCTCGTGCCAGACCCGGGCTACCCGGTATACCCGGTCTCGGTGCAGTTCGCGGGCGGCACGTGCTACGACCTGGCGATGACGGAGGAGCGCGGCTTCCTGCCCGACCTCGATTCGGTCCCGCGCGACGTGGCCGACCGCGCGAAGCTGCTCTGGCTCAACTACCCGAACAACCCCACGGGTGCCGTCGCCGATCTCGACTTCTTCGAGCGCGCCGTCGCCTTTGCGAAGCGGCACGACATCGTGATCGTGCACGACATGGCCTACAGCGAAGTAGCGTACGACGAGTACGTGCCGCCCAGCTTCATGGAGGCGCGCGGCGCGCGCGACGTCTCGATCGAAGTGCACTCGCTCTCGAAGAGCTACAACATGGC
>CAYQLM010000030.1:0-22219 GCA_964418365.1 uncultured Dehalococcoidia bacterium
TACGCCGTCGCGATCGCGCAGTTCATCGCGCTGGGCGGCGGCAACCTCGTCTTCCCGTTCATGCCGTTCTACGTCAAGGAGCTCGGCGTCCACGGCGAGGGGCACATCGCGCTGTGGTCCGGGCTCATGGGCACCTCGACGGGCCTGGCGCTCTTCGTCTTCTCGCCGATCTGGGGCAACCTAGCCGACCGTTTCGGGCGCAAGCCGGTGCTCCTGCGCGCCTATGTCGGCGCGCTGATCACGATGTCGCTCCAGGGAGCTGCGCAAAACGTCTGGCAGCTCGTAGCGCTGCGGGCGCTCCAGGGCGTCTTCGTGGGCACGATACCGGCCGCCACTGCGCTGGTCGCCGCGAGCGCTCCGCGCGACCGCGTCGCGTCTTCGCTCGGCATTCTGCAGATGGGGCTGTTCTCATCGCAGTTCGTGGGCCCGCTCGTAGGCGGCGCGCTCTCCGCGTCGATCGGCATCCGGCCGACGTTCTTCCTCACGGCTGCCTTCTATATCATCTCGTTCGTGCTCGTCCTGACGCAGGTAGAGGAGCGCTTCGAGCGCCCGACGGATGAGGAACGCGGCACCTTCGCACAGAACGTCAGGCTGGTCATCAACCGGCGGCCGCTCCTCATCTTGATCGGCATCGTCTTCTTCATGAACGCTGGCCCCTCGTTCGTGCGGCCGGTGATCCCGCTGCTCGTCGACACCTTCGATACCAGCCTCAGCGCGAAGACGCTGTCGGGCATTGCGTTCGCGGCGCTCGCGGCGACGAGTGCCATCGCGGCGCTGGGCTCAAGCCGGGTGCAGGAGCGGGTCGGCCGGCGCAACGCACTCGCGCTGGCGACGCTCGGGGCAGGCGCGGCGTACGTCCCCGTGGCCATGGCGAACAACGCGTTGAGCCTGATCCTGCTCATCGCCGTTGTCGGGCTCTTCAGCGGCGCGATGGTACCGACGGCGAACGCCCTCATCGACGCGTGGACGCCGGCGGGGAAGCAGGCGGCGGCGTTCGGGCTCGCCGGCAGCGCAATGGCCCTGGCGTTCGCCATCGCTCCGCTCAGCGGCGGCGTAGTGGCGGGCGTCGCGGGCATCCACGCGAGCTTCGTTGTGATCGGCGCGGTCATGCTGGCGGTCGGCGTCGCCTCGCTGGTGCTCGTTACCGAGCCGGACGGTGAGCCGGTTGCCGTGCTCGAGCCCGTGGAGGCGACGGACTGACGCCATGCCTGTCGCGCTGCGCACCCGGCCCCTCCCCTACGACGCCGATGTCGCCATCCGGCACATCGGCCGCCGCGACAAGATCATGCGCGGCATCGTGCGAGCCTACGGCCCGTTCGATCTGCGCCGGCGGGGCACGCCCTTCCAGTCGCTGATGCGAGCGCTGCTCTACCAGCAGCTCGCGGGCGCGGCGGCCGCCGCCATCGAGCGGCGCTTCTTAGGCCTGTACGGCGATCGCGCACCGACGGCGGGCGAGCTCCTGCAGACGAAGCCCGAAGCCCTACGCTCAGTCGGCCTGTCGCGCCAGAAGTCGTCCTACCTGCACAGCCTGGCCGAGCATTTCGAGAGCGGGTTGGTCAGCGACCGCAAGCTACCGCGTATGTCCGACGAAGAGGTGATCGCGGCGGTGACGGAGATCAAGGGCATCGGCCGCTGGACAGCCGACATGCTACTGCTGTTCTCGCTCGGCCGGCCCGACGTGCTGCCGGTCGGCGACTACGGCGTCCGCAAGGCGATGATGCTCTCGTACAGCCTGTCCGACCTGCCCGACCCGAAGACGATGGAGCGCATCGGCGAGCCGTGGCGGCCCTACCGCAGCGCCGCGGCGTGGTACCTCTGGCGCACACTGGACACGCTGACGCTGTAAGGCGCACCCAGCACCCAGCGAACACCCCGCTATCCCCTTGCTTCCGACAGCGTTCATGGTTAGACTATCCGCGTCAGGATAGATACTTTCACCTTTTGGAGGCGAACAGTGGCCGAAAGCGCAATAGACCAGGCCGAATGGCTTCGGATTAGGGCTCAGCTAGCCACAGCATTCAATCCATCGGGGCCCGTTAGCAGCCGCGATCTGTTTGCAGGTCGTATCGAGCAGATAAGCCGCGTCTTGTCGGCTGTAAGTCAAAGAGGGCAGAGCGTCATCCTCTTTGGAGAACGGGGGGTAGGGAAGACGTCGCTCGCCAGCCTAGTGCATGAGTTCTGGAATGACTTGGCGCGAGAGTCGGAGAACTACGTCTTGTCAGCCAGGTACAATTGCGATCCTGCCGACACCTTCATTTCCATCTGGTCGAACCTAGCCGAGATCATCAACGACGTCTACGAGCAGCGCGGGGATCAACATCCCGGCGGGGAATCTTGGCTTGAGCTCTTCGCCGAGATCCGAAACGGGGCGGCTACACCGCATGCTGTGCGCCGGCTCCTAACGCTAGCTGCTAAGCGCTTCATTGTTGTGATTGATGAATTCGACCAGATACAAGACCCTGCCTGCACCCAATTGTTCGCCAGCACTATGAAGGCCATCTCAGATCATCTGGTTCCAGCGACACTAATCCTGGTTGGCGTCGCCGACAACGTCGATGACTTGATCGCAGATCACGCTTCGATAGATCGATCGACCATCCAAGTCTTGATGCCCCGGATGGCTCCGGCTGAAATAAAGAGCATCATCAGCCAAGGATATGGACGGGTCGGCTTACAGGTCGACGACGCCGTGCTTGATCTCATGGCACGGCTCGTCCAAGGCTTACCTCACTACGCACATCGGTTCGGACAAGAGGCCGGATACTCTGCCGTTGACCGCCGCAGCCGAAGGGTCGCGCGCGAGGACGTTGAGCGCGCTGTCAGAAAGGCCGTCGAGTTAACCGAGGAGAGCATACGCTCAGCCTTCCGCAGCGCAACAACCAGTCCCCAGGCTGGCAACCTCTTCAGCAAGGTTCTGGTTTCTTGTGCTCTCGCTCCTGTGGACGATCTCGGGTATTTCGCCGCGGGAGATGTCCGAGATCCGCTGGAAGCTGTCGCGAAGCGGCGCTACGAGATTCCTCAGTTCATCAAGCATCTCAAGCGGTTCGCCAAGGGCGGTGTGCTGGAGTTGACGGGAGATGAGTGGAAGAGGCGTTATCGCTTTGCCAATCCCCTGATGCGTCCGTACGCTGTGCTCCGCGGTATGGAAGATGGCCTGATTGATGAGGAAATCATAAAGCGCTTCGAGCGGCCGGAGCGGGATGTGGTTGAGCAGCGCCGTCTTCTATAGGCGGGTTTGGCGCCCCTACGACCGCTGTCGCACCAACTCGGCCACGCGGTCGAGGAGGCGGCGGCCCGCGTCGTACTTCGAGAGGAGCGGGAGCTCCTCGGCGGCGCCGGTGCGGTCGATGATGGTGAGTTGGTTGGTGTCGACGGCGAAGCCCGAGCCCGGCTTGGTCACGTCGTTCGCGGCGATCAGATCGAGGCGCTTCTGCTGGAGCTTGGTCTTCGCGCTGGCGATGAGGTCGTGGGTCTCGGCGGCGAAGCCCACCTTCACGAGGCTGTCCGGCACCTCGAGCAGGAAGTCGGCGTTGCGCTCCAGCTCGATCGACTTGCGCTCCGGGCCCTTCTTGACCTTGTGGTCTTGCCGTTCCGCCGGCCGGTAGTCGGAGACCGCCGCGGCCATGATCAGCGCGTCGGCGCCGTCGCAGGCGGCGAGGACGGCGTCGCGCATGTCGGCGACCGTCTCGACCGCGACCAGGCGAGCGCCGTACGGCACGGGCAGCGCGGTGACCGAGGAGACCAGCGTGACCTCAGCACCGCGGTCGCGGGCGGCTTCGGCGATCGCGTAGCCCATCTTGCCCGTCGAGTAGTTGCTGATGAAGCGCACCGGATCGAGTGGCTCGCGGGTGCCGCCCGCCGTGACAACGACGCGCCGCCCGGTGAGATCGCCACCGCGCCGGCCGAGCTCGTACTTCAGTGCGCCGATCAGCGTGTCGCTATCGACGAGGCGTCCCTTGCCGGTGCGGCCGCTCGCGAGCCGGCCCTCGGCCGGACCGACGACGACGAAACCGCGCTCGCAGAGGGCGCGCAGGTTGGCCTGCGTCGCGTCCTGCTCGAACATCTCGCTGTCCATCGCCGGCGCGATCAGCACCGGCGCGGTCGTGGCGAGGACGGTTAGCGTCACGACATCGTCGGCGCGCCCGCTCGCTAGCCGCGCGATCGTGTCGGCGGCGGCCGGAGCGACGATCACCGCCGCCGCGCGCCTCGCGATCTCGACGTGCTCTTCGGCGAGCTCGCTGTTGGGATCGAACATGTCGATGAACACCGGGCGCCCGGTGAGGCTGCGCAGCGTCAGCGGCGTGACGAAGCGCGTCGCGGCGTCCGTCATCATCGCATCGACGAGCGCGCCGGCCTGCGTGAGCTTGCTCGCCAAATCGGCGGCCTTGTAGGCAGCGATGCTGCCCGTGATCCCCAGCGCGATGTGGCGGCCCTGCAGCATCGATCAGCTCCGGTTGAGCTCGTAGATCAGGCGCAGGCCGTGCAGCGTCAGATCGGGGTCGACGACGTCGAAGGCGTCCGTCTCGCGCGAGAAGAGCTCGGACCAGCCGCCCGTGCCGATGACCCGGGCGGAGCCGCCCAGCTCCTTCTTGAACCGCGCGACCATGCCCTCGATGAGGCCAACATAGCCGAAGAGGAGCCCTGATTGGATAGCGTGCACGGTGTTCTTGCCTATCGCCGCGGCGGGCCGGGTCAGCTCCACAGGATACAGCTTCGCGGCCCTCTCGTAGAGCGCTTCCGCGGCGATGCCGAGGCCGGGAGCGATGGCGCCTCCCTGATAATCACCATCGGCAGAGACAGCGTCGAAGACGAGGCCGGTGCCCAGGTCGACGATGATCAGCGGTGGCGGGCCGTAGAGCTTACACGCGGCGACAACGTCGGCGATGCGATCTGAGCCAACATCGCGCGGGCTGTCGTAGAGGATGCGCACACCGGTGCGCGTACCCGCGCCCACGACGAGCGGCTTGACGTGCAGGCGCCGTTGGCAGAACGCTTCGAAGACCGGCTCAAGATCCGGCACGACGCTAACCAGCGCCGCGTCCGTGATCGCACTGGGTTGCACGTCTTCGACATTGAGCAGACCGAGCAGGATGACCGCGTACTCGTCAGCGAGACGTTTGTGGTCCGTCGCGATGCGCCACGTCGTGCGCAACCGATCGCCGTCGAAGAGACCGATGGTGATCGTGGTGTTACCAACATCGAGCGCGAGGAGCATGTGTCCGACACCTTTTCAACATTTCGGAAGTGCTGATAAGTATAGCGCAGCGTCGTTGCGACGCTGCAAATCGGCTCGCGTGTTGCAAGTACATGTCGTTGTCCACGAAATTTCCACAGAGTCGTCATAAGAGCCTTGATCATCTGCTGCTTGCGCGTGGTATGCTCCCAACGCCTGGGGCAACCCGGCGATCTGGTGAATGGGTGGGACACCACGACAATCGCTAGTTTTTGCGGGCGCCGGCGACAGGACGTCGAGCCCGTGGCCGGCACCAGCAGCACCGCTGCTCGACGCACCAGGCGCGTCATCCGCCCGCTAGCAGTTGCTCATTAAGCCAGCAAGGTCCGGCCGGGGAGGCGTCTTTTGCGCCCCGCGCCTGGTGAAGGGAATCGTCCTTGCCAAGCCGCACGCCGCAAACGCTCTGGGAAACCGCTCTCGGTCAGCTCGAACTCCAAGTCACCCGCCCGAATTTTGAAACCTGGCTCCGCCCGACAACCGCCCTCCGTTTCGAGGAAGCGCAGCTTGTCGTCGGCGTGCCCTCCGACTTTGCGCTCGAGTGGCTGCGCTCGCGCCTGGCGGGCATCGTCAATCGCACTGTCTCGCGCCTCCTCGATAGCCAGGTGACGGTGGTCTTCGAGGTGCTCGGAGCGCAACCGCCCACCGCTCAAGCGCCGGAGGCAGGGCCACGCGGGGACGCCAGGCGGCAGCTAGTCGGCCACCTCGATACGAACCTCACATTCGAGAGCTTCATCCCACTCAAGTGCAATCGGGTAGCGCATCGGGCGGCCAGGCGGGCGCTCGGCGAGGACGCCTACGGTATCCTGGTCATCTCAGGACAAGGCGGCTCGGGCAAGACGCATCTCCTGCACGCCACCGGCAACGCGGCTCAGCGCGCCGGTCGGTCTGTCGTCGCGCTGACGGGCGAAGCATTCGTTGATCGGTACGCCTCTGCCGTCCGGAACGGGCGACCGCACAGCTTCCGGGAAGCTTTCGGCGACTGTGAGATCTTCCTGCTCGACGACCTGCGCTTCCTGGCGACACGGGTGTCTTCACAGGAGCAGTTCCTCCTCGCCCTCGATGCCCTCCGCCAGCGCAACTGCATCTTCGTGGTGACGACCGATGCCCCACCCGAGCGGATCGCCGGCCTCTCAGACCGGCTGCTCACGCGGTTACGCTCCGGGGTGTTCGCCGAACTGCGCGCGCCATCTCCCGCGGAGCGCGTCGAGTTCCTGCAGGCCCTGACCGGACAACGAAAGCAGCCACTGCCATCAGCAGTGCTCTCGCTCATCGCGGAGCGGCCCTCCGGCTCCATACGAGATATCGCTGGCACCCTGCAGCAGGTTATCGCCTACGCGGATCTATCCGGGCAGCCCATCACGCCATCGCTCGCGCAGGAGGCGCTGCGCAGTTCGCCGCAGGTACGCGGCGCGCTCACACCCGAGCAGATCATCGATCTGATCTGCAATCGCTTCTCCGTCTCACCGGATCAGATCGCCGGTCGATCTCGCGCACGCGCGGTGACGTACCCACGCCACCTCGCCATGTATCTTCTGCGCGAGAAGGCCTCCTGCTCACTCGCGCAGATCGGCCAGCTCCTCGGTGGCCGCGACCACTCAACCGTCCTCAGCGGATACGCGCGCATCAAGCAGGAGCGGGCAGCCCTGCCCCAGACCCGGGACGACCTCGAACAGCTCGAAGCGCTGCTGCAGCCCTCCGCGGCTTAGCCTTCTCCACACTTCCCACCGGCTTACTATCATGAGTGAGATGTCTCATACTGCTCTGGTTGTTCTATGTTGGATGAGATCACGATCCAGATTACCGGCGGTGCTGGGGGAAACGGCGCCGTGAGCTTCCGCCGCGCGCGCTACGAGCCGAAGGGTGGTCCCGACGGAGGCGACGGCGGTAAGGGTGCTAGCGTCGTATTGGAAGCCGACTCGGCTCTGTATGTGCTCGATTCTCTGCAAAAGAAGCGGATCATCCGCGCACCAGCAGGCGGCAAGGGCGAGTCCAGCAAGTGCCATGGCAGGAACGGCAAGGATGTCGTCGTCAAGGTGCCGGTAGGGACAGTGGTGTGGAAAACGAACGGGCGCGATCGCGTACTGAAGGAGCTTCTAGCGTCCGGCCAGCGCCTTGTTGTCGCTCGTGGAGGTAAGGGAGGAAGAGGCAACGCGCGCATGGCAACATCGGTCCGGCGCAAGCCGGGCTTCGCGGAACAGGGGCTGGTCGGCGAGAGCCTGCGGCTGCGGCTCGAGGTGAGGCTGCTGGCGGACGTCGGGTTCGTTGGCCTGCCAAACGCCGGCAAGTCGTCTCTTCTGCGGGCCATGACGGCGGCGAAGCCGAAGGTGGGCACGTACCCGTTCACCACGCTGGCGCCACACCTAGGTGTGGCGGAGGTGGACTACGAGAGGCTCGTCTTAGCGGACGTACCCGGCCTCGTTGAAGGCTCGACTGAGGGAACAGGGTTGGGCTCGGCGTTTCTCCGCCACGCCGAGCGAACGCGAGTGCTGCTCTACATCGCCGATGCCAGCCGGCCGATGCCCGAAGGCGATATCGAAGCGGTGCGGCGCGAGGTGCTGGCGTTCGGACGCGGGCTGGAGAAGAAGCGTTCGCTGATAGCGCTAAACAAGATCGATTTGCCCGGAGTACGCGAGCGGGCCGAGGAGGTGGCGGCGCGCATGCGGGAGCGCGGCCAGCAGGCCTATCTGGCCTCGGCGCTCACCGGCGAAGGCACGCAGGAGCTGCTACGCGCGCTGTTCTTGCTCGCGCACGAGGCCGAGACAAAAGGAGCAACGCTGAAAGACCAGGATGAGATACCGGTGCTGCGGCCGCAGGTTGCAGCTGCGGTCCAGGTGCGGCGTGTAGGCAGTACGTACTACGTCGTGGGGACGCGACCTGAGGAGGAGGCGGAAAAGCTGGGCGCGGCGACCGCAGAGTCGCGGTTGGAGCTGGTGCGGCGGCTCCGGCGCATGGGAGTCGCCGGCGCGCTGCGTCGGGCGGGCATCGAGGACGGCAACCGCGTGCGCATTGGCAGGCTGGAGCTGGAATGGCCGCTGTGAACCTCGGCGTCCTCGGCGGCACCTTTGATCCGGTACACATGGGGCACCTCGTGCTGGCGGAGCAGGCGCGCGAGCAGCTCGGCCTTGATACGGTGCTCTGGGTGCCCGCGGGCGACCCCTGGCGCAAGGAAGGCGCGACCGTATCGAGCGCAGAGCACAGGCTCGTCATGGTGAGATTGGCGATCGAAGGCAACCCCGGGTTCGCCGTCACGGCGGCGGAGGTTGAGCGCGCCGGGCCGTCCTACACGGTGGAGACGCTGCGCGCACTGCGCGACGAGCATGTGGGCGCGCAGCTCTTCTTTCTAGCTGGCCTCGACGCGCTGTACGACCTACCGCACTGGCGCGAGCCAGCGGCGCTCACCGAGCTGGCGGTGCTCGGCGTCGCGCGCAGAGGAGACGACGTGGGTCCGAACAGCGAGGAGCTCGAGCGGCTCGTTCCCGGGCTATCGCAACGCGTGTGCTGGATCGAGATGCCGCGAATCGACATCAGCGCAACGGACCTGCGCCGCCGAGCGGCGGAAGGGCGCCCGCTGCGCTACCTCGTCCCGCCCGCTGTCGAGGCGTACATCGTCCGTCACAACTTGTACGGCACGACGTAGCGCGCTTCGCTTGCCCGCTATAGAGGGAGTGTTATGCTGAACCGTGTCCGCCTCCGGCGGACATAATCACCCAAGGAGGCCCACCGCTGCGGCTACTCGTCTTGTTGCTGGTGTTTGGAGTGCTGGCGGGAGCGGTGGTCGCGGCGGCGTTCGGCGGGCACAGCAAGCCCAGCTCCGGCGTGAGCGTGGTGCTTCTCGGAACGGCGGACGCGAAGGCAGCCGCGACAGCCGCGGTGCGCACCGTGGGTGCTCCGGCGAGCGACCCGAATGCCACGCCGACAGCCTCGCCTGTGCTCACCGGCTTCGCCTACCCGATAGCGGGCGGCTGCCTGCCAGAGGGCGACGACCTGATGCCGGGCGCGCCCCGCGCCTACCGGAACGGGATCCATGAGGGAGTGGACTTCTACAATGCGGACAACTGCGTGCCGATCGATATCGGCACCGAAGCCTACGCTGCCAAGGCGGGCACGATCACTCGCGCCGATTGGGACTACCAGGATCTCACGGCCCAGCAAGTGAACGAGCTGGAGGCGGAGGCGCGCTTCAACGGAAGCAGCCCGGAAATCGAGGACGCGTTTCGCGGCCGGCAGGTCTGGGTCGATCACGGGAACGGCGTCGTGACGCGATACTGCCACCTGAGCGGCATCGCTGAGGGCATCCAGGTCGGTACGCAGGTCGAAGCCGGGCAGCTGCTGGCGTACGTCGGCGAGTCGGGCACGCCTGAGTCGGTCAGCGTGCCGGGCACGGAGTATCACCTGCACTTCGAGATCCGAGTCGGCGACAGTTACCTCGGCGCCGGCCTGCCGCTGGAGGAAGTGCGCCGCCTGTACGAGCGCGCCTTGGCGCCCCAGTAGCGCATGGAAGAACAGCCCGATTCGCTCCCCGAGGCCGGAGGGCAGCCCCAGCGGCGCCTGAACTGGCCGGGCATCATCAGCAGCCTGGTGATACCGGCAGCAGTGCTGGCGCTGATCGTGGGCGGGCTGTGGTACTGGCAGAGCCGCGGCAGCGGCAGCAGCAACAGCCCCTACGGCACCGTCGCGCTCCCCACGGAAAAGAACCCGACAGGGCAGAGCCCATCACCGCGCCCCGGCCGCGCCGGCCCGGACTTCATTCTCGAAAGGGCGGGCGGCGGCACATTGCGCTTGAGTGATCTCCAGGGCCATCCGGTGCTGCTAAACTTCTGGGCGACTTGGTGCGTTCCCTGCCGCGCCGAGGTGCCGGAGCTGGTCAAGGCCTACGCTAAGTATCAATCGCAGGGGCTGATTATCGTCGGTGTCGACCTTCAGGAGGCTGACTCGAACGTGCTCTCCTTCGCCCGCGAGTTCGGCATCACCTATCCGATCGTTATCGACCGCGATGGGGACGTGAAGGATGTCTGGCGTCCCGGCGGACCGTTCAACGGTATACCCGCCAGCTACTTCATCGATAGCACGGGCGTGGTGCAGGACTCCTATCCGGGCCAGCTCACGCAGGACCTGCTGAACAAGAAGCTCGCCAAGATCCTGCCGGGAGGCACGGGCTGATGGCGCGCGCCGAAACGGCCCAGGGCGTCGTTCGGCCTGCGCGCACGAGCGACCTCCTCGTTTGGCTCTGGCGGCTCCTCGCGTCCTCGCAGTTCGCCATCGCGCTGATCGCTTTCCTGGCGATCGCGGGGCTGCTCGAGGTGGTGCTGCCGCAGATGCCGAACGCGATGCGCGGCAATCCGGCGGCGATCAACGCCTGGCTGGAATCGCACAGGGGTACATACGGGCCCTTCACGCAGGCGTTGTACCGCCTGGGACTGTTCGAGGTGAAGGACGCCTGGTGGTTCCTGACGGGCCTCGGGCTGCTCGCCGTCTCGGTCTGCATCTACGCCCTCGACCGTTTCCTGCTCACGTGGCGCGCCGTGACGCAGCCGCGCGAGCGCCTGCCCGACAGCTTCTTCGAACGCGCCGCGAACCGGGTCTCCTTCTCGACTCCGGCGACGGGCGCGCTCGAATCGCTCCTGCGCGAGCGGCGCTTTCGCGTACGGACAGCTGTCGACGGTGACGTCACGTACCTCTTCGCCGACCGCTTCGCCTGGGCGCAGCTCGGCAACTTCGCGAGCCACATCGCGCTCCTGCTCTTCCTGGTGGGCGGGTTGCTCTCGCACTTCGGCGGCTACAGTCAGAACCTGTTCGTCGCAGAAGGCACGACAAGCCCCATCTTTCCCGTGAGCAACCCGAACCAGATGCAGGTCCAGGTGGTGCAGGCCGTCGCGCGGTTCCAGTCGAACGGCCAGCCGTTCGATTACCATAGCGACCTCGTGCTCTACAAAGACGGCCACGAGGTCGCGCGCGGGACGGCGACGGTGAACCGCCCGCTGGAGTATGGCGGCTATCGCTTCCACCAGGTGGGCTACATGGGCGAAGGCGCCGCGCTCCGGGTACGCGACGTAACGACAGGCAACGCCATCTACGACGAGGTGCTCGCGATGACCGACCTGCAGCCGGCGCCCGCCGTCACCGTTCGCGACGCGCAGGGCAACGTGCTGCTCGACGACGTCATCCCGCCTACCGACTTCATCGATGAGGCGCGCGGCTCGCTGATCACCGTGCCCGGCGACGGCCGGCAGTTCTGGGTGGGCGTCACGCCCGCAGGCGACAAGAGCTGGAGCCTCGTCGTGTACGGCCGGGAGGGCGATACCACGCGGCTCGTGACGCCTGCGGGCCAATCGAGCTCTGCGGAGGGCCTCCAGTGGACGTTCAACGAGGTGACCGGCCTGCCCTCGCTGTCGACTGACCAGACGATCCCCGGAGACAACTCGCAGGACCTGGTGATGCTGTCCCAGACGCCCCAAGGTTCGCCGTATCTCACGATCCTGGGGCCGGTAGACGGTCAGGCGCTGACGGTGTACCCTAATCAGCCAGTGCGCATCGGCGACCGCGAGTACACGTTCGAGGGGCAGCGGGCGTTCGCGGGCATCCAGGTGCGCCGAGATCCGGGTGTCGATTTCATCTGGATCGCGACGGGGCTGCTGATCGCGGGGCTGCTCGTGACGTTCTACATCCCGCGGCTGCGCCTGTGGGCGCGGGTGCGAGGCGACGAGACCGTGATCGCGGCGCAGGCTGAGCGGAGCGGGGTCTTCCGCGCCGAGGCGAAGCAGCTCGTGCGAACGCTCGGCGTGGCGCAGACGGAGGAAGCGAAGAAGCAGGATGCATAGCTTGACCTTGATGACGATCAACATCGGCATCAATCCCGAGATCCACAAGTTCGGGGGCCTGCTGCTGACGTGGCACGGTGTCTTCACCGCGGTCGGCATCGCGGCGGGCGTCTATCTGGCCGTTCTTCTCGGGAAGAGGCAGGGCTTCCTCGAAGATGACATCTACAGTGTGGCCCTGCTGGCGATACCCTGCGGCATCATCGGCGCGCGCGCGCTGTTCGTCGTCGAGCGCTGGGGCGACCCGGGGGTGACCACGATAGGCGACATCTTCCGGATCAACGAAGGCGGCATCGCGATCTACGGCGCCGTGCTGGGGGGCATCGTCGGCGGGGCGGTGTACTGCCTCTTCCGCAAACTGCCCATGCGCCGCGGTGCCGATGTGGCCGCCTGTGGCGCCCTGTTGGGCATGGCCATCGGCCGCATTGGAGACATCATCAACGGGGAGCACTTCGCGAAGGCGTCGAGCTTGCCGTGGGCGCTTCGTTACACCAATCACAACAACCCCAGCTTCCTCAGCCACCCACAGTGCGGACTCGACCCCAACCTCCGGCCCTCGATCGACAAGCTCTGCGGCCAGCACCCGGCTGTCGGCTACGAGATGCTCGGGGACCTGCTGATCATCGGCGTGCTGCTGTTCATCATCTGGTACGTCCGGCGCGATGGCGTGGCGTTCTTCAGCTTCTTGCTGCTGTACTCGCTCATGCGCCTGGGCGTGAGCGCGCTGCGCATCGATAGCCGCACCATCATCTGGAGCCTCACCACGCCCCAAGTCACCGCGCTCTTCCTCATCCCGCCGGCGCTGATGGGCCTGGTCTACTGCTGGCTCCGAGGTGGGCGGGCAGAGCCGGAGCGTCCGCCTCCTTCGCTGACTCCTGCGCCCGCGCCTAGAGCGGTCGCGCGCTAGGTCGGCTCTGCCTCACCGCGACCCGCAACAACCTGCACACGTAACGGCGAAGAGGACAAGACAAGCGAGCGGCGAACAACACGTTCGCCGCTCTGCATGTGTCGTGTATGGTGCGCTACTGGACGATCCTGATCTCGCTGCTGGTCCCGACGTTGGCTTGCCAGGACCAACCATCGGCGGCGTCGTAGAACCAGACGTCCACCCAGGTCGGCGCGAGCGCCCCCCGATCGAGGCAGGTGAACACGGTGTGGTTCGGGTCGCCGGCGATGACAAAGCGCGTGCCCATCGGAAGGTTAGAGCTGCAGGCGGCGGCGCCCGGGAAGGGCCGCTGGCCGCTCGCCATGTTGCCGCAGAAGCCGTTCCCCACGCACGCGTAGAACGTCACGGTTGACGCGAGGCCGGTGCCGTTCGCGACCGGTGGCGCCTCCCACGCGTGGCTTGCGGCGGCTTGCGCTACCGCCTGCCGCCCGGCTTGCACCTGCGCTTCCAGCACGGCGGCGTTCCAGACATCGATCTGGCGCTTGCTCTCGACGGCGCTGCTCAAGTACGGCAGCGCGACATCGGTGCCGACGTCCTGGAGATAACTCATGACCGAGGCCTCGCGGGCGCCTTGAACGAAGGCAGCCGCGGCGGGCCGCGAAGCCGTCAGGCTATCGAAGTATCGGATCTGCTCAACGAACGGGATCTGCCCGACGAACGTGCTGGCGCTGAGGTCGGCGGTTCGCATCGAGCTGATGCTCGTCGTGCCGGCGGAGCTGTGCAGCGCCGTGCGCGACGCCGTCGAGCTGCCGGTGTGGAACGCTGCCCAGGCGGGCAGCGTGACGGCGAGCGCGAGGACGATCGCCGCGAGGGCGGCGGCGATGAACGCTTGGCGCGCGAGCGACGACGGCAGGCCGCCCAGCCAGTCGCGCGTCGCGACAGCCGTGCGGGCGCGCGTTGCGAACTGCGGCGCTTCGATAGACAACGGGTACGCCTGGCGGAGCTGACTGAGCACCGCCGCGGCGGCAGTAGAGGCTAGCGCGTAGTTTCCCGCGCCCGAATCGCCCTTTGAGAACAGCATAAGGCCCGGTCCTCCTCAACCTTGGGTCTCGTGGGGGTCCCACCCCGCACACAAGGGCGAATCATGCCGGAGGGGGGAAGTACAATCAACCCAGTTCCGGCACACTGTTATGCGGGAGTTCCCTGAGAAGGACAGGCGCGCCTCAATACGATTCCCGAACATAAGGGCGATCGGTGTGACAAATGTCAGAAGCGTGAAAAATGGAGCGTCAGGCTTCGGTTAGGGTATGCGACTAACCTATGAGTGCGGAAACGTACTTCACTGGATGCAGCACGAGCGTTACGGCGGCGCGATTAGCTATAACGAGGCGGCATGTCACGCGAAGACATCGAACAACTGCGTGAATTAATGCAGCGACACTGCGTCCGATACGGCGACTTCACGCTGTCGTCCGGCAGGAAGAGCAATTACTACTACAACGGCAAGCGGATCACCCTACGGCCGTCCGCGCTGCGCTTGATCGGCGAGGCGCTTGCCGACGTCGTGCTCGCTTCCGGCGCGGAGGCGGTCGGCGGGCCGGAGCTGGGCGCCGTGCCGATGGCATGCGGCGTGGGGCTCGCGGCCCTGTCGCGCGGCCGGGACCTGCCGGTCTTTATCGTGCGGAAGGAGCAGAAGCAACACGGCGCGCGCGACCTCGTCGTGGAGCCGTACGCCGACGAGGCGGGCGGCGACGCCCCGCTGGTGACCGAGGGCCGCCGCGTCGCGATCGTCGAGGACGCGATAACGACCGGCGGGTCGGTTCAGAAGGCGATCGACGCGGTTGAGGAGCTGGGCGCCAAGGTTGTCCTCATCGCCGTGCTGCTGGAGCGGCACGAGGGCGGCGGCGACGGCCTGCGCTCGCGCGGCTACGATGTCCTCGCGCTCTTCCGGACGGACGAGGCCGGCCGGCTCCACGTCAACGAGGAGTTCCTGCGCCGCCTCGAGGCGGCCGAGGCCGCGGCGAGACGGTGGTAGGGGGAACAGCGATGACGTATGATGTGAAGCTCGAGGAGAGGCCGGCGCAAACGGTGGCCGTGATCCGGGCGAAGGTGCCGGATGGACCAGTCAACATCGTCGGCCAGCTAATCGGCGAGCTTGTCACGTTCCTTGCAGGAGCCGGTGCTCATCCGTCGGGCCCGCCGTACGCGCGCACGGTCTGGCAACCGGGTGCAGACCTCGAGATCGGTATGCCTGTGCCGGCGCCCTTCGCGGGCAGCGAGCGCGTTGCTTGTAACGACCTTCCCGCCGGCAACGCGGCCGTGAGCTGGCACACCGGCCCGTATGATCAGGTGCGCGCCGCGCACGAGGCCGTTCGCGCGTGGGCCGAAGCGCGAGGGCTCACCACTATAGGTGTGCCGCTGGAGGTCTACTGGACCGATCCGACGGCGGAGCCCGACCCGGCCAAGTGGCGAACAGAAGTGGTCTACCCGGTCCGGTAGCGCGCGATGACCTTCGTCGGGCTGCTGGAAGTGGACCTGCAGGGCGCAATCGACTACAAGGCGGGCGGCATCGGCCCGCTGTTTCAGGAAGCGCGCACCGAGGAGCCGATAGGGCTCGACGAGTTCCTGTCGCGCGTGACCAGCGCTCTTCGCAAGGCCGGCATTAGGAGCGCCGTATCGCTCTTCGTCGACGACGAGGAGATCTACAGTGACCCGGAGGCAGGCGCCGAGGACAACCTGGACGTGGTGCTCCGCAACGCCGGCGACTCGAATGTCTCAGACGGCACGAGCTTCTACCTGATGCTCGTCTGCGAAGACAAGGAGCTCTCTCACGTGATCACGGTCGAGGCGAGCGTCGACCACCCGGCCGACGAAGCGGCGATGAGCATCCTCGACCTGGCTCGCTTCAACGACGGCGAGGGCGCCGCTGAGAAAGAGGAGCCCGAGGCCGCCGAAGAGGACGAAGCCTCACTCGACGACGGCCTACCGGACATCACCTTCGATGAGCGGGACGGCGAGGCGCTGGTCGAGGCGTTTCTGCAGAAGCTGCTCGGCGAGCTGCAGAAGGAGCTGGCGCTGGCGGACCCGGAGCTGGAGACGTGGACGGACTGGGACGGCGAGTACGACCCCGACCTGCGCTACTCCAGCGCGCTACCGGGGACAGGGCTGGGCTAACTGACCGTCGCCTGGGTGGGAGTGCCGCACTGGGCGCAGAATACTCACTCCAGCAGCCCGAGACGCTGCAGAGTTGGAAAGAGCTCGGCCAGCGTGGTTATATGCGCGTGCGGCTCGACGCCGTCCGTCTCCCGCTCGCCGATCTGTATCGACCACATGCCGGCGGCGCGCGCTCCGGCCGTGTCCGTTACGGGCGTGTCGCCTACGTAGGCTGCCTCCTCCGGCGTGACGCCGATCGCATCGAGCGCTGAGCGGAAGATCTCCGGTGCGGGTTTGGCGAGACGAAGCTCGTCCGAGAAGATCTGGATACGCAGGTAGGGAAGCAGGCCGGTCTCGGCAAGAAACTCTCGCAGGACACCGCCGTGGCTGATGCCGGTGTTCGAGATCAGCCCGAGCGCCAGGCCGCACCGGTCGGCTTCACGCAGCACTTCGTGGCTACCGACCATTGGGACCGGCGGGGACAGCCGGATCGCCCCGGTGAGCGCTTCGTTCACCGCGCACAGCTCATCGGGGCTCAGCTGCTCAACGAGCTGCGGATCGATGAGCTCCAAGACACGCGCAAGCCGCTCGGCGGGGGCAACGTCTCGTCCGGTGAGCAGCAGCTCGTTGTGCTCCCTGTTGAAGGTCCGCAGCGCCTGGGCGATCTCTTCCTCTGTGTGGGTGTAGCCGAGGGAGAGCAGTGTCCGGGCCGTGAGCCGAGCTCGGGTGCCGCTGCGCGGTTCTTCGTTCAGGTTGGGCTGGATGAGCGTGCCCCAGAGGTCGAAGACCAGCGCTCGGAGAAGCATGGGTGCAGCCCGTCCCCGCTAGCTTGAGGCGGAGTCGATGCTGGCCATGGTGGCTGGGCTAACTAACGGGTGCCTGGGTGGGGGCGCCGCACTGGGCGCAGAACTTGGATTCGGCGTCGACCTGCGAGCGGCAGTTCGAACAGAAGCGGGCGGCAGTCACCTGAGTCGGAGCGGCGACCGAGCTGGTCGCGTTGTTGTTCGTCGCACCGGGCGCCGGCGAGGTTTCGTCTTCCTTCGCCGCCTTGCGGAACTCGCGAACGCTCTTGCCGAGTGCGCCGCCAAGGTCGCCCACCTTGTTCACCCCGAAGATCAGTACGAGGACGACAAGGATGACGAGCAACTCGGGCAGTCCCAGACCGAATGGTCCTCCGACCAGCATGGGTACCTCCTGTGAGGGTGGTATCAGGGTAGCACCGGCTTTGTAAGGGGTCAAGACTGGGTGGCCCGTCGAGTTGTACGGCTATACACTGCGACGGCCCCATGATCATCGCCTGCTCCGCCCTCGTCGCCGAACGCTACGGCGAGCGCATGCGCGCCATCGCTCCCGGCGCGGAGCTTGTCGTGCCGGCCGGCGATGGCTGGCCGGAGCGGGCGCAGGACGCCGCCGTCGCCTACTTTTCGCAGGACTTCTGGTGGCGCGAGTACGGCCGGCCCGTCGGCGCCCGCCTCTTCACGCTGCCGCGTCTGCGCTGGTTCCACAGCTTCAGCGCCGGCGTCGACCACCCGGCGTTCCGGATGCTGCTGGAGCGCGGCGTGTTGCTGAGCAACTCGTCGGGGAGCAGCAGCGTACCGATCGCGCAATACGTCATCGGTGTGATGCTGCGCGTCGTGAAGCGCATGGACGCGCTGGCTGAGGCGCAGCGCGAGCGGCGCTGGGAGTCCGTCCCGGCCGAGGAGCTGACGGGCAAGACGGCGGGCATCATCGGCGTGGGACACATCGGCGGCGAGGTGGCGCGGCTGGCGGAGGCGTTCGGCATGCACGTCATCGGCTGCCGGCGCAGACAGCGGCCTCTGCGTTACGTCGACGAGCTGCTGTCACCGGAGCGGCTGGGCGAGCTGCTCGCGCGCGCCGATTTCGTCGTCCTCACCGTGCCGCTCTCGGCGCAGACCGACGGCCTGATCGGCGAGGCGGAGCTGCGCGCGATGAAGCCCTCCGCCTGGCTGATCAACGTCTCGCGCGGGCGCGTGGTGCGCGAAGCGGCCCTGCTGGCCGCGCTGAAGGACGGCGCGATCGGCGGGGCGTGCCTGGACGTGTTCGAGGAGGAGCCGCTGCCGCCGGAGAGCGAGCTGTGGTCGCGGCCGGACGTGATCGTGACGCCGCACAACTCCGGGAACTCGCCGCTGAACTTCGACCGCGCCAGCGAGCTGTTCCTAGGGAACCTCTCGCGTTACGTCGCGGGGCGGAGGTTGAGGAACCGGGTGCGGATCGAGGACCTGTAGGGCGACCCTAGAGGGGCGATTGTAACCTTGGCGTACCTAATACAAATTAGGGGATGGGACTGCAACGCGTCAGGGTTTGCCCGCAGCACTCTCGCAAGGTCGAGGGAGGTAGGGTGAGGACGCGATGTTAGGCCGTCTCCTACAAGCTTTGAAGATGCCGGGACTAATTCAGCCGCTGGACTATAGCGACCCAACTGGTAGGAGGGTCATTGTAAAGACATCGCCCCGATACACCACCGTCTCCGTCGATGGTCTCGAACTGTTCTTCGTCCGAGAATCGGGGAAGTTCGATGGCGTCGGGGCGATGTCGCTAGACGATCCGACTGCGCTTAACGGTTTGCTGGCGGATCGTACTCGGCGATCAAAGTCGCCTCGCGCGTCCGCCTAGCGTTCTCCGGTTCGAGCACATCGACCCATACGAGGGCAGGGCCATAGCGATGCATCTTGTGGCCCGTGTCCGCCTGGTGCTCAGCCATCCGCCTCTTAAGGCTGTCCGTTTGGCCGATGTAGATCATCTGCTTCTTGTCGTTCATGATGCCGTACACACCAGCTACTTCGTTCCAGTTGCCTCGAAACGTGAAAGTGTGCTCAGCATCGGTCTGTGAGAATGGCACGTATCAAACCCTCCATTCAAATCGATCACTTGCCACTTGCGTTCTAGATCAGGCGTGTTAAGCTTGGCCCCGAGGGGCCGATATTATTCCGTGAACGACACTCACGGGTAACGGGACTCCTTTCCGGCGGTGAGGGTTTTGGTTGATCAGGCCGGTTCCCTCACCGCCCACTTGTCTCTAGCAGTCGATCATCCGTGCCGACTACTCCACTCCAACCCATCGCAGAGTTGGCATGATGGCTATCGCTTCATCCGTTGACATTTGACGAAGCGCTCAAGAAACTCTCAAGCAAGAAGCGGAGCGGGCCTTACTCCCGCTCCGCTTCACTTCTGCTGGCTCAAGCCAACACCTTCTGCTTCTCTGCGTTTTCGACGGCCCATCGCAATAAGCGGTCGATGACCTGACTCCGAAACGCATCCCACTCGACTCCTAGCATATCGACTCGTCGGAGCAGGTCTTTGTCGATTCGGATCACTACTTGCTTCCGCCCACTGCTGCTAGCCCCCGCCTCTTCCTCGCGCGCTGGCATGTCTCGCCCCTTTCCCTCGTTTGTCGTAGTCCCCTCATGCTTCCCTTTAGTGCGGGCCTGTTTGCCTGTAATTATATAACAGTGATGTCTTCCTGGCAAGTGTGATGTTATGATCAGTGTTAGGCCCCAGAAGGGGCGTGCTAAGGTGGTGGTAATCGCCCTTGTAGAGGTTTCTGAGGAGTCAAAGAGCTTGCGCGATAACGCACTCGACGAACGCCACGCGATATTCGTGATTTCCGGCACGCAAGGTGCCGGGAAGACGACGGTGTCGTCTTTGCTGGCGCGCCGATTCCGGCGCGGCGTGCATGTCGAAGCCGACGCGCTCCAGAAGATGATCGTCTCTGGTCGCAAGTGGCCGGTCGCGAGTCAGATCTCGATCAATAACGAGGTCGAGGGCGAGGCTGCGCTGCAGCTCCGGCTGCGACAGCAGAACATGTGCCTGCTGGGGCGGTCGTTCTACGAGGCGGGGTTCACCGTGGTGCTCGACGATATCATCGTGGGCGGGCGGCTCACCGAGCTACGAGGAGATCTCGCCGATGTGGACTTCATGTTCGTGATGCTGACGCCCAGCTTCGAGGTGGTGCGAGAGCGAGAGAGGCAGCGCGGGACGGAGCTGTGGCGCGAGTGGGAGTGGCTCACGGAACTGATTGAGCGGACCGACGACCGCATCGGGCTCTGGCTGGACTCCTCGACCCAGACGGCTGATGAGACAGTAGATGAGATCATGCGCAGAGCATGGGACGAAGCGCTCGTGCCGTCGCCGGGCAGGCGGCGGTAGGGCGGGTCGTCAGAATGACAGGTGTAGGGACAGCCTTCATGGCCGCCCGCAGCGTTGCGTCCGCCTGTTGGCGGACAGGGCGCACAGCCGTGCGCCCCTACGCTTGCGCAGCGGCGGTGGTCTTGGCTTCGCGCGAAGCGGCGAAGGCCTGCCACTCCTCGATCAGCTTGCGGCGGGCGTAGCGATACCCGAGCTCGTCGCCGATGTAACCGCCGATGAGCCCCGCCAGCACGCGCGCCGCGACGAAGAGCAGGATGATATCGAAGACGTACCACCAGATGCCTGCGTCCAGGAGGAAGAGGGCGTAGAAGACGGCCATGAAGATGATGACGCCCGAGAAGAGCCCGAGGTAGGCGAAGCTGTTCACCACCAGGCTCTCGCGACGGCGCAGCTTGCGGAACATCTCGAGCACGTCCGGCGGCACCTTCGTTACGGGTGGGTGGTCCCCCACCGCCTTCTGGCAGTGCGGGCAGTGGTGGCGCGTCGGGTCGACGGGCGTGTAGCAGAAGCCGCAGAAGCGCCCGACGTTCGGCGCCTGGCCGGCGAAGTACTCCTCCAGCACAGCAATCAGCCGCTCCGAGAAGACCGGCACCTCGGGCGGCGATGCGCGCTCCTGCCGCCGGCGCGACCGATTGCTCATCGCATGCGCCCTCGGGCTGAGCCTGGCGAGGCCTCCCTGTCGACGAGGCGCTTGAGCTCGCGAAAGAAGCGCAGCTTATCGGCGCGTTGGTAGGTGGCGCCGCGCGGGCTCGTCGACGGCATGACGTAGACCGCGATGCCCTCCCAGGGCTCCAGCTGCAGGCCGAGGGCGCAGCGGCCGCCGAGGAAGACCTCGGCGATCGCCTTGCCGTTGAAGCAGACGACGCGCGGCCGGTAGCGGCGCAGCCTGGCGCGCAGCCGCTCGGCGCCCGCGAGCAGCTCGTCGCGCGAGAGCTCGTGCAGGCCGCGCGAGGAGCGCTGCACCATGTTCGTGAGCCCGATGCCGAAGTCCGGCATACGCGCATCGTCCTCGAACGTCACAGGCTCAGGGACGAAGCCGGCCTCGGAGAGCAGCGGCCAGAAGTGGTTGTTGGGCCCGGCGTAGTGGTGCCTGGCCGCTGCGGACGCGAGCCCGGGATTGATGCCCACGAAGACGACATCGAGCCCCGGGCGGAGGTAGTCGGGGAGCACGCGGTCGGTGCGCTTCGCTCGAACTGTCGCTGGCATGGCGAGGGGATCGTATCGCGGGGGTGCATGGCGAACAAACGGCGCCGCATCGTACACTGTCCCTCGCTATGCCAACGGCCAGGCTGAACGGGATCGATATCTACTACGAGGACGCCGGCGGAGGCTTCCCGGTCGTGATGACGCATGGGCTGGGCGACTGCGCCGAGCTGTGGGCCGGGCTGGCCGAGGCGCTGTCGGACCGCTACCGAGTCGTGTCGTGGGACATGCGCGGGCACTTCCGCAGCGAAGCGCCCGACGACCTGGCGCTCTACACGCAGGACATCGTCGTCGAGGACCTGCGCGCGCTGTGCGACCACCTCGGCATCAAGCGGGCGGTGTTCGGCGGCCATTCGCTGGGCGGCTACACGGCGCTGCGCTTCTACGAGAAGTACCCGCAGCGCGTCGCGGCGCTGGTCCTGCACGCGGCCGGGCCGGGCTATCGCAACGCGGAGGGCAGCCAGGGCTGGACGGACACGCTCGCGAAGCTGGCGGCGCGCCAGGAGAGCGAGTTCTCGCGCGGCGACAAGCGCTCTGCGAAGGAGCTGCGTGTGGGCGCGCCGGCGCTTGGGGAGCTGGCGCAACACTACGTGCGCGGTGTCGCGAACGTGGAGCGCGGCGTGATGGCGCACCCGACATTCGTCGATGCGACGGCGGTCCGCGTGCCAGTGCTGGTCATCGTGGGCGAGCGCGACAAGAACTACCGGGCGAGCGCGGACTACTTCGCGGCGAAGCTGCCGGACGGGCGCAAGGTCGTCGTGC
>CAYQLM010000030.1:22319-30110 GCA_964418365.1 uncultured Dehalococcoidia bacterium
TGGCCCACAGGCCTCGTCGAGATCGCCGACGGCGCGTTCGCCTACGTGCAGGCGGGCGGCGGGCTGTGCGTGAGCAACGCCGGGCTGATCGTGGGGCCGGAGAGCTGCATCGTCATCGATGCGCTGTTCGCGCCCTCGATGACGCGCGCGTTCCGCGACGAGATCCGGCGCGTGACAGAGAAGCCCGTGCGGCTGCTGATCAACACGCATCACCACGTCGATCACACGCTGGGCAACGCGCTCTTCCCGGAGGCCGCGATCCTCAGCCACGCGAACGCGCGACGAGAGCAGGAGCGCGTCGGGGCAAGCGTTCTCGATGTCCTGCGCCCGCGCATACCGGAGCTCATCGCGGAGGCGGACGGCGTGCCGCAACGCCTCCCCGACCTCACGTTCGAGGGCGAGCTGACGCTGCGTTTCGGCGACAGGGCGGTCCGCCTGGTGCACCGCGGGCCGGCGCACACGATCGGCGACGCGCTAGTCGTGCTGCCGGAGGAGCGGCTACTCTTCGCGGGCGATGTGCTGTTCAACAAGGTGACGCCGCTGGGCATCGAAGGGCACATCGGCCACTGGCTGGACGTGTGCGATGCGGTCGACGCGATGGAGATCGACACGATCGCGCCCGGGCACGGGCCGGTCTGCGGCAAACCGGAGCTGCGCGAGATGCGCGGCTACCTGGCCTCGATCCGCGAGCAGGCCCGTCGCGCGTTCGATGCGGGAACCGAGCAGCGAGAGGCCGCGCGCGGGATCGATCTCGGCGAGTACGCGTCGTGGGCGGAGCCGGAGCGCATCGCGCTCAACGTCGCGCGGCTGTACCAGGAGTTCCGACCTTTGTCATCCTGAGGCGAGCGGGGTGGAGAACGAGAAGGGCGGCAGCGGGGCGGAGGCCGAAGGATCTTTCGTCGCATTCGCTGCCTGGTCGGACGGACATGCCTCAGCCCTGCGTGACCATCAGATTCTTCGCGGAGTTTATCCTGAGCTAGTCGGAGGGCTCAGAATGACAAAGAGGCGCGCTCAGAGTGACAGAACGGAACGGCGTGCTAGAATTCTGGCGTTCCCATACTTAAGGAGGCTGTTATGTATATCGCGATGAACAACTTCAAAGTCGTGTCCGGCAAGGAAGCCGAGTTCGAGCGCATCTGGCGCGAGCGAGAGTCGTATCTCAACAAGGTGCCGGGCTTCGTGCAGTTCTGCCTGCTGCGCGCCGAATCGCCGGGGGAGTACGTCAGCCACTCGACGTGGGAGAGCCGCGAGGCGTTCGTCGGCTGGACGCAGAGCGACGCGTTCGTCCAGGGCCACCGCCAGGGCTCGCTGATGGGCGTGCTGGAGGGGCCGCCGTTCGTCAAGACCTATGAGGCGCTCATCGTCGAGACGCCGGCCGGACGCGAGGTCAGCGCCGCAGGTGAGAAGAGCTCGTAGGGACAGAGCTGTAGCTCTGTCCAGGGCCGAGCAAGCTCGGCCGCTACAGGTCTTCCAATGATGACCACCCGCTGGCCGGACGACGAAGGCCCCGCCCAGGAAGACGAGGAAGAGCTCGAAGGAGAGTGGGAGCTCGATCCGAACGATCCCACGCACACCGATTACGATCTCTCCGAGGCGCGCGGCTACGGCCACTGGGAGCCGTCGGGCACGCCGCTTCTGGCGCGCCGGACGATCGTCCTTGTCATCGTGCTGCTGGTCGTGGCGGCGCTCATCCTGATCCCTGTACTGCAGATCATCTAGAGGAGGCCCCATGATCCTGGTCGCTGGAGGCACGGGATTCGTCGGTGCGTCGGCGGTGCGCGAGCTGTGCCGGCGCGGCAAGCCGGTGGCAGTGCTCGCCCGGGACGCTGGCAAGGTCGTGCGGCGGTTCCCCGACCTGCAGGTCGAGGCGCGCCAGGGCGACGTGCGCGACGGCGATTCGCTGCGCGAGGCGTTCCGCGGTATCGAGACGGTGGTTAACGCCGTGCAGTTCCCGAACAGCCCGATCGAGAACCGGCGCAAGGGCTGGACGTTCGAGCAGATCGATTACGCCGGCACGCTGAACCAGCTCCTCGCCGCGAAGAGCGCCGGTGTGCGGCGCTTCGTGTATGTCAGCGGCGCCGGCGCGGCGCTCGATGCGAGGAAGCACTGGTTCGTCTTCAAGGCGAAGGCCGAGGAGGCCGTGCGCGCGAGCGGCATCACGCACGTCATCGTCCGGCCGACATGGGTGTACGGCCCCGACGATGTCTCGCTGAATCGATTCCTCGGCTTCGCGCGGCGGCTCCCCTTCGTGCCGACGTTCGGTTCGGGCAAGCAGCAGATGCAGCCCCTGTTCATCGATGACCTCGGCCGCATCCTCGCGGACGCCGCTGAGCGACCGGAGGCCGATAACCAGACGTTCGAAGCGGGCGGGCCGGAGCGAATGACGATGGACGACGTGATAAAGACAGCGCTCGACGTCGCCGGCTTCCGGCGGCCGCTGCTGCACCAGCCCGTCGCCGTCGGCAAGCTCATCGCCACGCTCGCGCGCGTGCTGCCGAACCCGCCGCTCACGCCGGACGCGATCGACTTCATCACGGAGCCGGCGATCGCGGACAACTCGGCGCTGGAGCGCGTCCTCGCACCGAAGCTTACGCCGCTGCGCGAAGGGCTGGCGACGTACCTCCCGAAGACGCGCTAAACTGGCGGGCGCTATGACGACCGAGACCGCTCCGGCCGAAGCCTTTCCCATCGTCTGGGACGAGCCTGAGGACGCCCAGCTCTGCTGGCGCTTCGACATAGAGCACACACCGGACGTGGTCACACCGCTCGGCTTCGATCTGTATTACGGACCGTTCGTCAACGGCTTCGGCTGGCTGCGCGCCTGCCTGCAGAACTACTACGTCTACAACTGGTGGCAGGAAGGCAACTATGAAAGGGTGGCGGAGCAGTTCGACACGGCGCAGTTGATCGTGGCCGCGAAGCATTTCTGGGACAAGATCGTGCCGGAGGTCGAGGGCCACACGCAGCGTTTCCTCCGCACCGACTTCGATGCGTTTTCGGACGCTGACCTGGCTGCAGAGATCGAGAAGCTGCCGGCTCTGCGCACTCGCATGGGCCGCCTGCACACGCTGTCGCTCTTTCCCCACGGCGTGGGCATGCAGCGCCTCATCGATACGTATAAAGAGCTCGTCGCGGACGATGAGCTGGCCGCGGTGCGTCTCGTGCAGGGGCACGGCTGCCGGAGCGTCGATGCGGGTCGTGCGCTTTGGGAGCTTTCGCAGCTCGCCGCCGCGATCGCGCCTGTCCGTCAGCGCCTCTCGCGCGTCGATTCGCAGAACGCGCGCGATTGCATGTCGGCGCTCGAGCAGGAGGCAACGGCGCGCCCGTTCCTCGACGCGTTCGCGACGTTCCTCGATGACCACGGCTGGCGCACCGATCTGTTCGAGTTCGCCATGCCGGCCTGGGCGGAAGACCCATCGATACCGCTCTGCCAGCTCCGCAGCTATCTCGAGATGCCGGACTACGACCCGGACGCCGAACAGCAGCGGCTCGCGGCCGCGCGCGACGAAGCGATCGCGGAAACGCTCGCTGGGCTATCGCCGGCCGGCGCCGCCCGGCTGCGCGAGGTGATCGATGCCGCCCGCCAGGTCGTCTCGCTGCAAGAAGACCACAACTTCTACATCGATCAGCGCTGCGCCTTCAGCCCGCGGCGCGTCGTGCTCGCGGCGGCGCGGCGGCTGGTCATGAAGGGCGCGCTGGCCGAGGCCAACGACGTCTTCTACCTGCGCTCCAGGGACCTGCTCGCGGCGCTGGCTGGCCAGACCCCGGATGCGCAATCGATCGCCGATCAGGCGAAGTCGGAGATGGCGCGCTGGTCGAAGGTGGAACCGCCAGCGTGGATTGGCACACCGCCCGCCGACGAGTCGTCGCCAACCGCGCTTGATGGCCACCGCGCAGGGGAGCTGCGCGGAAACGGCGCATCGGCGGGCGTGGCGCGCGGGCCGGCGCGCGTGCTGATGTCGCTCGCAGAAGCCGATCGCCTGCGCCCGGGCGACGTGCTCGTCGCGCGCACAACCATGCCCGCCTGGACGCCGCTGTTCGCCGTCGCCTGCGCCGTCGTGACGGAGGCCGGCGGCGTGCTCAGCCACGCTGCGGTCGTCGCGCGCGAGTACGGCATCCCGGCCGTCCTCAACGTTGTCGATGCGACGCGGCTGATCGGCGACGGCCAGCTCGTCGAGGTGGATGGCAGCCAGGGGATCGTCCGGATCATCTCTTGAGACGCCGGCCGCCGTTCCGGCTGCTGGCGGCGCTCGGCATCGCCGCGGCGGCGGTGCTGCTGCCCTGGAAGTCGCGCCGCTACGTGCTCGAGCGGCGGGCGCTCATCGAGCTTCCTGTCGACGAAGTCTTTGCCTTCTTCGAAGACCCGCACAACCTCGCGAAGATCACGCCGCCGGAGATGGGCTTCGAGATCACGAAGATCGACGGTCTGCCCGTGCGCGCCGGCACGCGCATCGAGTACCGCATCCGCATCCTGGGCGTGCCGTCCTTCGGCAAGCTCAGGATGTCACAGCGCTGGGTGGCGGAGATCGCGGAGTACGAGGCGGGCCGCCGCTTCGTCGACGTGCAGGCGAAGGGCCCCTACCGCTACTGGCGTCACGAGCACGCCTTCGAGCCGCTCGATGGCTACACCGTGATGTCGGACCGCGTGGAGTACGAGCTGCCATTTGGCCTGGCGGGACGCGTCGCGCACGCGGCGATCGTCTCGCGCCAGCTGCAGCGCATCTTCGACTACCGCACCAAGGTGATCGATAGAATCTTCCAGGACTAGTTCAGCCACGCGCTCGCGGCAGCCACTGCCACGGTTAGCAGAATTCCGAATACGACTATCGCCATGAGGCCTGCCATCATACGCACGACGCCGCGCGTCTTAAACCAGAAGACAGCGCCGACGCTGCCATCGTCTTCTTCCTCCTTGTGAGTCAAGAAGTACTTGAAGATTTCTTGGTTTTCCCTAGTCATCCAAGCAGTTGGAGTACGGCGAAACACCGGAGCGAATGGAAGAACAAAGACAATGCGGAGTGCCTGGAACGGCCGGAAGAACATCCACAACGAGAAGGTGGCCCACATCGCCATACTGGCCAGCCACACTGAATAGAACAACACGTTACGGAGCCTCTTCCATCTCGAACGTCAGCCGCACCCGCCGCCCCTCCGCCGCCGCCCACGACGCGATGCGCGCGAGGTCATCGATGCGGTCGCGCAGCTCCGGGAAGTCTGCGAGCAGCTCTTCGACCGCGGCGTCGGCATCGATTGCAGCGACGGCGGCGCGACAGCACTCGGCGAGCGGCGCGGCGTCTTGCCAGAGACGCTCGAGCTCGGCGCGATCGGCCTCGTCCTCGGCCGCGCGGTCAGCGAACGTGAGGAGCGGCTTGAGATCGACCTTGTGCGTGTCGCGCAGCAGAGCGGTGGCCTTGCTGAGTTCGTGCTGCGCGCCGTAGCGCGTCGCGAAGGCGAACGAGAGGAAGTAGACAAGCGCCGCGCTGTCGCCGCCGAACGCTGCGGGCGGCTCGCCGGGCGGATCGAGTTCTACAACCAGCCTGGTCATCGAGAGAAGCTCGAAGCTCGAGGCTGGAAGCTCGAGGGATATCTCACCTGAGGAGTCTATCGGCAAGAGCAGGGCTTGTCTTGCTGGTGGAGCTGTCCTAGACTGCGGCGTTATGGCTGTTGACCAGGTCACGTCGCGCCGGACGCGCAAGCTCGGCCTCACCGCGCACGAGCCGTCGAAGGCGTTCCCGGGTTGCACGCTCTACGCGCCGATGTTCGGCGACGGCGAGACCTACTTGCTCGACATGGAGGGCAACGTCGTGCACGAGTGGAAGGCGCCGCTGGAGCCGGGCGACTACGTGTATGCGCTGCCGAACGGCAACCTGTTCGCGCTGGGCAAGACGCCCGCGCCGCCCGGCGAGAACTTCCCCGCCTGGCCTGTCTTCAAGGGCGGCGCGATGTTCGAGCTCGACTGGGACAGTAACATCGTCTGGGAGCACCGCGACCCGGCGCACCACCACGACGGCCGTCGCACGGAGTCCGGTGGCGCGATCTACCTGACGATCGAAGAGCTGCCGTCGGAGCTGATTCCGCGCGTGCAGGGCGGGCTGCCCGGCACGGAGCACCACGGGAAGATGTGGGGCGACCGCGTCGTCGAGGTCGACCGCGACGGCAAGCTGGTGTGGGAGTGGCACGCCCACGAGCACCTCGATCCGGCGCTCGACATCATTACGCCCACCGACCTGCGCCACGAGTGGTCGCACGCGAACACCGTTGTGCCGCTGCCCGGCGGCGATGTAATGGTGAGCTTCCGCAACATCTCGACCGTCGTGCGCATCGATCGCAAGACGGGCGACATCGTCTGGCGGCTGCGGCCGCCGCTGCTGGCGCAGCAGCACGACCCGAACATGCTGGAGAACGGCAACGTGCTGATCTTCAACAACGGGAGCCGCCGCGCGAGCACGCCGCTCATCTTCTCGAGCGTGATCGAGGTCGAGCCGGCGTCCGGCAAGGTGGTGTGGGAGTACCGCGATTCGTCATCGGTGCTGAGCTTCTTCAGCAGCTACATTTCGGGCGTGCAACGCCTGCCGAACGGCAACACGCTCATCTGCGAAGGGCTGAGCGGCCGCATCTTCGAGGTGACACCGCTGGCCGAGGTGGTGTGGGAGTACATCAACCCGCACTACTTCACGGCGCAGGTCTTCGGCGAGAGCAACGACGTCTTCCGCGCATTCCGGTACCCGAAGGAACGCTTCCCGAACTTGACCTAGCGTCCCATGGTTGTACAGCCGAGCCCGATGAAGAGCCGCGGCCGAACCGCTGCATCAAGAGATCGCGTGTTACCCGCGCTCAAGGTCCTACTCGACCAGCGCTCCGTCAAGACCCAGGCGGAGGCAGCGAGAAGGTTGGGCGTTAGCCGGGAGCGGGTGAGGCAGCTCATCAACCGTCACGGCCTCTGGAAGCCACGCGGGAGAAGGAGGCCTGCCCATCGCTGTCCTGAGTGCCACAAACAGGTTGCCCAGGAGCTCCTCGGAGTGTGTAGCGCCTGCCGGCGGAACGGCGCCTACAGGCCGATCAAGAAGTTTTGCAGCAACGGTCATCGTCGAACGCCGGATAATCTCTACGTCCAATACCTCAAGTCGCTTGGCAGGAGGCGCTACCCCTGCAAGAAATGTGCGTACGAATGTGGTAAACGCTGGCGAGCGCGGCGGATCGAGCTGGCCCAAAGCGGCCGGCTGGTGCTCCGCCCACCGAAGGAGTTCTGCGCGCGAGGCCACAAGTACATGCTAGACCCTACCTACGCCAAAAGGGGTCAGGTGCGTTGCAAGGAATGTGCGAAGGCGTTTTCGGCTGCCCGCCGGGGAAAGGCATAACGTGCCGTGGAGCTGCAAGACCGTGTCGCAGTCATCACCGGTGGCGCGAACGCTATCAGCGCTGACGAGGCGCGGCGGATCGCGATCCGCGCGCAGGGGCTCGCGCTGACCAACGACCGCCCGAAGACCGTTGCCGACGTGCTGCGCCGCACCGGCGCCGTCCAACTCGATACCATCTCCGTGCTCGCCCGGTCGCACGAGCTGGTCGCGTACGCCCGGCTCGGGCCCGTCGGGCGAGCAGCGGTGGAGGATGCGTACTGGGGCGAGCCCGCGCGCGCGTTCGAGTACTACGCGCACGCAGCCTGCGTCCTACCCATCGAGATGTGGCCTTACTTTGCGTTCCGGCGCGAGCAGCTTGGCCGGCACATCATTCCCGACCACGCCGCGAGCGAGAAGATGCTCAACGAAGTGCGGGCACGGCTGAAGGACGGGC
>CAYQLM010000031.1:0-4084 GCA_964418365.1 uncultured Dehalococcoidia bacterium
TGGCGCTGTCGTAGGTGTTGAAGATCGTCACGCCGTTGCCGGTGATGCTTGACGTGGCGCTGTAATCCAACCCGCCTCCCGCTATAACGTAGAGCCCAGGCTCAAGCGTAATGGAGCCGGCTCCGGTAAACTTTAGTCCGCCGTAGTAGGTGCCGGGATGCAAGGTGACCGGCGCGTTCGCCGTAATGTGGGTCAGGCGGGGGTTATTCGCTGTGCCGGTCGAGTCCGTCGACCTGGCGATGCAGCCAACCGGTGTTCCGTTTTGCGCACAGGGGATCGGATTTGTCAGCGAGGCGAGCGGGTCGCTGATCTGGGCTCCGACGCTGGATGGTGGCACGGAGGTGTCCGCGTTATTGGCCAGAAGCCATGAGCCGGCGCTGTAGTAGTCGAGGTAGTCCGCGGTGACCAAGCTGCCACCTCCCTGGTTCGCGGAAGGCTGACAAGACGAGTTGATCATCGCGCCGCCGCCGTTGATGGTGAGCGTGCTGCTGCTCGTTTGGTTGTAGGCCGAGCACATGGTCGGGTTCAATACGAGGAGCGCGTAGTTCTTCGGCACGGGGACGAATCCTGCCACGCCGCGGCTCTTCACGCTGCCGCCAACACCCAGCGCTTGAATGAACAGAGTCCTGGGCTGCTCCCACACAACGACCTCAACGTAATTTGAGTCGCCGGTGTGGGGTCCGGACGTGGGCGGGATGTGCACGGTCACCGTGTTCGACGTGCCGTTGTTGTTGAAGCCGTTGCCCGAAGCGTTACTTCGCGCCGCTGTGATGGCAGCGTCCTTACTGCCTCCGTAGAACCTGTCACGCGCGCCGGCCGTAGCCGCCTCGTCAGCCGCGTTCTGTGACTGGCGTCGCTGAGCATACAGGTGGCCTGTGTCGACCACGAGTCCGACGAAACCCAAGAGGGCGGTCATCAGGATCGCCACCATCACGAGAATTTGCCCCTGCTCTCGACGCAGAGTTCGGAAGAATGCAGTTGCCTTTTTCATGCGAGCCTCACTAGTTCGTGATAGTCATTGTCGACGAGCTGCCCATAGAGAACGAGACGATCCCCAGGAAGTTGACGAACGGCTGAAAGGTGTAGTTCGACGTGACTTTCACGTGGCTACCATCCTGGTTGTCACCGTCCAGCCACTGGGCTTGCACCGTCAGCTGCGACTGGTCCAGCCCGCTCCCGAACTGCTTGACCGTCTGAGTGACCTTTGTGTCCGTACTGGGTGGCGTGTAGTAGGACGAGCCAGGCCCGCTGGGGTCCGTCGATAGCGAACCGTGGACGATGGCGTAGCGGGTACCCTCGCGGGTCGCCTGGGCCAGGGTGTTGTAGTTCCACACCGCCCGGCCCACATCGATCGTGCCGAGGACCAGGATGAAGAACGCGATCGCTACGAAGCTGAACTCGACCAGCGCCTGGCCTCCCTCTCCCCGGAGAGTTCGTAGGCGCTTCACTGCGCGACCCTCGCTCGCACGGTCCGGTCCACACTCATCGAGCTCGGCAGACCGGGCCAGGGGAAGATGGTGGTGAACGTGTAGTGGACCTTCACGTCGGCGTACATGCAGCCCCCCGCGCGCGAGCAGCCAGGGCCCTGGGCGTCGGTGCCGGTCGTCACGGTGACCGTCGGGTTGGTGCCGGATGTGTGGAGAAGGTCGCCCGTGTCGTTTAGAGCGGCAGCTTTGATGCCATTGGCGTCGGCCGCCCTCGTGGCGCTCTGGGAAGCGTAGTCGGCGCCGTCGCGGGCGGCGTTGGTCACGGACACCTGGGCGAAGTACACCCTGCCGAAGTCAACGACTCCCAGCATCAGCATGATGAGCACAGGCGCGGTGAGGGCAAGCTCCACCAGGGCCTGCGCTCGCTGACTGCCGCGCAGGCGGAGAAGCCCGGTCCGTGGCCCCTTCGGCGGGGTTCCTGGAGCGATGCGGCGCCTTCTCACCATTACCGAACTCCTTAACGATGCGCAGACCTCTGTTGTGTCGGGTACGGCAATAACCTGTATCAGAGGAGTATCGGCCGGACTGGGCGCGATCCGTGGTGCGCGAGGCGCTCCAAGTCGCGTTATAGCCGTCCGAAGGTTGTTCACTGTCCTCCCTCGATGTGGAAGAGCCCACCGCCTTCTGGCCGAAGCGGTGGGCCAATGGGCTCCGCTCGGGCCCGGCAACTCGGCTATCCGCTCGATTTGCTGCGGACCCGTGGCTTTGCGTCCCCGGCTCACACCGGGTTTGCCTTTGTCGGAGTCAGCTCTTCAGTTGTCCGGGAACCTACGTTCCTGTCTCCATCATCGACCGCGGGCGTCATTCCTGTAATGCGACGAGATGGCGCTCGGGCTGCCATAATGTGTCGATTTGACCACAAGATATGGGGGAGCGCTTGACACAGCCCAATATGTAGTGCTATAAATCGATTCACTGGCCCGGCGCACCAGCCCGCCGGCATCAATTCTTGGGCTAGGGAGGGTATCGACACCCCCGTCATGCGCTGCCCCTACTGCGGCTTCGCCGATACGAAGGTCACTGACTCACGTGACGCCGACGAAGGCATCCGGCGTCGCCGCGAGTGCCTGAACTGCGGCCAGCGCTTCACCACCGCCGAACGGCTCGTCACGGGCAGCCTGCTCGTCGCCAAGAAGGACGGGCGGCGCGAGGAGTTCTCGCGCGAGAAGCTGCTCGCCGGGCTGCGCAAGGCGTGCGAGAAGCGTCCTCTGGCGGCGGGCGCCATCGAGGCCGTCGCGGACGCCGTCGAGGCGGCGCTGCGCGCGCGCGGCGCGCCCGAGGTGCCCAGCGTCGACGTCGGCGAGCTGGTGATGGCCCACCTGCGCGACCTCGATCATATCGCCTACATTCGCTTCGCCTCCGTCTACCGCGACTTCGCTGACCTGGAAGACGTCCAGCGCGAGCTGGAAGTCCTCGCGCGGAGCGGACCGGGGGGCCCCGGTCCCGACCGGCCGACGCTGATCCCTCCGGCGGAGCTGGAGGCGCTCACGAAGGGCATCAGCCGCTTCCCGGTGAAGCGCCGCCGCGGCCGTCCGTCCGGCGGCCGCTCGAGCACGCCGCGGGCGCTGCGAGACGATACGGCGCGCGGAGGCCAGCGATGAGCGAGACGCTCCACGCGCGGCTGGTGAACGCTGAGGGCGAGCTGCTGGCGGAGGGCGCCTGCTGGCTGGACGAGCAGAACGCGCAGGCGACGCTCGAGCCGGAGCGCGTTCCCGCCATCTCGCGCAAAGAGCGCGGCGATACGCTGATCCTGGAGCTCGACAGCGGTCGGACGCTGCGGGTCTCAGACCGGCTGATGGTGGTGCGCATCGCGCAGCCCGGCAGCGCGGGCGGGGCCGGCCGGCGCAGCCTCTATCGCATGCGATTTCTTACCGACGCGCCGCAGGGCGCGACCATGAACGATGCGCAGGATGCGAAGGCGGCCGGCGCGGCGGATGAGGGAACGCCCGCCCCTCGAGCTATCGAGGGCCTTCGCTTTAACGAAGAGACGTCGGCCGCACGCTAGCACACGGCGCGGGGGCACCCCGAAGCCATCGGGGTGCCTTCGATGTTAGTGAACGAAACGTAGGGATGGAGCTTTAGCTCCGTCCGGCCCAACAGAAGACGGTTTGATAACAGGAAGTAAGTCGGGAAAGGAGTCCCATGGCCGCCCCGCAAGCCATCCGCCACCTACACGGCGACGCCCTCAAGATCACTAGGTACTTCACGAGACCGGGCGTCGACCCGTATGGCGAAGTGGCCTGGGAGCGGCGCTCGGCCAGCATTCCCGACGAGTCCGGCAACGCCGTCTTCGAGCAGCACGACGTCGAGGTGCCGGCGTTCTACTCGCAGACCGCGACGAACGTCGTCGTCTCCAAGTACTTCCGCGGGCCGCTCGGCACGCCGCAGCGCGAGACGTCGGTGCGCCAGCTCATCGGCCGCGTCGTCGACACGATCACGGATTGGGGGCGTAGGGGCGGCTACTTCCTCTCTATCGAGGAGGCGGAGAACTTCTCGGACGAGCTGACGCATATCCTGCTCAACCAGAAGGCCTGCTTCAACAGCCCGGTCTGGTTCAACCTGGGCGTCGAAGCGAAGCCGCAGTGCTCGGCCTGCTT
>CAYQLM010000031.1:4094-29466 GCA_964418365.1 uncultured Dehalococcoidia bacterium
CTCGGTCGACGACACGATGGAGTCGATCCTCGATTGGTGCAAGACGGAAGGGATGATCTTCAAGGGCGGCTCCGGCTCCGGCGTCAACCTCTCGAAGATCCGCTCGAGCTACGAGCAGCTCTCGGCGGGCGGCGCGGCGTCCGGCCCGGTGTCGTTCATGCGCGGCGCCGACGCGATCGCGGGCTCGATCAAGTCTGGCGGCAAGACGCGTCGCGCGGCGAAGATGGTCGTGCTCAACACCGATCACCCCGACGTGCTGGAGTTCATCGAGTGCAAGGCGCGCGAGGAGCGCAAGGCGTATGATCTGGGTTCGGCGGGCTGGGACATGTCGCTCAACGGCGAGGCGTGGGCCTCGGTCCAGTTCCAGAACGCGAACAACTCGGTGCGCGCCACGGACGAGTTCATGCGCGCCGTCCAGGAAGACCGCGACTGGGAGCTGCGCGCGGTGAGCACCGGCCAGGTGCTGCAGGTGGTGAAGGCGCGCGAGGTGCTGCGCCGCATCGCGCAGGCGACGTGGGACTGCGGCGACCCGGGCATGCAGTTCGACACGACGATCAACAACTGGCACACCTGCCCGGAGTCGGGGCGGATCAACTCGTCCAACCCGTGCTCGGAGTACATGCACGTCGACGACTCGGCGTGTAACCTCGCGTCGATCAACCTGCTGCGCTTCCTCGATGAGGACGGCACATTCGATATCGAGGGCTTCCGCCACACCGTCGCGACGATGATCTGGGCCCAGGAGATCATCGTCGGCTACTCCAGCTACCCGACCGAGAAGATCGCCCGGAACGCCCGGGCCATGCGCCAGCTGGGCCTGGGCTACGCCAATCTGGGGGCCCTCCTGATGGCCCTGGGCATCCCCTACGACTCGGAGGCCGGCCGGGCCTACGCGGGGGCCATCACGGCCCTGCTGACCGGCCACGCGTACGCCACGTCGGCGGCCATCTCGGAGCGCATCGGGCCCTTCGATGCGTACGAGACAAACCGCGATCCGATGCTGCGTGTGATTGGCCAGCACCGCGACGCCGCGTACGGCATTCCGATGATGGGCGTTGCCGCAGCGAATCTCGAAGACGTGATCGGCGCCGCGTGCGAAGCGTGGGACCGCGCACTCGAGCTCGGACATGTGCACGGCTATCGCAACGCGCAGACGACGGTGATCGCGCCGACCGGCACGATCGCGTTCATGATGGACTGCGACACAACGGGCGTCGAGCCGGACATCGCGCTGGTGAAATATAAGAAGCTCGTCGGTGGCGGCGTGATGAAAATCGTCAACAATGCGGTACCGCTTGCATTGCGCCGTTTGGGCTACGACAACGAGGTCATTGACAATACCGTGCAATATGTTGACAATGTAGGCACAATAGAAGGAGCGCCGGGTCTGCGCAGCGATCATCTACCGGTGTTTGACTGCGCGTTCAAGGCAGAACATGGTGAGCGGACGATTCACCACATGGGACACATCAAGATGATGGGCGCGGTACAACCGTTTGTTTCCGGCGCGATCTCGAAGACGGTGAACTTGCCACACGAAGCAACCGTCGATGAGATCGCGGATGCGTACGCCGAAGCGTGGCGACACGGACTGAAGGCGATCGCGATCTACCGCGACGGCTCGAAGAAGGTGCAGCCGGTCTCGACGGGCAACAAGGAGATGAACGACCGCAAGGACGCCGCGGCTGCCGAGGCCCTGGGCCAGCCGCGCCGCCGGCCCCTCCCGGACACCCGCCAGTCCCTCACCCACAAGTTCAAAATCGAGGGCCACACAGGCTACATAACGGTAGGCCTCTACGAGGACGGCTCGCCCGCTGAGGTCTTCATCAGCATGGCCAAGCAGGGCAGCACCATCTACGGCCTGATGGAGTCCTTCGGCCGGGCCATCTCCTATGCCCTCCAGTATGGTGTGCCGTTGCAGGACCTGGTGCGCAACTTCAGCCACATGCGCTTCGAGCCCTCCGGCATGACCTCCAACCCTGAGATCCCGTTTGCCCAGTCCGTGATCGATTACCTGTTCCGCTGGCTCGCCTCGAAGTTCCTCTCGGTCGAGGAAGCCGAGCAGCTCGGCATTCTCACGCCGGAGGTAAAACAGCGGATGGTCGAACGCCTCGACGGCGAGGCCAACGGCAACGGGCATAACGGTCATGGTGAGAGTCCCGCCGACGTGGTGCGCACGGGCGTCGCGCGGCTGAACGGTCAGTCGGACGCGCCCGCCTGCGCGGGCTGCGGCTGGATTATGGTTCGAAGCGGTACCTGCTACCGCTGTGAGAACTGCGGCAGCACAAGCGGCTGCTCGTAAAGGGAGGAGGGATAGCAGGAGAGTCAAATTGATGTTCAGAGGCAGGCCGAAGAAAAAGGGAAGCACGTAAGGATCACGAACGTTTGGAAAGGGGGCAACGACATGCCAGCACGAAGACGAAAGGCAGCGTCGTCGTCAACGCGAAAGACCACCGCCCGGAAGTCGCCCGCGCGCAAGACCGCTCGCAAGAGCACCGCGCGCAAGACAGCTCGCAAGACGACCGCGCGTAAGACGACCGCACGGCGGAAGACCGCTGCTCGCCGGCGCTAAGCGTCGACGAGTCGTTAGTGAAAAATAACGCAAGATTGACGTAAGAATTGGCCACTCGCTGGTGATAACGGAGTAGGATATGCTCGCTCACCAGCCGCAAGGTTGGTGCGAGCAGGGATGCTTAGCTCGGTCCGTTTCGGCGGGCCACGCGAGCATCGTTACGGAGGGCGTAAAGGCCGCCGAACCACCACCCCGCCACCAGCACAAGGCGGCCTGCCACGAGGGGCGTCCCATGCTTCCCCCGGGACGCCCTTCCGTCTCTCCTCCAAATCGATGAACAACTTCAAGATCGGCGACCTCGATGTCCTCGTCGTTTCCGACGGTACGATCTCCGTGCCGCCTACCGTCTACTATCGCGGCACGAGCGACGCCGACTGGCAGCGCCACAAGCGCTGGCTCAACCATCAGGGCATCCTGGACTTCTCGATAGCCTGCTTTCTCGTCCGCTCCGGCGACCGCAAAGTGCTGATCGATACCGGCCTGGGCGCGTACAAGCTCTGGGAGTATCAGGGCGGCGCGCTTATCCCGGAGCTCGCCGCCGCCGGCGTTCAAGCCGAGGATGTCGACACCGTCTTCGTGACGCATCTCCATATCGATCACTGCGGCACGTGCGCCGTCGACCAAAGCGGCGAGCTGCGGCCAGCCTTCCCGAACGCAACGTACCGCTGGACGGCGGCCGAGCACGCGCACTGGCGACAAGCGGCCAGCCACCCCGGCCCCGGCTTCTCGATCAGCGCGCTGCTGGACGCGCTCGAGGAGCGCTACAAGCCCGCAGACGGCGGCTCGGAGATCGCTCCCGGCATCTCCGTCATCGATACACCGGGCCACACGCCCGGCCACGCCGGCATCGTCCTCTCGTCCGGCAACGAGCGCGCGTTCATCCTCGGCGACGCGATCAGCTGCCCGGCGCAGCTCGAAGAGCCGGAGTGGTCCGGCCTGGGCGACATGGACCCGAAGCTCGCGCGACAGTCGCAGGAGGCCGTCCTGCGCGAGGCGTAGTCGACCGGCGCGCTGCTGGCGACAGCGCACTTCCCGGGCCTCACCTTCGGGCGCGTCTTGCGCGGCGAAGGCCGGCGCTACTGGCAGCCCATCGCGTAAGCAGCGCCCGCGACCTACACGCCAGTCGTCGCGGCTCTTAGCCTCGGCAGCGTGATAACGGCCGAGCCCACACCGATGTCGCGCTGCTCGAAGCAGATCAGCGTGAGTGCCGAAAAGACGAGAAAGCACCCCACGAGGACAGCCAGCATCGGCCAGCTAATGCCATCGGCGAGCACGTTCCTGCCGTTGTAGTAATGAAATGGCGACGCCCACTGCAGCGGCCGGACGGCGCGCACAAGAGTCGCCAGATAATCGATGAAGTAGGTCAACACGGCAACCCCCGTTACGACGCCGGTCGCGATCCGCCTATCGGAGAGCGCGGCGCCGGCCAGCATCGCCAGCGCGCCGAAGAAGAGCGTGATAGGCACGACGTTGGCGGTCGCCAGGAGCAGCGTGTCCCACCCGGTGTCGATCTTCACGAAGGGCACGCTGGTCAGCCAGCCTAGCACGACGATGGCGGCGATGACGCAGCTCGAGATGGCGAACGCAGCGATCTTCTCGAGCGCGAGGCGCGAACGGCTGATCGGCTGGGCCAGCAGCAGGTCCATCGTTCCGTTCGCCTCTTCTCCGGCCAGCGCGGACGTGCCGGCCATGATCGCGTAGATCACGAGGATGATCGGCGCCCAGCTGAAAAACTCGGCGGATAGGAAGCCGTTGGGCGATGCGATATCGAGATCGCCGAGGAACGGCTTGAGCGCCTCGGGTATCTTGAAGTCTTTCAGCTGTTCGGCGTAGCTGGGGTAGAGATACACGACGAACGCCGCCATCAGCGCGAGACCCGCGCCGTACCAGAAGACCTGCCAGCGAAGGTCGCGAAGCGACTTCCAGAAGATGCTAAGCCGTGGCATAGACCTTCTCCTGCTCGACCGCCTTGCTGCCCGATTCTTGGTAGAAGGCGAGAAAGACCTGGTCCAAGCTCGGCTGCTCGGTGCGGAAGTCCTTCACCCGATAGCGCGCGATCGCCTTCAGCGCCGCATCGAGCTGGTCCCTGACTTCGAGATGGATCAGCGTCCCGTCTCGCCGGATCTCGCGCACTCCAGATAGATCGAAGGCGCCGGCGGGCACCGGCTCTGCAAATGTCACCTCGATGATGTGAAGCGACCTGCCTTTCATCACGCCAACTTCTTCGACGGCGACCATGCGTCCCTGGCGAATAATCCCGACGCGGTGGCACATGCGCTCGACCTCACTCAGCACGTGCGATGAGAAGAAGACCGTGGCGCCGGCCGACGCCAGCTCCGACAAGAGTTTCGAGACCTCCTCTTGGATGATGGGGTCCAGGCCGCTCGTCGGTTCGTCGAGCACCAGGACGTCGGGTTGATGCATGATCGCCAGCACCAGGCCAAGCTTCTGCTTGTTCCCCTTCGAGTACTCACCGACGACACGAGTCGGGTCGAGATCAACGCGATCGATTAGGCGGCCTAAGAACTTGGCGTCCAGCGGCGCTCGTCTCAGGGACGCAAAGAGGTCGATGACCTGCCGCCCGGTCAGCGACTCGTAGAGTTTCAGCTCGCCGGGCAGGTAGCCCATCCGCGCGCGGGCTTCGACACCTTGTGCCTGGCAGTCGAGGCCTAGGACGAGGGCCTGGCCCGAGCTCGGCCGGATCAGGTCGAAGAGGATCCGGATCGTGGTCGTCTTGCCCGCGCCGTTGGGGCCGAGAAAGCCGAAGATCTCGCCGGCGGCGACCTCCAAGCTAGCTTGATCCAGAGCCCGGACGGCGCCGTAGCTCTTTGAGAGGTCCCGTAGCTCAATGGCTGACTGTGCCATGTCATAGAGAAGATAGCGTCAAACACGGCCCGATTGCAGGGCCGAACGGTTTCTTCTCGTTGGCCAAAGATGTGCGCGCGTAGGCGGCGGACGCATGTTCTACTTCCTCTCTTGTCGTGGTACACTAGAGGCCGACTCTCCTTAAGAGGAGGCGCGCCACGGCTCGCACCGCTTCTCGCGAGAAGCCCATCGCACTGTCATCCAACGCCCGCACCGTACTGGAGCGGCGCTACCTGGGCCGCAACGGCGCCGGGCGCGTGACCGAGACGCCGGAACAGCTCTTCCGGCGCGTCGCACATAACATCGCGCTCGCCGAAGCCCGCTACGGCGCCTCGAAGGGCGACGTCGGCGCGGTCGAGGAGCGCTTCTACGCGCTGATGACGTCCCTGCGCTTCCTGCCCAACTCGCCCACGCTCGGCAACGCCGGGCGGCCGCTCCAGCAGCTTTCGGCGTGCTTCGTGCTGCCCGTCGCCGACTCGATGGAGGGCATCTTCGACGCGATCAAGGACACGGCGCTGATCCACAAGTCGGGCGGCGGCACCGGCTTCGCCTTCAGCCGCTTGCGTCCCGAAGGCGATCGCGTGCACGCGACGGGCGGCATCGCGTCCGGCCCGGTGTCGTTCATGCGCGTCTTCGACGCCGCAACCGAGGCGATCAAGCAGGGCGGCACGCGCCGCGGCGCGAACATGGCGATCCTGTCCGTCTACCACCCGGACATCGAGCAGTTCATCAACGCGAAGGCGGACATGGTGACGCTCCAGAACTTCAACATCTCTGTCGCCGTGGACGCGGCGTTTATGAAGGCCGTCGAGAAGGGCGCGGACTATGTGTTGGTCAACCCGCGCTCCGGCAAGCCCGCCGGTAAGCGCAATGCGCGATCGATCTTCGGGCAGATCATCGAGAACGCCTGGCGCAACGGCGACCCCGGCCTCGTCTTCCTCGATCGGATCAACCGCGATAACCCGACGCCGCAGCTCGGCGCGATCGAAGCGACGAACCCCTGCGGGGAGCAGCCGCTGCTGCCGTACGAGTCGTGCAACCTGGGCTCGCTGAATCTGGCGAAGTTCGTGACAAGGGCCAGGAGCCAAGGGCCAAAGGCCAGGAATGGGCGGCGCAACGGCCGCGACCTGCGGGCCGAGGTCGATTGGGACGCGCTCGCGGCGGTCATCCCGGACTGCGTGCGCTTCCTCGACGACGTGATCGATCAAAACGCCTACCCGATCCCTGAGATCGAGCGCGCGACGAAGCTCACGCGCAAGATCGGCCTGGGCGTGATGGGCTGGGCGGACCTGCTACTCGCGCTGGGCATCCCGTACGACTCGGACGAGGCGGTCAGCCTGGCCGGGCGGATGATGTCGTTCATCCAGCAGCACGCCGATCGCGCCTCGACGGCGCTCGCCCGCGAACGGGGCGTGTTCCCGGCCTGGGAGGGCAGTGTTTACGATCGATCGGCCAACGGCCGTTCGCCGAAGACGGCGCGCCGGCTGCGCAACGCCACGCGCACGACCGTCGCGCCCACGGGGACGCTCAGCATCATCGCGGACGCCTCGGGCGGCATCGAGCCTGTCTTCGCGCTGGCATTCATGCGCCAGCACCACCTCGATAAGAAGGACCCCGACGCCGTAACGCAGCTCCCGGAGGTGAACAGGGCGTTCGAGGCTGTGGCGAGGGCGGAAGGCTTCTATTCGAAAGAGCTGATCGAGGACCTCGCGCGCGGCGGGACGATCCAGGGCCGCAGCGACGTGGCGGAGTGGGTGCAGCGCGTCTTCGTCACCTCGCACGACATCGATCCCGAGTGGCACGTGCGCATGCAGGCGGCGTTCCAGCGCCACACCGATAACGCGGTAAGCAAGACGATCAACTTCCGCGCCTCGGCCACGGTCGAGGACGTGGAGCGCGCCTACCTGCTGGCGTATCGCGAGGGCTGCAAGGGCATCACCATCTACCGCGACCGATCGCGGCCGATGCAGGTGCTCTCGCATGCGACGGCGCGCGGCCCCGAGCAGGCCGAAGCAGAGGCTGCGGAGCGCGCGCTCGGCGTCTCGCTGCTGCCGAGCCCTCGCCGTCGGCCCAACCGGCGCCACCTACCCGAGGAGCGACGCTCGATCACGCACAAGTTCCGGGTCGGCGAGCAGGAGGGCTATGTCACCGTCGGCCTCTTCGATGACGGGCGGCCGGGCGAGGTGTTCATCACCATCTCGAAGGAAGGCTCGACGATCCGCGGGCTGATGGACTCCGTGGCGGTGCTGACGTCGCTCGCGCTGCAGTACGGTGTCCCGCTCGAGGACCTGGTGCGCAAGTTCCGCGGCGTCCACTTCGAACCTGCCGGCTTCACCGGCAGCCCAGAGCTGCCGCAGGCCACCTCGATCGTGGACTACATCTTCCGCTGGCTGGAGCGCCGGTTCCTGCGCGAGGGCCAGGGGCCAGGGGCCGGCGGCCAAGAGAAGGGTCGCAGTCGTCGCGCCAAGGGCACGTCGGCGAAGAGCCGCGCGCTCGCATCGACAGGCTTCGCCTGCCCGGAGTGCGGCACGGAGCTCATCTTCTCGGAGGGCTGCCTCGTCTGCCGCAACTGCGGCTACACCAAGTGCGGCTAGTGTACGGCCGCTCGCTCCAGCGGCGGTCTGCCGATGTGATATGATCGGCGGGCCCGAAGGAATCTGCGGCAGCGGCCGAGGCGGCGTTGCCCGCCCCACTAACTGTTCTGCGCGGGTTGGGTACAGCTCGACACCCGCCGGGGAGGCCCATGACTCAAGGGGAGCAGAATCACCCCGAGAAGACCCAGGCGGCGAGTGCGCCGGAGGCCCGCACGTTCGCCTCCGGTCGCTACGTCGCGCGGCGCATCCTCGGAGAAGGCGGCCAGAAGATCGTCTATCTCGTCCACGACGAAGCGCTCGACCGGGAGTGCGCACTCTCGCTGATCAACAGCGAGCTGGTTGACGACGACGACCGCCTACGGCTCCGGCGCGAGGCGCAGGCGATGGCGCACCTGGGCGCCCAGTCAAACATCGTCACCGTGTTCGACTTCGGGGAGGAGGACGGCAAGCCATACCTGGTGTGCGAGTATGTGCCGGCCGGCGACCTGCGGCAGGAGCTGCGGAACGCCGGCGGCTCGCTGCCGCCCGAACGTGCGCTCGCGCTCGCGTCGGACATCGCGCGGGGACTCGTAGTAGCACACTCGCGCGGCGTCATCCATCGCGACCTCAAGCCCGCGAACGTCTTGCTCTGCGAGGACGGCAGCGCCAAGCTCGGCGACTTCGGGCTGGCGTTCTCGCTCGACCGCTCGCGCCTGACGATGGCGGGCACGGTGCTGGGCACCGCCGCGTACCTGTCGCCGGAGCAGGCGCTCGCCGAGCCGGTGACGGAGCGCTCCGACCTCTATTCGCTCGGCGCGCTCCTGTACGAGATGCTCTGCGGCCGCCCGCCCTTCACCGATGAGAACGCGACCGCCCTCATTGCTCAGCACATCAACGCACGGCCAGCGGCGCCATCGGAGCACAATCGACATCTGCCGCCGGCACTCGATGCCCTCATCCTCCGTCTGCTGGCGAAGTCGCCCGACGATCGGCCGGAAAGCGCCGCTGTCGTTCTTGAGTCGCTGGCGGCGATCGCCGCAGCCACGGAGCCGCCCAAGGTCAAGCGCAAGGCAGCGCGCCCGGAGCGGCGGACGCTGGTCGCCGGAGCGGCGCTTGTTGTGGTCGCGGGCGCGGCGATCGCGGCGGCGCTGGCGTTCGTGCTCCGGGACTCCGGTCCTGACCACAAGGTGGCCGGTGTGGCGCCGGGCGTCACGCTCGTCGCCGAGGGGTACGTGCCGAAGCTGGAGCCGCGCGACTGCCCGGCGGAGCTGACGAGCGACCCGGAGGTGCGCTGCCAGGACCTGGTCGTGCCCGAGACCCGCAGCAAGCCGGCCGGCCGGCAGATCCGGATCCTCGTCATGGTCGCCCCATCGAAAGCAGAGTCAGCAGGCTTTCCGACCGTGTTCATCGGCGGCCCCTGGGGCACCGCTCAGTCCTTCGTCGGCGGAGGTGTGCTCAGCCAGCCTGCCGGATCAGATGTGCGTGACTATGGCGACGTAGTCGCCGTCAGCGTTCGGGGACGGCAGTTCTCTGAGCCCATGCTCGCCTGTCCCGAAGTGGATGGCGTGTGGCGCGAACTGCTGGCCCTGCCCGAAAACGGCCCGGAGGCGAACAAGCTCTGGCTGGACGCGGCTGACCAGTGTGGCAAGCGGCTCGTCACCGAGGGCTACGATCTGAATGCCTACGGACAGGATGAGATCGTGAACGACGTGCGCGACCTCGCGATCGCCATGGGCTGGCGCCAGATCAACCTGCAAGGGAGTCGCGACTTGTCCCGGGTCGCCGTGTTGCTCGCTGCGCGCTACTCGGGCCTCGTGCGCTCCGTGGTGCTCGCCGACCCGTTCCCGGTGGACGCCGCGTGGTACGACGACCGTCTCAGCAACGCCAATTCCGCGTGGCAGGCATACTACGCAGTGTGCCGCGCCGACGCCGCCTGCGAGCGAGCGTTTCCTAACCTGGAACAGGCGCTGCCCGCGTTCTACGCCCAATTCCAGCAGGACCCTGTTGTGATCCCGGCGCCGGACCCTGCGGGCGGCCCCGACATTGGCGTGCTGTTCGACGGCGACCGTGATGTTGATCTCACGCTGCTCGCGCTCTCATTACAAGCTGGTCTGCCGATCCTTGCCCCGCTGCTGGTTTCACAGGACGAAGCCTCCAACCAGGCCTCCGCCGCGGCCTATGTGGTTCTGTTTTCTGCGCCCGATCCAAACGGGGACCCCTGGGGGGCGAACTTCAGCGCATACTGCGAGGACGTGGATCAGCACGTCGTCAGGGGCAGCCTAAAGATTGCGGAGACGCTGTATCCGCTGTTCCGTGTGTTCGCCCGCGACCCATTGTTCGAACTCTGCCCTCGCTGGCCGACGCAAGCACACTCCACAACGATCGGACTCCTTGAGACCGCCAGCGCCGTTCCGGCGCTCATCCTCACCGGCGCGCTGGACCCGTTTTCGCCGCCCGACTACGCGCAGCGCGCAAAGAAGTCCTTCACGGACGCAACCGTCGCCGTGTTCCCGTCGCTCACGTCTCAGGTGCTAACGGACGGGCCGCCGTGCATCTCCGCGCTCCGGCTGGCCTTCCTGCGCGATCCGAAGGCCACGCTCGACGTCGACGGCTGCATCGCCAAAGTGCCGCCGATCGCGTTCGTGGGGACCGACCAGGCCGGTACGACTCCTGCTGGGCCCACCAGCAGCGCCCCGTAGCTGAAACCCGCAACCTTCCGCCATACCAATACGGCGTCGTCGAGCGGACGCGCCTCCCCGGCAACAGGCTTCGCCTGCCCGGCGGGCGGCACGGAGCTGGTGTTCGCGGGAGGCTGCCTCGTCTGCCGCAACTGCGGCTACACGAAGTGTAGGTAGTCCACCGTCATTCCGAGCGCAGCGAGTAATGTCGTCGCTCGGACCACCAATCGCACCTCAGGGATGAGGCTCTCGTAGTTCGGGCTAGCTCCGCTTCTTCATCTCGTCGAGAAACTTCTTCGGGATCGGCCGGCAGGCGCACTGCTTGGCGTGCTGCTGATGCCAGCGGATGCGCTGCGCGACCGTCGCGTTCTTCGCCATCCGATGCGCCGTGTGCCAGGCAGCGTTGAGCGTCATCGGCTCGCCGCCTCGACCGGCGTCCAGCGGTTCGCCCAGAGCTGGATCGCCTCGACGACTCCGTCTAGCTCCCGGCCCTTGTCGGTGAGGGCGTACTCGATGCGCACCGGCGTATCGGGGTAGACGCGCCGCTCCACCAGACCGTAGGCCTCCAGCTCCTTCAGCCGCTCCGAGAGCAGGCGGTCGCTCACGCCGATGATCGTTGTCATATCGGAGAAGCGCCTGTGGGAGGGGAGGAGCGTGCGGACGATGAGCGCCGTCCAGCGCTTGCCCAGAATCTGCACCGCCCACTGGTACTTGGGGCACATCTGGTCGCCGGAGAGGGCCTCGCTCATGTCACTATTATACTATCGTAAAATTAGCCCCTTGACAAGAGGAAGCTTCTAGTCTAGTATTAGACAAGACGCTTACGAAAGAGAAGGAGATGTACAATATGAAGCGTAAAAAGGTCCGCGTCAGCTGAACATCGCAGCCGTCCGCGAGGAATAGGGACGGCAGGAGGACTGCAATGGCAGGAACAATCGAACAGATCAACAAGCTCACAGACGAACGAGGCCGCCTCTACCGTGAGGCGAGCAACGGCCACCGGGGCGACCCGGAGACCATCGCGCGCATCAAGGCGTTGACCGGCGAGCTGCAGCGGCTTTGGGGCAAGCGCCGCACAGAGCTGGGCACTCGCAGCCGCGGCGTTGACCGGCTCATCGACAGCGAGTATGAGCGCATCTACGGCCGCGAAGAAGCGCCGCGCGAGCTCTCGTGGAAAGAGCTGGCAGAGCTGGCCGAAGTCGCGGCCTAACAGCGCGCGAAAGCGCTAGCATACCAGCGAAGGAAGCCCATCGTGCCAAGACTACGTGCCATCACGTCGGACATCGACGGGCGCAACGGCGTCGCTCCGGCGCCCGTGGACGACAGCGAGGCGCTCGATGCGTACTCGCGCGCCGTCGTCGACGCGGCCGAGCGCATCGGCTCGGCCGTCGTCAGCATCGGCGCGAGCCGGACCGCGCCCGAGCAGCTCCGCCGCCGCGGCGTGCCCGAGGTCGGCGGCGCGGGCAGCGGCGTGATCGTCGCTCCCGACGGCTACCTGCTGACGAACAGCCACGTCGTGCGCAAGGCGGAGAAGATCGAGGCGCGCTTCAGCGACGGCAATTCGTTCCCGGCGCGGCTCGTCGGCACCGACATCCACAGCGACCTCGCGTTGCTGCGGCTGGACGAGTCGGGCCTCCCCGCAGCGGAGCTGGGGGACTCGGCGAACCTGCGCGTCGGCCAGATCGCTCTGGCTGTCGGCAACCCGCTCGGCTTCCAGGCGACGGTGACAGCGGGCGTGATCAGCGCCCTGGGCCGCACGCTGCGCGCACAGACGGGCCGGCTGATCGAGAACGTCATTCAGACGGACGCCGCGCTCAACCCCGGCAACTCGGGCGGCCCGCTGGTCGACTCGCGCGGACGCGTGATCGGCATCAACACGGCGATCATCATGGGCTCGCAGGGCATTTGCTTCGCGATCCCCGTGAACACGGCGAAGTTCGTGATCTCATCGCTGCTGCGCGATGGGCGCGTGCGGCGCTCCTACCTGGGCGTATCCGGCCAGGCAGTGCGAATCGACCGCCGGCTCGTCGTGACGCAGGCGCTCCGTAACGAGCACGGCGTCCAGGTCAGCGAGGTCCACGGCGGCACTGCGGCCGCAGAGGCAGGCATCGAGCCGGGCGATGTGATCGTGCGCGCCGGCGAGCGCGCCATCGCCTCGCCGGACGACCTCCAGGCGGCGCTCGGCGGCCACGCGATCGGCGAGCCGCTCATCGTGGACGTGTTGCGCGAGGGCGCGAAGCGGACGTTCGTCGTGCGGCCGACGGAGCTGCCCGCAGCGGAGTAGACTGCACGTAGGAGGCGAACAATGGCAGATACGACATCGGTCAAGGAAGGCGCAAAGCTGGCGCCGCTGAAGATTCGTCGCGATTCCGAGATCTTCGCGACGGACGGCGGCTGGTTCCGCGGCCGCTGGCATTTCAGCTTCGACCACTACCACGATCCCGAGAACATGAGCGTCGGCACGCTGCGTGTTTTCAACCACGATACGCTGGTGCCAGGCGCAACGTGGCCGATGCACCCGCATCGAGACGTTGAGGGCATCACCTACGTGCCGCGCGGCAACTTCGAGCACGCGGACAGCCTGGGGAACGGCGGCGTCCTTCCTGCCGGCAGCGTCCAGCGCATGACGCTCGGCTCCGGCGCGCTCCATTCGGAGAGCAACCACTCGAAGACGGAGCCGGTCGAGTTCGTCCAGATGTGGATCATGCCCGCCGAACGCGGGCTCAGGCCCTCGGTTGAGCAGCGGGTGCACACCGAGGAGGACCGCCACAACCGTCTGCTGCAGATCCTGCGGCCCGAAGGCACCGAGGGCGACACCGGCGTCACGGTGCACCAGGATGTTCGCATGTACGTGGCGCGGCTCGATCCAGGCGTCGCCGTCGAGCACGCCTTCGACGAAGGCCGCGGCGGCTACTTCTACCTGATCGAGGGCGAGATCGATCTGAACGGCCAGCGCCTCACGACCGGCGACACCGCGAAGGTGCTGGGCGGCGGCCTGCTGCGCGTCGTTGCGACGGCCACGAGCGAGCTACTCTTCGTCGATACGCCGCTGTAGGCTGCTATGCTGGCGGCATGTATGTGCCGCCCAGCGATGATCGACCCGGCTGCCGCGACACGCTGGTAATCAGCCGCAGAGTCTTCTCGATCGTCATCCCGCCCGTGGCGATCATGCTGGCCGTGCTCTTGCTCGTGCTGTCGACGATCGCCACCTTCACCGTCTCGCCACCGTGGGCGCTGATCCCGCTCGCGCTGCTCGTACTGCTACTTGTCCTCGTCGTTCGCTGGGACCGTGGCCGCCCGAGTGGCGACGGGCCGCGGTAATTCCGCGGACGCTTGGCCGCCTACGCCTCGATTGTCTCCCTGACCCACGTTCCGTTCGGGTAGGGGGCCGTCGGGAGCAGCGCATCGGCCATGGTGGCGACCAGAGCGGCGCCGCCGCCGCGCACGTAGCGCTGGCACTCGTCCATCGACTGCCAGCGCGTCTCTTCGATGAGCCGGCCGTTGTCCTCGCGCCGCAGATCGATGCCCGCGAAGCCGGGCTGGCGAGCCAGTAACGGCCGGACGCGCTCCAGAACACGGGCGGCGCGCTTGTCCCACTCGGCCGGGTCGGAGATCGCGGTCATCCGCGTCAGCTTCGAGACGATCATCGCGGCGCCAGTATATAGCAGGCGACCGTAAGCGATCAGCTTTCAGCATGGCGCGGGCTGGGCTATCCTCGTCATAAGATGAGCATAGCGGAGCGGCTGGCCGCAGTCCGCGCGCGAATCGACGCGGCGTGCCGGCGCGCGGGGCGTTCGCCGAGCGACGTCACGCTCGTCGGCGTAACGAAGAGCTTCCCTGCCGAGGCCGTCGCTGAGGCGGTGGCGGCAGGCCTCGAAGACTGCGGCGAGAACCGCGTGCAGGAGGCAGCCGCGAAGATCGCGACGCTCGCGGCGCTGGGCATCCGCCCGCGCTGGCATCTCATCGGCCACCTGCAGACGAACAAGGTGCAGACCGCGCTCGGCCTCTTTGCTATACTCCACAGCGTCGATTCGCTCCGGCTCGCGCGAGAGCTGAGTTCCCGCGCGACACACCCGGTGCCAATCCTCCTCGAAGTGAACGTATCGCAGGAGGCGAGCAAGTTCGGCTTCAGCGTGGGGGACCTCCCAGACGCCGTCTCTGCCATCTCAGCTCTGCCGCACCTCGACGTCCGAGGACTTATGACCGTCGCTCCGCTCAGCCATGACCCGGAAGCCGCCCGGCCCTTCTTCCGGCAGCTCCGCGAGCTGCGCGACGCGGTTGGCTTGCGCGAGCTATCGATGGGCATGACAGACGACTTCGAGGTGGCGATCGAAGAAGGCGCGACGATGGTGCGCGTTGGCCGAGCGATCTTCGGCGAAAGGCCAGGGGTGTAGCGATGCGCATCACCTTTATCGGCGGCGGTGCGATGGGCGAGGCGATCGTGAGCGCTGTGCTGAAGACGGGCGCAGCGCAGGCGAGCGAGGTTGTCGTCAGTGAGCCCGTCCGAGCGCGGCGTGAGCAGCTCGCGTCGGCCTACGGCGTCGGCGTCAGCGCCGACAACGCCAAGGCCATCGACGGAGCGGCGCTCGTCGTGCTCGCCGTGAAGCCGCAAGAGTTCGCGAACGTGGCTGCGGGTCTGCGCGGGCGGTTGGCCGCCGGACAGACGGTGCTGAGCATCATGGCCGGCGTGCCCATCGCGCGCATAAGCCGCGAGCTGGGCCACGACGAGGTCGTGCGGGCCATGCCGAACACGGCGGCCTTCGTCGGCGAGGCGATGAGCGTCTGGACGGCGACCGCCGCGGTCTCCGGCGAAGGGCGCGCAGCAGCGAAGGGCGTTCTCGGCGCGATGGGCCGCGAGTTGCAGGTGGACGACGAGAAGTTCCTCGATATGGCAACCGCAGTGAACGGCAGCGGACCTGGCTTCATCTTCCTCCTGCTGGAGGCTTTCATCGACGCCGCCGTTGACATCGGCTTCGAGCCGGAGGCGGCTGAGGCGTTGATGGTGCAGACGCTGCTCGGCTCGGCGAAGCTGGCGCGCGAGAGCGGCAAGCCGGCGCGCGAGCTGCGCCAGATGGTTACATCGAAGGGCGGCACGACGGCCGCCGGCCTGCAGGTCCTCGAAGCCGCCGACGTTCGCTCGACGATCGCGGAGGCCGTGCAAGCCGCGTACGAGCGGGCGAAGGAGTTGGGCGGCTAATGTTTGGCATCCCGCACCCGCACGGCCCGCTCGGCCTAATCGGGCTGGTGATCTACTTCCTCTCGCTGGCGATCTTCATTCGGGCGCTGCTGTCCTGGGTCTCGCCTGACCCGCGCAACCCCATCGTCCAGGCGCTCGATATGATCACAGAGCCGATCCTGCAGCCGCTGCGGCAGATCGTGCCGCGCATGGGCGGCATCGACATCACGCCGATGGTCGCGATTATCCTCCTGCAGGTGATCGCCCAGATCCTGCTCCAGAGCTAGTCCGCCGTCCGCCGGCACGCCCGATCGGCGCCGCCACGAGCATGGCCACCAACGCGCCCGCCCAGGCGCTCCAGCTCGCCAGCGACAGGAGGTTGCCCGCACGGCGCGCGGTCGTGTCATGCAGACGCAGCTCGACGTCGTGCGTGCCCGCCGGCACCGCGAACGTGACGAGGCCGTTCGGGACGCTCACCGTGTGGGGCACAGTCGCCCCGTCGATGCGTACGCGCCACTTCGGAAAGTCGAAGATCGATGCCTCGACGCGAGCGGGGCCGGTCGCCTCGATATGCAGCTCCAGCCAGTCGCTGCCGGAGCCGGCGGGTTCGATCAGGGCTGAGCCTTCGAGGACGCGAGCGGGCGCGGCCGGAGGGTCGGGCACCTGCGCGACGTCCTTAGGCAGGTAGTCGTTGATCGCCGCGCCCTGCGGGTTGCGGATGAGCGCGTCGCAGATCGGGTCGCCGGCGGCGCCCGGCGCACGCGTGCCGGAGAGCACCTCGGAGTCCGCGAGGAGGCAGCGGTACTCGCTGTGGAAGAAGATGTGCCCCGAAGCGATGAACAGCCCCACGAGCGCCGCCGCGACGAGCAACTGCAGAAGCGCAGGCCTCTCTCGCAACACGGCGAGAGAGACGCCGGCCAGCGCGGCGGCAGCGAGCGTTACCAGCCCCAGGTAGCGCCACGGGAACTGCAGGAAGCGGAGCGAGTGGAAGTGGTCCCAGATCGGCTCCGCCGCCGAGATCGCCATGAAGACGCCGGCGGCGAAGAAGAGCGCGAACAGGACGACGGCTACGCTCTCGTGGCGACGGCCCATGCGGAAGAGCAGTAGGGCGCCCGGAACGGCGAGCGCAGCCAGGCCCCAGTGGAACCACCCGATCTGCACCGGCGTGCTCGCGCGGCCTTGGAAGAGGAAGCTGTAGTCGCCCGTGCGAAGGAAGAAGAGGTCGCTCGCGGAAGCGAAGTTGCGGGAGTAATGGAAGTAGCCGCTGCTCAGGCTTTCGAGCTGGACATAATCGCCTTCTCGCAAGACCGGCAGCGTGAAGAAGGCCGCCAGCCCGAACGCCCACGCGCCGGCCGCCGCAACCATGATGGCCGGCCGCCAAGCGTCGCGTCCGCGCAGCGCGAGCAGCGCTACGACCCATACTGCGACGGCCGGCGCCACGATCACAGCGACGAGGTTGTGGGAAAGGAGCAGGAGCGCCCCGAACAGCGCGACAAGCGGCACGACGCGCAGCCGTTTCGTCGTGATCAGCTCCAGGAGGGCCCACAAGAGCGCGGGCGCGATGGCGAGCGCCCACAGCTCATCGAGCGCGCCGCGCAAGTAGACATCGAGCGCGAGATAGGGCGCGAAGACGTAGGCGATGGCCGAGACGAGCCCGCCGAGATCGCCCCAGAGCCGTCGCGCTAGCAGGAACATCGACAGCCCGGCGGCGACGAGACCGATCGCGAACAGCAGATCGGCGGCGCGGACGTACGACATGCCGAGCCAGTGGAGGAAGTCGCCGGCGTAGTAGGGCAGGGGCGGATAGTAGTTGTAGAGCGGGTAGCCGTAGCCGTTCCCCAGGTCCGGCACCCAGCGACAGGGCCACTGGCCGTTGCTCAGGCAGCGATGCATCTCGTAGATGCGGAACGCGTGCGAGGTGTCGCCGGTGAAGATGACGTCGCCGTTCAGCAGTGGGACGTAGGCGAACGCGGCGAGGCCCACAACGAGTAAGCAGCAGGTCGCCCAGGCGGGCAGGGGCCAGCGCGCAGCGAGCGCTTCGATGTGCCCTCGGGCCGTCGATAGGCTCACGGCGGCATCGCCTCGCGTAGCCGGCGGCGCGCCTCGGCTTCGGTGAGACCTTCGATGGCTACTGTCTTCTCGCGGCCCTTCGTGCCGGCCACGACGGAGACGGCGCTCTTCGGCAGGCCGAGCGCTCGGGCCAGGAGGCGCTCAAGGGCGGCGTTCGCCTCGCCCTCGACCGGCGGCGCCGCGACGCGGACGAGGAGCGTCTCCCCCCGCCAGCCGGAGATGGCATCCCGGCCCGCGCGGGGCGTGATCCGTACGCGAATGCGAGCCGTCACTGCGGCCATGATAGAATGGTGAGAGCGGCGGGGCTAGATTTGAGGTAGGAAGACCTCTTGCGCTATCAGAACACTTATGCTATTGTTGGCCTGCTGAACGAAAGGCGAAGGCAAGGAGGCCAACCTTATGGCGAGCAAGAACGGCACCGCAACCATGACTCCAAGCACGAATAGCGAGGGTCCCACCGACAAGAGTTCGGCGCTGGAGCTGGCGCTGGGCCAGATCGAGAAGCGGTTCGGTCAGGGCGCGATCATGCGTCTGGGCGAAGGCTCGGCGTTGCAGATCGAGTCCATCCCGACCGGCTCGATCGCGCTCGACATCGCGTTGGGCATCGGTGGGGTGCCGCGCGGACGCATCACGGAGATCTTCGGGCCGGAGTCGGCCGGGAAGTCGACGCTGGCGCAGCACATCATTGCGGAGGCGCAGAAGACGGGCGGTATGGCGGCCTACATCGACGTCGAGCACGCGCTGGAGCCCATCTACGCTGCCGCGCTCGGCGTGAAGGTCGATGAGTTGCTCGTGTCTCAGCCCGACACGGGAGAGCAGGCGCTCGAGATTGCGGAGGCGCTCGTGCGCAGCAACGCGATCGATATCGTGGTGGTCGACAGCGTCGCGGCGCTCGTGCCGCGGGCGGAGATCGAGGGTGAGATGGGCGACTCGCTCCCCGGCTTGCAGGCGCGGCTGATGTCGCAAGCGCTGCGAAAGCTGACCGGCGCCATCGCGCGCTCACGGACGGCGGTCATCTTCATCAACCAGCTTCGTGAAAAGATTGGCATCGTGTTCGGCAACCCGGAGACGACGCCGGGCGGGCGCGCGCTCAAGTTTTACAGCTCCGTGCGCATCGACATCCGGCGCATCGAGACGCTGAAGCAGGGCAACGTGGTGATCGGCAGCCGTGTGCGCGCGAAAGTTGTCAAGAACAAGGTAGCCGCGCCGTTCCGCCAGGCAGAGTTCGATATCATGTTTACGGGCTCCCAGACGGGCATCAGCCGCGAAGGCGACCTCATCGATCTCGCGGCCGAGATGGGGATCGTGAAGAAGATGGGCGCGTTCTTCAGCTACGGAGACCTACGCATCGGCCAGGGGCGAGAGAATGCAAAAGCATACCTTCGCGAGAACCCCTCGACGGCAGCCGAGATCGAGCGCGAGATCCGTGGCTCGGGTTCACCCGTCGCGGTGCGCCCCGCCGTTGCCAGCACCGAGGGCGACGAAGCAGAGTAGGCGCTCCCGGCCGGGAGCATGTATTGCTCCCACCGCCCGTATTGTCTATTCTGGCGCCGCTAGGCCCGCCAGGATGGTAGGCGAGCCGCCCAGACCATGAAGGGCACCCTTCGTCTCGCGCGATTCTGGTTCCAGCTTGGGCTGACCGCTGGTTTCCTTGTCCTGCTGGCATGGCGCGTCGACATCGGCGACGCGCTCGCCACGCTGCCGGACGCGAACTGGGCCTGGGTGCTGCCCGGCCTCGCGCTCTTCACGATATCGAAGGCGGTGCACACGTATCGCTGGCGCATCTTTCTCGGGAAGCATCGCGATGTGCCGTACACAGGCCTGCTGGGCATCTTTCTGGTCCACAACATGGCGAACTCCGTGCTCCTCCTGCGCGCAGGCGACGTCCTACGCATCCAGACGACGTCACAGCGCTACAACATCCCCCGTTCCGAGCTGACCGCTGTCGTCATCGTGGTCGAGACACTGCTCGATGGGCTGGCGTTCGTCGTGCTCGTGGCGCTGGCGTTCACGCTCGGCACGATTCCGAGTGTGCTCCGGGGCACGTTCTGGGGCATGGCCGGCCTGGCGCTCATCGGCGTGACGCTTGGCGTGCTGACCGCGCGCTTGGTGAAGGTCGATACGCTGAGCCGCCATATCCCGTTTAGGTGGCTCTCCTCCGAGGCGCGGGGCTCGGTACTCACGTTGCTGCGCCAGTTCCAGGACGGCATGCGCACGCTGCGCGATCCCGGGCTTGCCGTGCCGGCGATCGCCGCCTCGCTCGTTGGCTGGCTTCTGGAGGCGGGCGCGTACTGGATGTTCGGCAATGCGTTCGGGCTGGGGCTGTCCTGGAGCGCCTATCTGCTCATCATGATGACGGCGAACTTCGCCGTCTCGATCCCGATCACGCCTTCGGGCATCGGACCGTACGAGGTGGCCACGCAGGCGCTCGTCGTCGCGCTCGGCGCGGGGAGCGCAGCCGCGACCGGCTTCGCGATAGGCATCCACCTTTGCTTCATCATCTGGATTACGATCACAGGTGTGATTGCGATGTGGCTCACGCACCTCAGCCCGCACGAGATCTTCTATCTCGCCAAGCCGGAGCCGGAACGCGCCCCGCAGCCTGAGCCAACGTGATCGTTACGGCCGTCGTCCGCAAGCCACGACGGAGGCTGCTGCAGGTCTTCATCGATGGCGAGCCCGCGCTCGAGATCGGCCGGGAGCTGGCCGTCGAGCGCGACGTGCGCCCCGGTCGGACGTTTTCGCAGGGCGAGCTGTACTCGCTCGCTGACGAGCAGGCGCGCCGGGGCGCGCTCGAGGCGGGTCTCCGCTTGCTCGCGTACCGCCCGCGCAGCGAGCGCGAGCTGCGCGATCGACTGGCGCGCAAGGGCTTCCGGCGGGCGGCCATCGAGGTGACGCTCGCCCGCCTGCGAGAGCTAGGCTACCTGAACGACGCCGAGTTCGCGCGGTTCTACACCGAGACCCAGCAGACGTCCCGGCCGCGCTCCCGGCGCGTCGTGCGCGCTGAGCTGCGCAGCCGCGGCGTTGCGCAGGAGCTGGCGGACGAGGCGGTCGACGGCATCGATGACGAGGAGGCGGCCTATCGAGCGGCGAGCCGCCGGCTGGCGTCGCACCGCGGCCTAGAATACCAGCGCTTTCGTGAGCGGCTCGGCTCGTTCCTGACTCGCCGCGGCTTCAGCTACGACGTCGCCCGGCGCACGGTCGACCGCTGCTGGGCGGAGATCAACGATTCGTCCGCGGGTTGAAAAACCCGCGGCTACGGCGTAACAGGAGCCGCGGAAGGCTCTCGGCGTACCCTCCCCGCGCCGCGGAGGGCCGGGGAGGGGTCGTTCTATTGATCATTTCTTGACACTCTGAACGGGCCTTTCGTATCATGAGGAAACTCCTGAACAGGAAAGATGTTCTGATACAAGTTACATAAAGTTCAGAAACGGAGGTAGAAATGCCAGCGCTCATTATCGTGAGCGTCGCAATCGGCGCACTGGCGCTGGCGGTCGGGGCTCTTCTTGGATACAGCACCAAGATTCGGCAGGGCAAAGGGCAGGTAGAGGCGGCAGAGGGCGCCGCTGCCCGCATCCTGGACGAAGCGCAATCGAAACAGCGAGAAACGCTTCTCGGGGCCAAAGAGGAGGCGATACGTCTACGGACACAGGTAGAGACGGAGCTGAAGCCGCGGCGGGACGAAGTCCTGCGGCTGGAGCAGCGCATCGCCTCGAAAGAGGAGAGCATAGACCGCAAGCTTGAGACGATAGACCGCCGAGAGCAAGAGCTCTCGAACCAACGAGAACGGCTGGATACACAGCGGACGGAGCTCGGCGAGCTCCGCGAGAAACATGTCCAAGAGATCGAACGCGTCGCCGGCCTGAGCGCCGCCGAAGCGCGCGAGCTGCTCCTTGAGGAGCTCGATACGGAGATCCGGGAGGACGGCGCGCGCCGTATCCGTCTCATCGAAGCGGAGGTCAAGGAGAAGGCGGACCTCCGCTCTCGCGAGATCCTGTCGACGGCCATGCAGCGTCTCACCACCGATGTGGTGACCGAGACGACCATCTCCGTCGTCCCCATTCCCAGCGATGAGATGAAGGGCCGCATCATCGGCCGCGAGGGGCGCAACATTCGCGCGCTCGAGGCCGCGACCGGTGTCGATCTGATCATCGATGATACGCCGGACGCCGTCGCCTTGGCCTGCTTCGACCCGGTCCGGCGCGAGATCGCTCGCATCGCACTGACGCGGCTCGTGCAGGACGGCCGCATCCACCCGACGCGCGTCGAGGAGATGGTGGAGAAGGCGCGCCAGGAGGTGGACGAGGCGATCGTCACGGCGGGCGAGGAAGCTTCGCTCGAGGCGAAGTGCCCCGGCATCCACCCTGATGTGCTGAAGACCTTCGGGCGGCTCAAGTACCGCACGTCGTACGGGCAGAACCAGCTGAAGCACGCCGTCGAGACGGCCCACATCGCGGGCATGCTCGCGGCGGAGCTCGGCGCCGACGTGAACACCTGCCGTCGCGGCGGGCTGCTGCACGACCTCGGCAAGGCGATCGATCACGACGTCGAGGGCACCCACGCGCTCCTCGGCGCGGAGCTGGCGCGTCGCTACAAGGTCAGCCCCGCTGTGGTGCACTGCATCGAGTCGCACCACGACGAGGTAGAGGCGCAGACCGTTGAGGCGATCATCGTCCAGGTCGCGGACGCCATCAGCGGCGCCCGGCCCGGCGCGCGACAGGAGACGCTGGAGCACTACATCAAGCGCCTCCAGGCGCTGGAAGAAGTGGCGAAGAGCTTCCCGGGCGTCGATAAGGCGTTTGCGATCCAGGCGGGCCGCGAGGTGCGCGTGATCGTGAAGCCGGAGACCGTCGATGACGTGGAGGCGATGCGGCTGGCGCGCGACATCTCGAAGATGGTCGAGGAGTCGCTGGAGTACCCGGGTCAGATCAAGGTCACCGTCGTCCGCGAGACGCGCGCGACAGAGTACGCGCGGTAGGCGGCAAATCGATATGTAGGGGCGGTTCGTGAACCGCCCCTACGTTCCATAGCTCATGAACGTCCTGATGATCGGCGACGTGATGGGGAGGCCGGGGCGGCATGCCGTTGCGGCGTTGCTGCCGGGCCTGCGCCAGGAGCTCGCGCTCGATGTCGTCATCGCCAACGGCGAGAACGTCGCCGCCGGCCGTGGGATCACGGAGAAGACAGCGCAGGAGCTGTTCGACGCGGGCGTCGACGTCATCACGTCGGGCAATCACATCTGGGACCAGAAGGAGATCATCCCGCTCCTCGATAAGGAGACGCCGATCCTGCGTCCCGCGAACTATCCGCCTGCCGCGCCCGGACGCGGCATCGTGACGCAGAAGGGCTTGACGGTGCTCAACCTGCAGGGCCGCACGTTCATGCCCGAGACCGATGACCCCTTTCGCGCCGCCGACGCCGCCTTGAGCCACCTGCCGGAGGGCGCTATCGTCGTGGTCGATATGCACGCAGAGACCACCAGCGAGAAGCAGGCGATGGGGCGCTACCTGGACGGGCGCGTCGCGGCTGTCGCTGGCACGCACACGCACGTCCCGACGGCCGATGCGCGCATCCTGCCCGGCGGCACAGCGTACGTGACCGACATCGGCATGGTGGGGCCGAGCGAATCGATCATCGGCAACGACATCCAATCGGTGCTGAACCGCATGCTGACCGCGATGCCGACGCGACTGCCGGTGGCCGAGAACAGCTCGCCCGTAACGTTCAACGCCGTCCTGATCGAGATCGACGAATCGACACGCAAGGCGAAACGCATCGAGCGCATCGACCGCGAGTACACGCGCGATGGTGAGTAATGGCCAGTAGGGCGGACTTCCACAACCACAGCACGGCGTCGGACGGCGTCCTCTCGCCGACGGAGCTGATGCAGCGCGCCTATCGCGAAGGTGTGCGCGTGATGGCGCTGACCGACCACGATTCGACGGAGGGCGTCGAGGAGGCGCGTCGCGCCGTCGCAGACTACAAGGACTTCACGCTGATCTCCGGCGTCGAGATGGGGACGGACATCCCGGGTGGCGACGTGCACGTCCTCGGGTACTTCCTGGAGCCGGACGATGCCGAGCTGCAGCAGACGCTCCGGAAGCTGCGCGAAGGACGCCGCGGGCGCGGCGAGGGCATGGTCGAGAAGCTGCGCGAGCTGGGCTTCGACGTGACGTGGGAGCAGGTACAGCGCATCGCAGGCGACGGCGCCGTTGGGCGGCCGCACGTCGCGCAAGCGCTGTTCGAGAAGGGCTACGTCGCGACGGTTACGGAGGCGTTCGATAAGTACATCGGGCGCAACGGGCCGGCGTATGTCGAGCGCGAGAAGATGACTCCCACGGAAGCCGTTGCGACGATCGTGCGCCTCGGTGGCGTCGCGAACCTGGCGCACCCCGCGGACCTGCCGGACCTCGATGCGCTGCTCGCAGAGCTGAAGGCGGCGGGGCTCTCCGGCATGGAGGTCCACTACAAGACCTACGAGCCCGGTGTGGTTGAACGGCTGGCGGCAACGGCACGGAAGTTCGGCTTGATTCCGCTCGGCGGGAGCGACTACCACGGCCTCTACGGAGAGACGGAGCCGTATCCCGGCGGCATGCTCAGCCAGCTGCCGGAGTCATCAATCGATGCGCTGCTGGCTCTCGGGCGCGAGCGCGTAGGGCAGCGCCGCTAGGCCAGGCCGTTCTCCGGGCCGCCAAACCTAGGGCGGCGTGTACGTCACCTCAACCGCTGCCCAATCGAGCGAGAAGTCGCGGGTGTTGCCGGAAACCGAAGCCACGTCCGTGATGCGCACCCGGAAATTAGCGTTCGAGAGGTCGCTGGTGGCCCAGGTGCGGCCCCAATTGTCCGACGTGGTGCCTAGGATGAAGGTCGCCTGAGCTGTCCCTAGGGTGGCCGTCGTCTTGGCGGCTGTCCAGGTGGTGCCGCCATTCCACGATAGCTCGACGCACATGAAGGGGGCACCGGTGGTGCTGTCGGCCCAGGCATCCAACCGCACCCGAATGCCGTTGATCACGGACCCCGCAGGGAGAGAGAACCCGTAGTTGTAGAAGAGATGGCGGTCTTTGGCCGTGCTGGCGCAGGAAGTGCTGGTGCCGGTGCCGCTGTTAACGTCCTGAGCGGAGGCGGCGTCGTCTGCGCAAGCGTTGCCGGGAGTTACTTCGAAGCCGTTGTTATCGCCGCTGCTCGTGGTGACGGCGGCGTTCGCGGTGCAGCTTGCGAACCCGGTATTGGTGCTGACCCCGGCGGTGGCCTCGTTGCTGTCGACGCTCTCCCAGTTCTGGTAGTAGGCCCGAACGACATAGTAGTACGTCCCAGCGCCTGGACTGTCGACGTACGTTGTCGTCGTCCGCGGTGTCACCTGCGCGATCTGGGTGTAGGACCCGTCGGATGTGCTGCTTCGGAGTACGTGATGGCCGCTGGCATACGTGTCAGACGTTGC
>CAYQLM010000032.1:0-28419 GCA_964418365.1 uncultured Dehalococcoidia bacterium
CGCCAACGCGCCGCTCGCCGTGCAGTCGACGAAGCGCATGATGCGCCTGGGCCTTGAGGAGACGTTCGAGGCGAACGTGCACCACGTGTATCTGCAGCTCCTGCCCCTCTTCCGCACCGACGACTTTCGCGAAGGCGTGCAGGCCTTTCTGGAGAAGCGCGCACCGCAGTTCAAGGGCCGCTAGCGTGCACGATGCGCCGTATGCTCCTGCGCGAGCCCGGGCCGGCTGAGGAAGGCCGGCTGATCGAAGACGAGGCTGAGCATCCGTCGCCCGGCCGCGGCGAAGTTCGGCTGCGCGTGCTGGTCTGCGGCGTCTGCCGCACCGATCTGCACATCGTCGAAGGGGAGCTGGCGACGCCGCTGCCGCGTGTCCCCGGCCACCAGGCCGTCGCGGTCGTCGACGCGCTGGGCGCTGACGTCGACGAGCTGTCGCCGGGCGATCGGGTCGGCGTCGGCTGGCTCGCTTCCACGTGCGGCGCGTGCCGCTGCTGCACTTCGGGCAAGGAGAACCTGTGCGTCGCGCCGCGCTTCACCGGCCGCGATGTCGATGGCGGCTACGCGGAGTTCATGCTGGCCGATGCGCGCTTCGTCTACCGCCTTCCGGAGACCTACTCGGACATCGAAGCGGCGCCGCTGCTCTGCGCGGGCATCATCGGCTATCGCGCGCTCAAGCTGAGCGACGCGTCGCGAGACGATCGTGTCGGCCTCTTCGGCTTCGGCGCGTCGGCGCACCTCACGATGCAAGTGGCTCAGGCGTGGGGCTGCGAGACGTACATCTTCACGCGCGAGCCCGATCACCAGCAGCTCGCCCGAGAACTCGGCGCGACGTGGGCCGGGGGGCTCGAGGACGATCCCGGCGTTGCGATTAACGCCGCGGTGAGCTTCGCGCCGGTGGGCTGGATCGTGCCGATCGCGCTCCGGCGTCTGGATCGCGGCGGCACACTGGCGATCAACGCCGTCCACGCGAGCGACATCCCATCGTTCTCTTACCAAGAGATCTACTGGGAGCGCACCGTCCGCAGCGTCGCGAACTTCACACGAGAGGACGCGAGCGAGTTCCTCGCGCTCGCGGCGGAGCACCGGCTGCGCATCGAGACCGAGGTCTTTCCGCTCGCCCGCGCGAACGAAGCGTTGGCGCGGCTCAAGCGCGGCGAGGTGCGCGGCGCGGCGGTGCTGACGCTGTGAGCAGTCTCCTCATCTCCGGCGGCACGCTGCTGACGCCGTTCGAGGAGATCGAGGACGGCGCACTGCTCGCCCGCGATGGCGTGATCGAACGTGCCGGCACACGCACGGAGCTAGCACGCGAGCGCGCAGATGTCGAGATCGATGCGCGAGCGCGCATCGTCTGTCCGGGCTTTATCGATCTGCAGGTGAACGGTGGTGGCGGCGCGCTGCTCACGGAAGCACCTACGGTCGAGACCGTCGAGCGCATGACGCGCGACTTCGTCCGTTTCGGCACGACCGCGATGCTGCCGACGGCAGTAACGGCGGACGAGGACAACGTCTGCCGCGCGCTCGCGGCGGTGCATGAGGCGATGGAGCGGCCGATCGCCGGCGCGCGAGTGCTGGGCGCTCACCTCGAGGGGCCGTTCATCAACCCGATGCGCAAAGGCGCCCACGACGAGCGCTTCATCCGCCGGCCCGACGTTGCGATGTTCGAACGGCTGCTGGCGGCATCGAAGGGAACGCTGCGGCTGATCACGATCGCGCCGGAGGCGCCGGGCGGTCTCGACCTGCTGGCGGCGGCGCGGGCCGCGGGCGTTATCGTCTCGATCGGTCACACCGACGCGACGTACGAGGAGGCGCAACGAGCGATCGACGCCGGCGCGGCGATGGCGACGCATCTCTTCAATGGCATGCGGCAGCTCACGCAGCGCGAGCCGGGCGTGATCGGCGCGGTGTTGGAGAGCGAGAAGATCGTTGCCGGCGCGATCGCGGACACGGTGCACGTTCACCCGTCGGTGCTGTCGCTCATCTACCGCGCCAAGGGCGCCGATGGCGTCGCGCTCGTGACGGACGCGCTCTGGTCCGCGGGGGAGACGGCGGGCGCGGAGGAGCTGCAAGGCAGGGGGGTCGCACTGCGTGACGGCGCCTGGTACCTGAAGGACGGCACGCTGGCGGGCAGCGCCCTCTCGATGAACGTCGCCGTGCGCAACATGCACTCCGCCGCGGGCGGACGCGCAACGCTCATCGAGTGCGTGCGCATGGCGACGGCAACGCCCGCGCGCGTGCTGGACATGCAGGACGAGATCGGCGTACTGAAGCCGGGCGCGAAGGCGGACATCGTGATCTGCGATGAGGACTTGCGCGTCGAGCAGGTCTTTGTGGGCGGCGAGATCGCCTACGAGGCGACGTGACGCAATCGGGCGGCCGCTGCGGGATCGAGTAGCGCAGTTGCATTGGGGTGGCGCTGCAGCGCCGAGGCGGGAACCTCGTCGCTGACCGGCCCCTCGAGCGCCCGCGCGACGATCTCCGCCTTCTCGGCGCCGGTTGCCAGCAGCAGCGCCTTACGCGCTGCGAGCAGATCGGCCATGCCGAGCGTGAGACCGACCGCAGGCGTTTGCTCCAACGAACCGAAGTAGGGCGCGTACTGCTCTCGCGTCGATTGCTCGAGCGCGACTTTGCGCGCGCGGGAATCGAACGCCGAGCCGGGCTCGTTGAACGCGAGGTGTCCGTTGCGCCCAATGCCGAGCACCACGAGGTCGAGGTCGCCCGCGCGCTCGATTAGCTCCCGAACGCGATCGCACTCCGCCTGCGGGTCCGGCGCTTCGCTGTTCATGATGTGCAGCGCGGCCAGCGGCAGGGAGAGCTCGCGCGCGAAGTACGACGCATTTGTCGCAGGATGATCGCGCGGAACGCCGTGGAGCTCGTCGATGGCGAACGCGGTTACGCCGCGCAGATCGATGTCTCCGGCAGCAACCCGGCGCGACAGCTCCGCGTACAGTCCGAGTGGCGTCTTGCCGGTCGCGAGGCCGAGCACCGCGCCGGGCTTGTCGCGGACGATCGCACCGAGCATGTCCGCCGCTTGGCGCGAGAGGTCATCGGCGCTGGCGGCAAGCTCGATCCGCATCGGTTGTATACTATGAGGCCGGTGGGCGGACTGAAAGGAGCGAATCGATGTTGAAGCAGCAGCTGCTGGCGTCGAAGCCGGAGGACGTGGGCATCGATGGCGGCCGATTGGAGGACGTCTTCGCGCGTGCGAGGCGCGATGTCGACGACGGCACGTTGCCGAGCTGCCAAGTGGCCATCGCGCGGCGGGGCAAGGTCGCCGGCCTGCGGACGTTCGGCTCGGCGGTGCAAGGAGGCGTCGACCGGGCCGCGACGGACGAGACGCTGTACACAATCTTCTCCTGCACGAAAGCGGTCGTGGCGGCGTCGGTCTGGCTGATGTTCGAGGACGGCCTGCTGCGTCTCGATGAACGCGTGGCGGAGATCATTCCGGAGTTCGCGACGAACGGCAAGGACATCGTCACGGTGGAGCACATTCTCACGCACACCTCGGGCTTCCCGCGCGCACCTCTGGGGCCGGACGCGTGGAACGACCGCTCGAAGCGGCTCGAAGCATTCGCGCGCTGGCGGCTCATGTGGGAGCCGGGCAGCAAGTTCGAGTATCACGCTACGTCAGCGCACTGGGTGCTGGCGGAGATCATCCAGCGCCGGACGGGCAAGGACTTCCGCGACTTCATCCGCGAGCGCGTCACCGGACCGATGGGTCTGGACGAGCTGTTCGTCGGCGCGCCGGAGGAGCACGACGAGCGCGTCGCTGACGTGCGGCACATGGGCGAGGTAATCGAGCCGCCGGGCGGCTGGGGTGAAGTGACGCCGCAAGCGATCCTGCGCTTCAACTCACCCATCGCGCGGCGAGCGGGTGTGCCCGGCGCGGGCGGCGTTGCGAGCGCAGCGGAGCTGTCGATGTTCTACCAGCCGTTGATCAATGGTGGTGAGACGGCGGACGGTACGCGCGTGCTGAGGCCGGAAACGATCGCGTTTGCGACGACGGTGCGCACGACCGATCGCCACCGCGACCGGACGTTTGACTATCCGGTGAACCGCGGACTGAGCGTCGTGATCGCGGGCGACGATGGCAAGTCGTTCATGCGAGGCTTCGGGCGCGTGGTGTCGGGCAAGGCGTTCGGACATGGCGGCGCGGGCGGGCAGACCGGCTGGGGAGACCCGGTGACGGGGATCTCGCTCGGCTACTGCACCAACGGCTTCGTCGACTGGCGGGCGCTCGGGCGGCGCGTGACGGCGATCTCCAGTCTGGCCGCGAAGTGCGCCGTGGAATACGAGGGCGGCTAGCGCTGGCGGGGGCTTCGATTGCACCGTGGCCGTTCGCTGAGCCTCCGTCAGAAGAGCGGCTCGAGCTCACCCTGCCCGGCGAAGGGCTGGAGCCGCACTGGTGGTCGAACGGGCCCGGCGACCGCTATGGTAGCCACGAGCATCCCTATTTCAAGGCCCTCTATTGCCTAAGCGGTTCGATTAGGTTCACGACGCCCGCCGGCGAGCTCGAGTTCGGCCCTGGCGCCCGGCTGGAGATACCGCCGGGAACGCCTTATGCGGCGATTGTGGGCCCGAGCGGGGTCCGGTGCGTCGAAGCGGCCCGCCCCTAAGCTGCCTCCACCATCCGGCCGATACTCATAAAGACTGTATTAAGTAATCGAGGCTGGCATGGGCGAACGGTCTCCCACCTGGTTGACGGGACTTGGAATTGCGGTGCTGCTGTCGCCGCTGGCGGCATTCGGCGTGCTCCGGGCCGCCCCGCAGCTCGATCCCAAGCTCATGGCCTTTTCGTTCCACTTCTACGTCGTCGGCTTCACGGCGTTAGCCGCGGCGCTGGCGTGCGCGGTCGTCATGGCGTCGGCGCGTACGCTCAGTAACACACGGCTTGTCTTCCTCGGCCTAGCGTTCTTTTCCATCGCCGGCGTGTTTGCCGTGCACGGTCTCAACACGCCGGGCTTCATCGCGGATGAATACTATTCCTCTGTTGGTGTCTCGGCGTGGCTCAGCGCGTTCGCGGGCTCTGCGTTCGTCGCGCTGAGCGTTGTTGGCTTACCGCATCGCATCGACCACTTGATCGAGCGGAACGGTAAGGCCATCTTCGCGTGCGCTGTGTTGGCTGTGCTCGCGTATATCGCGCTGAGCGTTAAGTCCGAGCCGACTGAGCACTGGCTGGACTGGGTGCCGGTGGATAACCGCAACGCGCAATTCGGGGTGGGACTCACGGCGCTGGCGCTGGTAGGTTTTGCCGTCTGGCGCTACTACCAGGCGTACCTCTTTGCGCGGCTGCCCTCGCAGCTCGCGATGATCGCGACGCTGGTGATCCTGCTCGAAGTACAGGTGATCATCGTCTGGGGCCAGGTGTGGCACCTCTCGTGGTGGTTCTATCACGGACTGTATGGCGTCGCGTTCCTGGTGCTGTTCGCCGGCTGGGCGATTGAGGTGCGGCGCGCCGGCACGCTCCGCGCCATTGCCGACGCGCTCTCAATGCGCGACGCGCTGGCGCAGCTGAACCGCGGGCTCCAGCAGCCGATCGTGGAGCTCGTCGATGCGGTAGAGGCGAAGGACCGCGAGACGTTCGGTCACGTGCGCCGCGTCTCCGGCTACGCGATCGGGGTTGGGCAGCGGCTCGGGCTGCCGCCGCAGGAGCTACGCGCGCTGGGGCTCGCCGCGCAGATGCACGACGTGGGCAAGATCAGCGTGCCCAGCTCGATCCTCGCCAAGCCCGGCCCGCTGACACCGGAAGAGTTCGCCATCATCAAGTCGCATACGGAACGCGGCCATGAGATCGCGGCCAAGGTGCATGCGCTGAGCGAGCTGGCAGTCGTCATCCGCCATCACCACGAGCACTACGACGGCAGCGGCTACCCCGATGGGATAGCGGGCGAACAGATCCCGCTGCTCTCCCGCATCATCAGCGTAGTGGATGCCTACGACGCGATGACGTCGAAGCGCCCGTACCGAGATGTCCTGAGCCACGAGGAGGCGATGGCGGAGGTCGTTCGGCAGAAGGGCATCCAGTTCGACCCGGCGGCCGTCGATGCGTTCGTCGCGGTCTCCGCCGAGCGGGTCGACAACCACCTCGAGCGCGCGGCGTAGCACATCGTATAGTGCTGCTGCACGCCGGCGCACCTCCCCCGTCCCTCTTCGCTTTCGGTGCGCTGTTCACTCTCGCGGCCGTCATCTTCATCGCGGCTATCGTTATTTCCGACCTGCAGCGCGAAGAACAGCCTCCGGCTGCGAAGCGAGGCCTGCTCCGGCGATCGCAACGAGAGGCGCGCTAGTCGGATGGCTAGTTCTGCGCTGGGAGGACCACGTCCTCCGGCGCGAAGTGCTTCACAAACTCGTCCGGCGTCGCGGCGCAACTGAAGCGCAGCGCAGTGATACGGCCGCCATCGATTTCGACCGCCCAGGCCAGTCTGGCTCGGTCCGGGTCTTCGTCCGCGAGCACGGCCACGTAGTCGCCGGAGTAGCTCCCTCCCGCCGCCACGCGATAGACGGCGTACAGGCTGGAGCTGGCAAAGACACTCATCGCCTGATCCAGCTTGTTCGGGCGCAAGTCTTGGCCCTCGCACGCGCTGTAGTGGAAGACCTCAACGAGATCACCGTCCGATTCGCCCCCTTCGCACTCAGGCTTTCCGCTGATAACCTGGCCCTCCGGGCTGCAGGCGAGCAGAGTAAAGCCGATCAGCGGCCGTAGCTGCTCGCTGTCACCCGACCGCAGCGCATCGATGACCGCGTCCAGCTCGGCGATGCCGGTGGTGCCGGCGGGCAGCGTGGCGACGCCGTTGGCCGTTGTCGCTGCCGTCGCCGGAGCAGGTATTGTCTCCGTCGGAATGGACGCTGGGCCGCCTTCGTTGCCGTCACCGCAGCCGGCAGCGACTGCCAGCACAACCGAGACGACTATGGCACTCAGGATGGCCCTTCGCGATTTCATCGGTCAGGCCCCCCATCGAGATCCCTCGTAACTATTGATCGCAGGCGGGGTAGCCGGCAAGCGTGCGCAGGCGGCGCGCGCCGAGCGCTGAGCTTCGGCTGCACGGGCGGGCCGTAGTGCCGTAGCGCCACGAGCTCTTCCGGCGTGAGCGTGCAGCTAAAGATCAGCGCGACGATGTGCGCTTCGTCGATGATCGCCTCCCAGGCCTGGCCCGCGGTTTCCGGTCGCTGATCGACGAGGACGGCGGAGTACTGGCCGGACGGCTGGCCGGCGGCCGGCAGCGCATAGATGGCGTCGAGCCGCATCGCTGCCATGAGGTCGAGTGGTTCCTGGATCTCGGCTGGTGTGAGATAGCGGCCTTCGCACTTGGAGAAGTAGAACGTCGCGGTCTGGGTCCCATCTGCCTCGTTGGTGGCGCAGACGGGCGCGGCGCTGGACGCCTGTGGGCTGCAGCCGATCGGCAGGTAGCCGATGTAGGGACGGATCACCTCCGCGTTGCCGGATTGCAGCGCAGTCGTGAGCGTTTCGACGACCTGCTTGTCGACGTGCGGCGTTGGCGCTGCGGTGGGCGTGGCGGCCGGGGCGTCGATCGATGTGGTCGCGGAGGTGGGCGTCGGCGCGGGAGCTTGCGAAGACGAGGCGGCGCAACCGGTGACGAGGAACGACCCTCCGACCAGGAGGGTCGCGAGCACAAGGCTGCGGTACACGGGCGCTAGGATGCTCTTCGCGCCGGGTTGATCGTCCTCGCCACGCTCAGCACGCCGCGGACGGCTTCGAGCTTCATCAGGACGCGGCTGAGCTGGTCGACGCCGCGCGTCTCGAGCGTGAGCGCGATAAACGTCGTGCGGTCGTCGCGTTCCTGCGTGGTCACGGCGACCATGTTCACCTGCTCTTCGGCGATCACCGTGCTGATGTCGCGCAGCAGGCCGACACGATCGAACGCTTCGATCTGCACCGCGACGGGATAGAGCTCCCCCGTCTGGCCCCAGGCGACATCGACGAGGCGCTGGCGCTCGTCTTCGTGGATCACGTTGAAGCAGTCGGTTCTGTGGACGGTGACGCCACGGCTGCGCGTCACATAGCCGATGATCTTGTCTCCGGGCACAGGGTTACAGCAGCGCGCGACCTGCGTGAGCAGGTCGCCCGTACCGAGCACCTGAATGCCGGTCGGCGAAATGGGCAGGCGCGCCGGCATGACCGGCGCGGGCAGGGGCTCCTCGGGCGCGAGATAGCGTTCGAGGCGCTGGGCGACCTGGTGGAGGCTGACGCCTCCGAAGCCCAGCGCTGCGTAGAAGTCCTCGAGTGACTCGTAGCGCAGCTTCTTCAGCAACTCATCCTTGCACTGAGCGAGCGTGACGCCCATGCGGCGCAGCTCTTTCTCGAGCGCTTCTCGGCCCTTCTCGATGTTCTCTTCGCGCTGCTGTTTGCGGAACCACTGGCGGATTTTCTGCCGCGCGTGGCTGGTTTTGACGTACCCCAGGTTGCGGTTGAGCCAGTCGCGCGACGGGCCGCGCGAGCTGCGTCCGACGAGCACCTCGACGACGTCCCCGTTCTTCAGCGGCTCGTTCAGCGCGACGAGGCGGCCATTGACCTTCGCGCCGATGCAGTGGTAGCCGAGGTCGGTGTGGATGCGGAAGGCGAAGTCGATCGGCGTGGCATCGGCGAGCAGATCCTTGATCTCCCCCTTGGGTGTGAACACGAAGACCTGGTCCTGGAAGATGTCGGTCTTCACCGACTCGACGAAGTCCTCCGCGCGTGACACGTCACGCTGCCACTCGAGGAGCTGGCGCAGCCATGACAGCCGCTCCTCGAAGTGCGCGTCGGGGCGGCCGCCCTCCTTGTAGCGCCAGTGCGCGGCGACGCCGTACTCGGCGAGCTGGTGCATCTCGTGCGTGCGGATCTGGATCTCCAGCGGCCGCGCGCCTTCGCACATCACCGTCGTGTGCAACGACTGGTACACGCGGTCCTTGGGGTTGGCGATGTAGTCGTCGAACTGGCCCGGGATGGGCCGCCACAGGCCATGGACGATGCCGAGCACGGCATAGCAGTCGGACACTGTGTTGACCAACACGCGCAGCGCGAGCAGGTCGTAGATCTCGTTGAACGTCTTCCCCTGCTCGGCGTACTTCTGGATCTTGTTGTAGATGCTATAGAGATTTTTCGCGCGGCCCTGCACCTGCGCTTCGATGCCGTGCTTCTCGAACTCGGCGCGCAACATGCCGTCGATCTGGGCGATGTAGCGCTCACGAGTCGAACGCTTCGACGCGACGAGCTTGACCATCTCTTCGTAGCGCTCGGGCTTGAGGTACTTGAACGCAAGGGTCTCCAGCTCAGACTTGATCTGCGCGATCCCGAGGCGGCTCGCGAGGGGAGCGTAGATCTCCATCGTCTCCTGAGCGGTGCGGAGCTGTTTCGCGGGCTCCAGGTACTCCAGTGTGCGCATGTTGTGGAGGCGGTCGGCGAGCTTGATGATGACGACGCCGATGTCCTCTGCCATGGCGAGGAACATCTTGCGCAGGTTCTCGGCCTGCAGGTCGCCGTCGAAGGCGTCCGGGTCCGCGGAGCGCTTCGCGATCTGGTCGAGCTTCGTCGCGCCGTCGACCAGCTTTGCCACCTCTGCGCCGAAGCGCCGCTTCAGCTCGGCGTTCGGCACGCCGCAGTCCTCCTGGACGTCGTGCAGCAGCGCGCCCGCGATGGTGGCGGCGTCGAGCTGGAGCTCGGCCACGGTCATCGCGGCGTCCAGCGGGTGGATGATGTAGGGCTCGCCGGAGAGGCGCTTCTGGCCCTCGTGGCACTCCACGGCGAAGTGGTAGGCGTCCTCGACGAGGCGAAGCCGCTTCTGGGGCAGGTATGCCCCTGCGCGCTGGAGGAGCTGCTGGAGACCTTCCTCCTGGTCGATTCGGGCAACGGCCATCGCGATTCCACTCTATCATAGGCAGGCTGGCGTTTGCCGATGGCGTCCGGAAGAGCGCCTTCGCTATGCTGCCTCGCGATGGCCACCGACGAATCTAAGCCCGTTCGCTTTCAGGCACCGCGCGGCACGAACGACGTGCTGCCGGAAGACGAGCGGTATTGGCGCTTCGTCCGGAGCACGGGCGAACGCGTTGCGGGGCTGTTCGGCTACCGCGCCATCGAAACGCCGATGTTCGAAGACGCGCGCATCTGGCTGCGCACGGGCGAGGGCACGGAGGTTGTCGAGAAGGAGATGTACGTCTTCGAGGACCGCGGCGGCGACCGGCTGGCGCTGCGGCCGGAGACCACGGCGGCCGTCTGCCGCGCGTACATCGAGCACGGCATGTCGAGCTGGCCGCAGCCCGTCCGGCTCTTCTACTTTGCCCAGAAGTTCCGCTACGACAGGCCGCAGGCAGGGCGCTATCGCCAGCACACGGAGTTCGGCGTGGAGGCGATAGGCGACGGCGACGCGCTGGTGGACGCGGAGGCGATCGACCTGCTGTCGACCTTCTACCAGGCGCTTGGCTTGGGCGGCCTGACGATGCAGCTGAACAGCATCGGCGATGCGACCTGCCGGCCGGCCTACATCGAAGCGCTGCGCGCGTACTACCGGCCGTTGCTCGACACGGTCTGTGCGGACTGCCGGATGCGCTACGAGAAGAACCCGCTCCGGCTGCTCGACTGCAAGCAGCCGGAGTGCCAGGGAGCGATCGCGGGCGCGCCTGTCATCTCGGAGCGTCTCTGCGAAGACTGCGCGGCGCACTTCGCCGGCCTGCGTTCGTACCTCGACACGCTGGAGGTGCCGTATGAGATCAATCCGCGGCTGGTGCGCGGCCTTGACTACTACACGCGCACCGTGTTCGAGTTTCACCCGCCGGAGGAGGGAGCGCAGTCCGCCGTCGGTGGAGGAGGGCGCTACGACGGCCTGATCGAGCTGCTCGGCGGCCGAGCGACGCCGGGCATCGGCTTCGGCTCCGGCATCGAGCGGCTGATCATCAACATGAAGCGCCAGAACGCCGCCGTCCCGCCGGTCGACCCGCCGCGCGTGTACGTGGCGCACATGTCGGAGGCGGCGCGACAGGCGGCGCTGCGCCTGGCACACCGGCTGCGCGCGAGCGGGATCTCCGCCGTCGTCGGCTCTGGGCGCAGCCTGAAGTCTCAGCTCCGCCACGCTGACGCGCTCAGCGCGCGCTACGTCGCGATCTTGGGCGAACAAGAGCTCGCGCGGGGAGAGGTGACGCTGCGCGACATGCGCGACAGCCAGCAGCAAACGGTGGCCGAGAGCCACGTGGCGCAGGCGGTAGGGGACTCGTAGGGGGCGGTTCGCGAACCGCCCTACCCACGCAGCTCGAACCAATCGTATCCGTCCAATTCGTCCGACCAGGTCGCATCAAGCGCCTCGACGCGAGCGCCTGATGGCCCGGTGCGGAGCGCCTGCTCGAGCTGGCGCAGCGCGTCCTCCGGCCCCTCCGCGACGACCTCCACCGTCGAGCCGTCGTCGCCGTTGCGCACCCAGCCCGTGAGACCCAGCCGCCGCGCCTCTTCGATCGCGAAATAGCGGAAGCCCACCATCTGCACCCTCCCGCGAACGACAGCGTGGAGGCGGCGCATGCTCAATCCACGACTACGTGAATGACCTCGGATAATCCTACGATGGAAAGGAGGACGAAAAGGACGATTGACAGTACAACGATCACAATAGCACCACGGATGAGGCCGCGTACTACACGTCTGCCCGGACGGGTTCGATCCGTCAATGCAGAACGTGCCTGCCATTCACCGAAGTAGTTCCAATTCACGACAGCACCTCCTGCACTACCTCGCGCACGAGCTCCGGCGGCACGTCGGAGCGCAGCACCGGCCGTCCGATGTCCTCGAGCAGCACCCAGCGCACACTGCCCTCCGCCACCTTCTTGTCGAGCGCGATGGCATCGAGCACGCGCTGCGGATCGATGCCCTTCGGCGCGCGCGTAGGCAGACCGTAGCGCTCGAGGACAGCCCGCTGCCGCTCGATGACGTGCTGGGGCGTTACGCCCATGCGCCAGCCGATCTCGGCGGCGGTGGTCATGCCGATCGCGTCGGCGGCGCCGTGGAGCACCTGGGCGTAGCCTCCCGCGGCCTCGATCGCGTGGCCGACGGTGTGGCCGTAGTTTAGGATCGCGCGCAGGCCGGTGTCGCGTTCGTCCTCCGAGACGACCGCGGCCTTGATCGCGACGTTGCGCCGGACGATATCGACCGTGACGGCGGGCTCGAGGTGGAGCAGATCGTCCGCGCGCGCTTCCATGTCGTCGAGGAGCTGCGGATCGCGGATGAGCGCGTGCTTGATCGCCTCCGCGCATCCTTCGGCGAGCATGCGGCGTGGCAGCGACTTGAGCAGCGACACGTCTTCCACGACGAGCCGCGGCTGGTAATACGCGCCGATCAGGTTCTTACCGCTGGGGTGATCGACGGCGACCTTACCGCCGATCGATGCGTCCACCATCGCGAGGAACGACGTTGGCGCCTGGACGAACGGCAGCCCGCGGAGGTATGTCGCGGCGACGAAGCCCGCGAGATCGCCCACGACGCCGCCGCCGAGCGCGACGACGGCGTGACCGCGCTCGGCGCGTTTGGAGACCAGCCAGTCGTAGACCCTGGCGGTGACATCGAGGTTCTTGCTTGATTCGCCCGCCGGGATCGCGAAGGCGTCGGCCGCGAACCCTGCCTCTCGAAGTGAGAGCAGCGCGCGGTCGCCGTGGCGCGGCAGTACTTCGCTATCGCTCACGATCCACGCCGCGCCGGCGAGGCCCTGCTCGCGCAGAAGCTCGCCCAGCCGGTCGAGCGCGCCCCAACCGACGTGAACCGGATAGCGCCGCGATGGCGCATTCACCCACACAGGCTCCTCCGCACCGGCGCCGTCGCGCTCTTCCGGCAGCAGCAGGCGTTCGGGGTGCTGCGCGAACCAGGGGTCGGACGCGCGAACGGCTGCGACGACCTCGTCCGCGACCTGCTGCGGCGTCTTGCTTTCGGTATCGATCACAATGTCGGCAAGCGCGTAGTACTTCTGCCTGCGCGACTTGAGCTCCACGATCTTCGCCAGCGGGTCGCTGCCGGCGAGCAGCGGGCGTTCTTCGACGGGCACGTCCCCGCCGCGCAGGCGCGCCATGATCGTTTCCGGCCGCGCCTCGAGGCAGACGACGAGTCCCGCTACGGCCATCGCGCGCCGGTTCTCGATCGATCTCACGGCGCCGCCGCCCACCGCGATGACCGCGTTCGATTCCTTCGCCGCGTGCTCGATGGCCTTCCGTTCGAGGTGGCGGAAGTCGGCCTCGCCCTCCAGCTCGAAGATCGACGTGATCGATCGGCCCGCTTCTTCTCTGATCAGCTTGTCGGTGTCCAGCGCGCGCCAGCCGAGCGCCTGCGCGACCAGCGGATCGACGGCGGACTTGCCGGTACCCGAGAAGCCGGTCAGGAAAAGACGCGGGGGAGGGGCGCTAGCCATGCGACGTTGTGACCTTCGTGTAGGTTTCGGGGTAGGAGAGCTCCATCCAGCGCGACGGATCTTCGAGCGGGACGAAGCCGAACTGCGCATAGAGCCCGTGCGCGTCGCGCGTGCCCAGCATCCAGCGGCGCAGCGCCTGTAGCTGCGGGTGCGCGAGCAGCGCCTCCATCAGCAGCTTGGAGACGCCGCGCCCGCGATGCGCCTCGTCGACGTAGACGTCGGCGAGGTAAGCGAACGTCGCGTAGTCGGTGATCGCGCGCGCAAAGCCGACCTGCCGCCCGTCGCAGTACACGCCGAACGGCAGCGAGTTCGCGACGGCCGTCTCCAGGCGCTCGCGCGAGATGCCCGCCGCCCAGTAGCTCTTCTTCGCGAGGAAAGCATGCACTGCGTCGAGATCAAGCAGCGAGCGGTCGGTGCTCACCACGTAGCCGTCCCGGCGCACCTCGTAAGGTGGCGCATCAGTATGTTTGGACATCGGTGTAGAAGCGTTTGAAATCGCGCACGTTGCGTGTGTAGATCGGCTCGCCGCGCCCAGCGGCGGTGGCGGCGATGAAGGCGTCGCGTACGATGGCCTCGCTAACACTGAGACTCAGGCCACGGAGCCAGAGAGCCGCAGTCTCCGCTTCGACGGTTGTGAGTGGCACTTCTTCCACGGCTGCAAGCATGGCCCGATACTCTATATCTTCGCGCCTGCTTAGCTCTCCAACCCACAATTCGAATATCGTGACTACGGAAACCGATGCGGTTAGTCTGCGCTCCCTGATCTGGAGCCAGAGAGAGCGTGCTGCAACATCGCCACGGTGATAGTCAATGAAGAACGTGGTATCAAGCAGAGCGTCTGCCACGGCGGCTTCTCAGCAGCCCTCGCCAGATGTGCTTGATGCTTCGCACATACTCGGTCCCGGGAGCCAAGTCGGGCCGCGATCCAAAAGCTTCGTCCGCGATGGCCATCGCCTCAGCCCGGGTCAAGATCACCGGCGCTCCAACCGGCTCCTTCAGCATTGCCCTTATCTTTGGCTTGTCCCATATGCTGTGCGACTCGCGTGACGCGTCGCCGCGTCGACGGCGTGACGCAACTGGCAGTTCCCGATCGCGTCTGGCAGGACTTCTGCCGCGTTTCTTGTTCTCCCTCATGGCAGCTCCATCATACCTCCGTGGTCTCTTCGTCGGGTGGGGGGAGCGCTTCGCCGCCGCGAGGTGTGAGCGTCTTCACGTAAGAACGGAAGTTGCGCAGCAACTCGCTGATGTGATCGCCGCCGAACTTGTCCAGCGCGGCCTCCGCCAGCACGATCGCCAGCATCGCTTCGCCGATGACGCCCGCGGCGGGCACGACGGCGACGTCGCTGCGCTCATAGTGCGCCGGGATCTCCTCGCCCGTACGCAGGTCCGCGGACGGCAGCGAGCGCGGCAGCGTCGCGATCGGCTTGAGCGCCAGGCGCACGACGACCTCTTCGCCGTTTGTCATGCCGCCCTCCGTGCCGCCGAGGCGGTTCGTCTCGCGCCGCCAGGGGCGCTCGCCCCAGCGGTCGATGGGCAGGATCACGTCGTGCACCTGCGAGCCGCGCAGCACCGCGCCGCGAAAGCCGATGCCGATCTCGACACCCTTCACGGCGTTGATGCTCATCATCGCCTGGGCGATGCGCGCGTCGATCTTGCGGTCCCAGTGCACGTGGCTGCCGAGGCCGATCGGGACGTTCGCGGCACGCACCTCGACGATGCCGCCGAGGCTATCGCCGGCTTCTCGCGCGGCATCGATGGCGGCGATCATGCGCTGCTCTGCATCCGGGTCGGCGCAGCGCACGGGCGACTCCTCGATCGCATCCCAGTCGGGCTCGCCGTCGACCTGCGCCTCGACGCCATCAATCGCGATGGTCTGGCTGTGGACGGCGACACCGAGCTCGTCGAGCAGGCGGCGCGCAACGGCGCCGACCGCGACACGCGCCGCCGTCTCTCGCGCACTGGCGCGCTCGAGGATGGGCCGCACGTCATCGAAGCCGTACTTCATCACTCCGGGGAGGTCGGCGTGGCCGGGACGGAGCCGCGTCACTTTTTCGACGGGCTCGTCGACCTCCTCGACGGCCATCTTGTCCTGCCAGTTCACCCAGTCTTTGTTCTCGATAAGCAGCGCGATCGGGCTGCCGATGGTCAGGCCGTGCCGCACGCCGGAACGGATCTCGGCCGTATCGGTCTCGATCTTCTGGCGGCGGCCGCGGCCGTAACCGCCCTGGCGGCGGCGCAGGTCGCGCGTGATGTAGTCCTCGACGAGGGGGAGGCCGGCAGGCATGCCATCGATGATGACGGTGAGGCCCTTGCCGTGCGACTCGCCCGCCGTGAGCCAGCGCAGCGCCGGCATCAGAGCGTCTCCGGAGGGCGCGGCGCGCCGTCAACGCCGTTCGGGGTGGTCCACGCCGCGTGCCGCGCCGGATCGATGGGCAACGCGACGCCGCGGCTGTCGAGCTCGTAGAGGGCGCCCAGGCGCTCTGCGATGACCTCCGGCGCGTCGTTGTCCCAATCGACCTCCGCCGCTTCCCCCCGATCGGCAAGCGCGCTCAGGATGCAGCGCTGCGTCACCTGGCCGTTGGGCTCCTGGAAGGTCGTGTAGCAATCGATCTGGACGCGCGCGGGCCGGACGTGAGGGATGTCGTAGAAGAGGCGCTCCGCGAGCTTGGCGATGACGCGCTTCGCTTCGTCGAGCGCGCTCGTCACCTGGCGGCGCGAACCGCTCACGAGCGCGAACTGCGGCTCCGCAGTCGTCGAGACGTGGATCTCATCCGGCTGGATCTCGATCACCTCCACGCCCTGAATGCCCTGCCAGACGCTCGCGGGCATGCCCTTGGGCGGGCGCTCGGTGCGCCAGTGGGAGACCTCCTCCTGCACGAGCTGCGTGATCATGTCGAGGTCGCCTTCCTCGACCTTACGCTGCCAGAAGCGATGCGTGCGCGTCTCCTTGAAGATGATGATGCCGAAGAAGGCGAACATCATCGCGATCATGAGAATGCCGACGCCCAGCCCCCAGGCCATGGCTACTTCGCCGCTCCCGCCGCCAGCGCCGCGCGGCCGGCCTCCAGCATGCGATCGACCGGCGCGTCCTGGCCGGTCCACAGCCGGAACGATTCCGCTGCCTGGTAGACCAACATGCCGAGGCCCGAGACCGTCTTCAGGCCGTGCTCCCTCGCGGCGCGCAGCAGGGGCGTCTCGGGCGGGTTGTACAGCAGGTCGAAGACGGCCCCGCTCGCCGGCAGCCACTGCGCGTCGAGCGGGCTCTTGCCGTCCGAGTCGCTCGTTTTCGTCCCGACCGGCGTGCAGTTCACGAGCAGATCGCAGGCGGGGAGGAACGTCATGAAGACGCCGTCGCCCCAGTGCGTCCAGGTGATCGTCGTGCCCGTGGCCTCCACTTTGCGCAGATCGACGACCACCTTGTCGAGTCGCTTCGGCGTGCGGCCGGTGAGCATCACGTACGATGCGCCGCCGCGCACGAGCACGAGCGCGACCGCGCGCGCCGCCCCGCCCGCGCCCAGGATCGCGATGCGCTTGCCTTTCGGGTCGAAGGCGGCGTCCTCACGCAGCGCGCGCTCGAAGCCGGGGACGTCGGTGTTGTAGCCGGTGAGCTGTCCATCGGCCGTGACGATGGTGTTCACCGCGCCGAGGAGCTGCGCCGTCTCGTCCAGCTGATCAAGATATGGCACGACGGCCTCTTTGTGCGGGATCGTGACGTTCGCGCCGAAGTATCCGTCGCCGCGCAGGGCGTTTAGGCGTCCCTCGAGCTGCTCCGGCTCCGTCTCCCACTTCTCGTACTGCGCGTCGATGCCGGCCGCGTCGAAGGCGGCCTGGAAGATCACCGGGCTGAGCGAATGGCCCAGCGGGTAGCCGATGACGCCTGCCTTCTTCATCTCACTGACACTCCGGCCGGCTCGGATCGATGCTGCACACGTTCCGTTGGTGCTCCTCTAGCGTCGCGGCGAATGCATGACTGCCATCGGCCCGCGCGACGAAGTACAGGTAGTCCGTCTGCGCCGGCTGCAGCACCGCCAAGACCGAATCGAGTCCAGGATTCGAGATCGGCCCCGGCGGCAGCCCTGGATTGATGTACGTATTATACGGAGAGTCGATGGCCAGGTCATTCAGCGTGAGATCGCGCTTCCAGTAACCGTCCTGGGCCACGCTGGCCGGGTCGCTGCCGAGCGCGAACTGCACGGTGGGGTCGGCCTGGAGCGGAATGCCCGCGGCGAGGCGGTTGAGGAACACACTGGCGATGATCGGGCGCTCCTCCGGCTTCTGGGCTTCGCGCTCGACGATCGATGCCAGCGTCACCACTTCGAACGGCGAGAGCTTGGAGCCAGCGAGCAACGGCAGGATGTCGTTGCGGTATCGTTCGTCGAAGGCCGCGAGCATCTGCTTGATCATGTCGTGAGCGCTGATCTGCTGGGGGGCGCCGTACGTCGCTGGAAAGAGGAAGCCTTCCAGCCCGGCGCCCGGCGGCAGCGCACCCAAGAACGACGCGTCGTAGCCGTCTGCGAGCGCGTTCTGGAAGTCCTGCGCGGACACGACGCCGTCGCGCTCAAGCAGCGCGCCGATCTCCTGCGAGCGCAAACCTTCCGGGATCGTGACCGTGCGCGATGAGGTGAGGCCCTGGCTGATGCGCTGCGCGGCGATGGAGGCGCTCTCTCCCTTGGCGAACTCGTAATCGCCGGCCTCAAGCTTGTCGCCGGTGCCCATCAGGGACACCAGGACGCGAAACAGGCGCGCGTTTTCGATGACGCCGCTCTGCTGCAGCTTGTTCGCGATCGCTGCGGCGCTGTCGCCGCTATCGATGTGCACGACCACGGAGTCGCTCTGCGGCTTGGGCCCGAGCCGCGGCGGCTGGCCGTTCACCAGGCTGCCCGGCGTGCCGAGCAGCAGCCAGATGCAGGCCCCGCTCACGATAACGAGCCCACACAGCACAAGCGCGCGAACGGCGCCGTTCTCTCTCATTCGTGCTGCTGTCGATCGAGGTACGCTTGCAGGATGATCGCGGCCGCGATGTCGTCGGACGGGCCGCGACGGCCGCCGGCGCGCGCGGAGCGCTCCGCCTGCACCGACGTCAGCCGTTCGTCCCAGAGCTCGATCGGGAGGCCGGTGACTTCGCCGAGCCGGCGGGCAAACGCTTCGACTCGGCGCGCCTGCGGCCCGACCGAGCCGTCGAGCGATCGTGGATGGCCCACGACGAGCGCCTCAACGGCCTCCGCTTTCGCGAGCGATGCGATCGTCTCAAGATCGGAAGGGTCGTTCGTTCGCTCGAGCACGCGGAGGGGCACGGCGAGGCGCCCTTCCGGGGTGGAGATCGCCAGCCCGATTCGCCGGTCGCCCACATCGAGTCCTAAGACGCGAGCCACGCTCCGCATGGTAGGGCGATTGAGGGCAAGGGTCGAGTGGCGCGCCGGCTACTTTTCGGCTTCGATGACTCGTCCTATCGAAGGAGGGAGATGTCCGGGAGAAAGCGCGCGCGGTCTCGCGTCGCGCCGGAGCGCCAGCTTGGCGTAGACCGTGAGCACGAAGGAGAACGCCGCGTACGTCGCGACGGCCCAGGCCGCGCCGGCGATCGCGTCTACGAGGTAGTGCTCGCCGCTGTAGACGGACGCCCAGGTGACGCCCACGGTCCAGAGCGCGATCCAAGGCGTGAGTCTCCGCAGCGAGCTGGTTTCGCGCGCGAGCCAGAGCGTGCAGAGCATCGGCACGGCCACGTGGAGGCTGGGTACCGAGGCGACTGCGTTCTCGTCCAGCGACGCTTTGGAGCCGTAGCCCACGACGACGAGGCGGTTCACGGCGAGGTCCATCCAAGGCGGCCGGGTGGGGAAGATCGCAAAGATCACGTCCGCGGAAAGGAGGAGCGCCAGCATGAGAGCGATGAGGCGCACAGCGGCGGTGCGCCCGCTGCGGCGGTACACGGCCCACAAGATGAGGGGTGGAATGATGAACCAGGAGAAGTGGAGCAGCGCGGCGAGCCACTCGATGCCCACGCCGTGAGGTGTCCAGCGCTGCAGCCACAGCGATGGATGGCCGTGAAAGAGATACGATTCGACCGGCGCGGGCGAGGTGGTTGGCTGGCCCAGGTTGTTCGCCTTCGCGCGAAGGAACGTGTGCAGCAGTATGCCCAGTTCGAAGAACAGGGCGACCATGGCGCCCCTCGTAGGGGCGGAGTTGGGCTGAAATGATGGTAAGAGCTTCCTTTTGGGCATGAGGCACAACCCTCATTAAGAGTTATCGGCCGTGTCCGGGCCGTTCTTGCCTTCCCGCACAGATTCCCGAGCGGGCCTTCTCGGGCCGATACGTATAGGATGCGTACGGTCGCGGAGCCGGCCGCTGTCTTGACAGCCTTCGAGAAGCGCCGCTACCATTCGATAGGCCTCCAGGCTGACGGCCGGAGGCAATGAGAGGTGACACTCCGCTTAGTGGAACGCAAGGAAGACGACCCCCCTCAAGATCCGCCTCCAGCGGCGGTTCTCCTCTGTGAACCCGAGCTTGGCGCTCCCGACGGGCGTTTGACCGCTCGCTCGCTCCGTGGAAGCTAACGGTGCTCTTGCGCCCCGATGAACCGATCGCCTGAGAGCTGGGTGGCAGTGATCCTGGCCGCGGGCCAGGGCAAACGCATGCGCTCGTCGCTGCCCAAGCTGCTGCATCCGCTCGCCGGACGGCCAATGGTGCGCTACGTCGTCGAAGCGGCGCGCGCCGCCGGCCTGCGACCGATCGTCATCGTCGGCGGCGAGAGCGGGGGCATCCAGGCCGCGCTCGGAGACAAGGTTGGGTACGCCGCCCAGGGGCAGCCCCTTGGCACCGGCCACGCCGTCGCCCAGGCGCGCGACGCCGTTGGCAGCGCCGAGCACCTGCTGGTCCTGAACGGCGATGTGCCGCTGATCATGCCGGAGACGCTGGAGCGGCTGATGCGCGTTCACGAAGAAGCGAGCGCCGATCTCACGTTCCTGACGGCCCGGCTCGACGCGGCCGAGTACGGCCTGGTCCAACGAGACGAGCAGGGGAGGGTGGCCGCCGTCGTTGAAGCGGCGGCGCTTGAATCCGCGGTCGAAGGCGAGGCCGAGATCAACTCGGGGCAGTACTGCTTTCGGGCAGCGTGGCTCTGGCCGCATCTCGCGGCGATCCCTCGCGCGGCGAACGGCGAGCAGTATCTCACGTCGCTTGTGGCGATGGCGGTGCATGAGGGTGCCGCCGTGGCGACGGTGCAGGCCGGCGATCCGGACGAAGTGCGCGGCATCAACGACCGCGAGCAGCTCGCTGAGTCGGAAGCCGCGCTCCGGCGGCGCATTAACCGATCGCACCTGCTGGCCGGCGTGACGATCGTCGATCCGGCGACGGCGTACATCGATGCGAACGTCACGATCGGCGCGGACACCGTGATCGACGCCAACACACAGCTTCGCGGCACCACGAGTATTGGTGGCGAATGCCGCATCGGCCCGAACAGCATCGTGCGCGACTCAGCGATAGGCGACCGCTGCCGGATCGACAGCTCAACGATTGAGGAGGCGACGCTGGAAGAAGATGTCGAGGCCGGCCCCTACAGCCACCTCCGGCCGGGTGCATATCTGTGCGCCGGAGTGCACATCGGCAACTTCGCTGAGGTAAAGAGTGCCCGCCTAGGGCGGGGCGTGAAGATGGGCCACTTCAGCTATGTCGGCGACGCAGAAGTCGGCGATGACACGAACATCGGCGCGGGCGCGATCACGTGTAATTTCGATGGCGAGCGCAAGCAGCGCACCGTCATCGGGCGGGGCGTCTTCATCGGCAGCGATACCATGCTCGTCGCGCCGGTGACGGTCGGCGATGGTGCGCGAACGGCTGCGGGATCCGTCGTCACGAAGGACGTGCCGGCGGGCGCGCTGGCGGCCGGCGCGCCGGCTCGGATCGTGCGCAGCACCAAGGAAGCAGAGTCCACATGAGCGGCGATAGCTGGCTGGGCTTGGTCCTGCTCCTCATCGCGCTGCTGGTGCTCATCGTGGCGGCCTCGGCGGAAGCCGGCGTCGTCTCGATCAGCCGCTTGCGCTTGCGCGCCTTCGACCAGCGGCCGAACGCGAGCTCGCTTGCCCGGTACATCCAAGAGCGGCGCATCATGCTCGGGACGCTGGCCATCGCGCGTAACGTGGCTGTCGTGCTCGGCATTGCGGTCGGGACGTTCCTTGTGCTGCGCGAGACCGGTCACACCTGGGTGGCACTCGCTGTGACGATGGCGGGCGCGGCGCTCGCGCTTGTCGTGCTGGAGGCGGTGCCGCGATTCGTTGTTTCGCGCAGCCCCGAGCGCTGGGGCCTCCGTCTGGTACCCGCGATGAGCCTCTTCCGGCTCGTGTTCGGCCTTCCGGCTCGGGCGCTGGACTCGGCGACGACGGTGGTGCTGCGGGGCCGGCATGCCGGGGCACCGTCTCCGTCGGCTGAGGACAGCGAGGAGCTGCTGCGCCTCGTGGAGCTGCACGAAGGCAATGGCGATTCGGAGAGTGATGAGCTGACGATGATCCGGCGCGTTGCCCAGCTCGAGGAAACGGCGGCGCGTGAGATCATGGTGCCGCGCATCGACATGGTGGCGATCGAAGCGAGTGAGCCTGTCGACGCGGCGCTCCGAGCGATTGTGGAACGGGGCTTCAGCCGGATACCGGTCTATGACGAAAACATCGATAGCGTCGTCGGCGTCGTGCATGCGAAGGACATCCTGCGCGACATGGCCGCCGGACGAAAGCCGGCGTCGCTGCGCGAGATCGCGCGGCCGCCACACTTTGTGCCGGAAGGCAAGCGCATCGATGAGCTGCTGACGGAGCTGCGGGAGCACAAGGTGCACCTGGCGATCGTCGTCGATGAGTACGGCGGCACGGCTGGCCTCGTGACGATCGAGGACGTGCTCGAAGAGATCGTGGGCGAGATCCAGGACGAATACGACCGCGAAGAAGCGACGATGCAGCGGCTGAACGACCAGGAAGCGATCGTCGATGCGCGTATCAGCCTGGACGACCTCAACGAGCTGCTCGATCTCAAAATCGAAAGCGAGGACGTCGATACCGTCGGCGGCTTTGTCTACCACCAGCTCGGCCGGATGCCCGCGCCCGGCGACGAGATCCGGACTGATGGCCTGACGATACGCGTGCTTTCCGTGCTCGGGCGTCGAATCAAGAAGGTGCGTGTCGCGAAGGCGGCCACCGCGGCGACGCAGGACGTAGCTGAGGCTCAGTAGCTTCCCAGCTTCCTCCCACGTGCATTTTTCGGTACGTTCCCTTACTGGCGCTCGAAGGAAGCCGTGCTAGAATAGGCGGCCTATGGACAGAGACCAGCTGCAATACTGGGTGGCCTTGGCGCGCGTGCCACAGATTGGCAGGGCGCGCATCGCGCTGCTCGAAGCGCACTTCGGCCAGCTCGAGGACGCTTGGAAGGCGAGCGCGGCCGCGTTACAGGACGCCGGCTTGTCCGGCTCGACGCTGTCGGCGCTGCTGGCCGCTCGCGACAAGCTCTCGCCGGCGGCCGAGATGGAGCAGCTCGACCGGAAGGGGGTACTCGCACTGACGTGGCACGACGACGCCTACCCGGCTGGGCTGAAGGAGATCTTCGACCGGCCACCGGTGTTGTACGTGCGCGGCCAGCTCTCCGCTGCCGATGCCTGGGCCGTTTCGGTCGTGGGGACGCGGCGCGCGACGGTGTACGGGCGCCAGGCGGCCGAGGAGCTCGCGGATGGCCTCGCGCGAAACAATGTGACGGTCGTCAGCGGCCTCGCGCGCGGCATCGATTCTATCGCGCACAAGACGGCGCTGAAGGCAGGCGGCCGGACGATCGCCGCCCTGGCCTGCGGGCTTGATATGGTCTATCCGCCGGAGAACTTGAACTTGGCGCAGGAGATCCTGGAGCACGGCGCCCTCGTCAGCGACTATCCGCTCGGCACGCAGCCGCGCAGCGAGTTCTTCCCGCGACGGAACCGGATCATGGTCGGACTCAGCCTGGGCATCCTGGTCGTCGAAGGCGACCTGAAGAGCGGCGCGCTGATCACGGCCCGTCAGGCGCTGGACGAGAACCGCGAGGTCTTCGCCGTGCCGGGCAGCATCTACACACCGACGTTTCGGGGCACGAACTGGCTTATTCAGCACGGCCAGGCGAAGCTCGTCACCAAAGTCGAGGATGTCCTCGAGGAGCTGAACCTGACGATGGCCAGCCATCAGATGGAGGCCAAGGAGGTTCTGCCCGCGGACGAGACCGAGGCGCGCATCTTGCGATTCCTCTCCGCAGAGCCGATACATATTGACGATGTGCTGCGCACGAGCGGCCTCGAGGTCGCTGCGGTGAGCAGCGCGCTGGCCATGCTGGAGCTCAAGGGCATGGTGCGGCAAGTTGGTAATATGAGCTATGTAAAGGCGCGCTAAGATATAGTGCGCAAAAAAATGATAAGGGGCATACGTGGCAAAGCAGACTAAGAAGGCAAAGAGGAGCCTGGTCATCGTCGAGTCGCCGACGAAGGCGCGGACGCTGGCCGGCATCCTTGGCCCCGAGTACGACATCCGGTCCTCGGTGGGGCACGTGCGAGACCTGCCGAAGAGCCGGCTCGGCGTCGATGTTGAGGGCGACTTCGCGCCGAAATACATCATCCCGAAAGAAAAGAAGGCGGTCGTCCAGGAGCTGAAGAAGGCAGCCGAGGCCGCGGACCAGGTCTTCCTCGCAACAGACCCCGACCGCGAGGGCGAGGCGATCTCCTGGCACCTGCTGGAGGCGGCAGATCTCAAGAACCGGCCGCACCAGCGCGTCGTCTTCCACGAGATCACGCCGGAGGCCGTGAAGGAGGCGTTCCGTCACCCGCGCGAGATCGACTACCGGCTCGTCGATGCGCAGCAGGCGCGCCGCGTGCTAGACCGGCTCGTCGGGTACAAGATAAGCCCGATCTTGTGGAAGAAGGTCCGGCGCGGACTCTCGGCCGGGCGGGTGCAGTCCGTTGCGCTGCGCATGCTGGTCGAGCGGGAGCGCGAGATTCAGAACTTCGTCCCGAAAGAGTACTGGACGATCGACGCCGACCTCGCCAAAGACAGCGAGACGTTTACCGCGGGCTATGTGGGGCCCGTCGGCGGCAAGAAGAAACAGGAGATCCCGGACAAGGCCGCGTCGGACCAGATCGTCGAGCGGCTGCGCTCGGCGCAGTACGAGGTCTCGGACGTCAAGCAGAAGCCGCAAGCGCGCCGCCCGGCGCCTCCATTCACGACGAGCACGCTCCAACAGGAAGCATCGCGTCGCTACAGCTTCACCGCGAAGCGCACGATGGCGCTCGCGCAGCAACTCTACGAAGGCATCCAGCTCGCCGGCGAGGGCCAGGTCGGGCTCATCACGTATATGCGCACTGACTCGACGAACATCGCCGAGTCAGCGAAACAGGAGGCGCGCGGCTACATCACGCAGCGCTACGGCGGCGACTTCGTGCCGCCGCACCCGCGCGTGTACAAGACGAAGGGCAAGCTGGCGCAGGAAGCGCACGAGGCGATCCGTCCGACGACCGTCGCGCACGAGCCGCAGTCTCTGCGGCACGCGCTCAACCGCGATCAGCTCCGGCTCTACACCCTCATCTGGCAGCGCTTCGTCGCGTGCCAGATGGCGGACGCTACGTTCGACCAGACGACGGTTGAGGTTGAGGCGACGCCAGCCGACGGCTTCGAGAAGCTGCTCCTGCGCGCGACCGCGACGGTGCTGCGGTTCTCGGGCTACCAGCAGGTGTACATCGAAGGTCGCGACGACAATGGCAAGGAAGACGAGGCGTCGAAGACGCTGCCGGAGCTGGCGCAGGGCGATGCGCTACGCATCGTCGAAGTGAAACCGGAGCAGCACTTCACGGAGCCGCCGCCGCGCTTCACCGAAGCGTCGCTGGTGAAGGCGCTGGAGGAGAACGGCATCGGCCGGCCGAGCACGTACGCGCCGATCTTGTCGACGCTGCAGGACCGCGGGTATGCGAAGCGAGAAGGCCGCGCGTTGCAGCCGCAGGAGCTCGGCTTCGTCGTGAACGACCTGCTGATCGAACACTTCCCGGATGTCTTCGATGTGACGTTCACGGCCCTGATGGAGAGCGAGCTGGACGAGATCGCGCGCGGCGAGGGCCAGTGGGAGCCCGTCGTGCGCCAGTTCTACGAGCCGCTCGCGGAGCGGCTCGAGTCGGCTGCCGCGGCGCCGCGCGTCGAGGAAGTGACCGACGTGATGTGCGAGAAGTGCGGCAAGCCGATGATCAAGCGCTGGGGCCGCTTCGGGCAGTTCCTGGCCTGCTCCGGCTTCCCGGAGTGCCGCAACACGAAGCCGCTCGAGGGCGAGGGCGAAGGCGGCATCGAGCAGACGGATGAGAAGTGCGACGTGTGCGGCGCGCAGATGGTGGCGCGCGGCGGGCGGTTCGGGCGCTTCCTCGCCTGCTCGAAGTACCCCGATTGCAAGGGGACGAAGCCGATCCTCACGAAGGTCGGTGTGGCCTGCCCCAAGGACGGCGGGGACATCGTGGAGCGGCGCACGCGCAAGCGGCGCATCTTCTACGGTTGCGCGAACTACCCGAAGTGCGACTTCACGAGCTGGTCGCGGCCGCTGCCGCTGCCGTGTCCGCGCTGCAAGGGACTGATCGTCGTCGCCGGCCGTTCGCCGGGCGAAGGCCAAACGCCGGCGCGCTGCACGGTCTGCGAGTGGAAGGGCGTCATCGGCGGCGGGGAGCCGGAGCCCGAACCTGAGCTCGTGGGGGCGATAGCGTAGCGGGCCATGGCGGTCGCGGCGAAGGAGAGCCGCCCAGTCCGAACCGAGCGTGTCGAAGCTGAGGAGCTGCTCGAGCAGTACCTGACATCGCTCGCGGCGCGCAAGAACCTCTCGCGCTTCACGCTGCGCAACTACACGAACGACCTGCGCCACCTCTTCGACTTTCTGGACGAACGCGCGCGAGCCGTCGCCTCGGTCGACAAGCTCGTCGTGCGCGAGTACCTATCGGGGCTCGTCGCGTCCGGCTTCGCGCTGGCCAGCGTGCAGCGCAAGGTGAGCACGATGCGCTCGTTCTACCGCTGGCTGCGCATCGAGGGCGTGCTCGACAACGACCCGATGTTCGGCGTGCGCGGGCCGGGACGCGTGCGGCGGCTGCCTCGCTTCCTGCGCACGGAGGAGATCGAGACGCTGATCGCAGCGGCCGATGGCCAGGCGCCCAACGAGCTGCGCGACCGCGCGATCCTGGAGCTGCTGTACGCGGCCGGCCTGCGCGTTAGCGAGGTTGTCGGCGTCGACGTGCGTAATGTTGACTTCGATGACCGGACGGCGCGCGTGTTCGGCAAGGGTTCGAAGGAGCGCATGGTGATGGTCGGCGCGCCGGCGCTGCGCGCGATCGAGCGCTATTTGCGCGCCGGGCGGCCTTCGCTAGTGCAGGGCAAGGAGGTCGCGCTGTTCTTGAACCGCGACGGCGTGCGGCTCTCGCAGCGGGCCGTGCAGACGATGGTGCGCAAGTACGCGCTGAAGGCGGGCCTGGACCGATCGATCCACCCGCACCTGCTGCGGCACACGTTCGCGACGCACCTGCTGGAGGGCGGCGCGGAGCTGCGAGTGGTGCAGACGCTGCTGGGCCACGCGAACGTGAACACGACGCAGATCTACACGCACGTGACGGAGGCCGCGAAGCGCAAGGCGATCGAAGGAGCGCTGGACGGCATCGCGCGCATGGAATCGGAGCGGCGGGCCCGTCGCGGTCGGTGGTAGGGCGCAGACGGATGACTCGAGGGACGGGCACGCCGGCCCGCCCCTACAGCGCCGAGCTGTGTTCGGAATGACAGATTAGGGTCTCCTTCGCTACACTAGGCGCGCTCTACTGTCAGGCTGAAGCCTGACCTTCGGGGTGACCCGCGGGTATTTCGCGTTTCGGTTAGGTAGTGCGGAGATTCGAAGTGGTTCTGGAGCGGCTGCGGCTGGACGGCAAGGTGGCGATCGTGACCGGCGCCGGGCGCGGGCTGGGCCAGCAGATGGCGCTCGCGCTGGCGGAGGCGGGGGCGGACGTCGCCTGCGCCGCGCGCACGCCGCAGCAGATCGAGTCGACGGCGGAGGCGGTGCGCGCGCTGGGCCGGCGCGCAATCGCGCTGCCGACGGACGTGCGCTCGTCGGAGTCGTGCGCGGCGCTGGTGCAGGCGGCGGTCGATCAGCTCGGCGGCGTCGATATCATGCTCTCGAACGCGGGCATCGGCGACGCGCGCGGCATGAACACGGAGCTGTGGGACTGGAGCGACGACGACTGGCGCGACACGATCGACGTCAACCTCTCGAGTGCGTTCTACTGCGCGCGCGCCGCGTCGAAAGCGATGGTGGACGCGAACAAGCACGGCGTGATCATCAACGTCGCGTCGGGGACGGCGCTGCGCGCGTACACGCAGAACATCGGCTACGGCGCGGCGAAAGCGGGCGTCATCGCGATGACGAAGACGCTGGCGCAGCAGCTGCAGCGCTACGGCATCCGGGTGAACTGCATCATCCCGGGCTTCGTCGCGCAGCGGCCGCCCGCGACGCCGGAGCTGGCGCAGATGATGCAGTCGCGCGGGAAGTACATCCCTGCGGGGCGCATCGGCGAGGCGTGGGAGCTTGGGCCGCTGGCGGTCTACCTGGCGTCGGACGCATCGAGCTACGTGACAGGGCAGGGCTTCATCATCGATGGCGGCGGGCTCGCGGGCGGGCTGGCGCCGGTGGGTTTCGTGCCGGAGGTGGGATGATGTTATCAGCAGGGTTCTTCTTCCCACCCACCCGCCCTAGCAAAGTAATTGAAGTTGGGGGGACACCCCCCAGACCCCCTGGCAGAGGGGCTCTGCCCCTCTGCACTCCCAATGGCCACTCGAAGGACCCCTCTCATGGCGATCGCTGACTGGCCGAACGCGAAGCGCAGCCTGGACGCGTACGATCTGTCGGGGAAGAAGGCGCTCGTCGTCGGCGCGGCGCGAGGCGTCGGGCGCGCGATCGCGCTGGCGTTCGCGGAGGCGGGTGCTGATCTGGCGCTGTGCACGACATCGACCGCAGGCGACGAGTCGGTCGCGCTGCGCAAGGTCGCGCGCGAGGTGCGCGACAT
>CAYQLM010000033.1:0-21106 GCA_964418365.1 uncultured Dehalococcoidia bacterium
CGAGATCGAAGGCGGGCTGGAAGTGCGCCTTGCCGAGCAGCGCCGTGCGGTAGCCCGCCTGTTCGTGAAGGTACGCCGCGACGCTCGGCGCGTCCTCGGGCAGCGGTACGCCGTTGGCGTAGACGCCGTGGGTGCGCACGTACTGGCCGGTGATCATGCTCGATCGGGCCGGCATGCACACGACGTTCTGGTTGTTAGCGCGTCGATAGTTGATGCCAGTCGCGGCGAGCTTGTCGGCGACGGGGGTGCGGGCCACCCTGCCACCGTTGCAGGCGAGCGCATCGTAGCGCTGCTGGTCGGTGGTGATGAAGAGGATCTTACGGCCCACGGAATCGTTCCGCCTATTCCTTCGCGCGGAACTGTTCGGTGCAGGCGATGAGCCGGGAATCGACGAGCGCCGCCGTGCGGTGCTCGCCGACCTTGCTGTACTCCTTGCTCGCGCCCATCTCCAGGAAGGCCTTGCGCGACGGATACTGCACCAGGAGCACCATGTCCCAACCATCGGCGTCGTCACCGATCACGACGGAGTCGGCCCGGCCGCGCCAGAGGAGCTTGATGCCGCGCTCAGCCATAAGCTCGCGCATCTTGTCGCCATAGGAATCGTACGACTCGGCGCCGGTCTTGCCGCTAGCGTCACCGGCGGCCTTGGCGAACTTGAGGAGGTTGAGCATGACCACTGGCCCGTCGTTGTCGCTCTCGGCCAGGTGTGTGATCTGTTCGCGTGTGGGTTTGATGTAGGGCATAGTGGCGACTCCTTCGTTTGCGCCGTGTGACCGGTGGGCATTGTACAGTAAGGGAACGCGCTACTTCTGGATGAACAGGGTGCGCACGTCGTGCGAGAAGCCGGGCTTGAGATCGGCGACGGCGGTGCTGTCCGCGCGGCCGGCGCGGGCGTCGCTGACGCTGACGCCTTCGGCGCGCAGGCGGTCGACGGTGCGCGCGACATCGCCGACGCGGTAAGAAGCGCCCCAGAGCGCGTCGGAGGTTCCCGGCTGTTGGTTGGCATTGCCGGCAAGCTCCAGGATCGTGTCGCCCAGGCGCAGGAAATGGAGCGTGCGCTCCGGCGACCAAGCGATCGTGCGGCGGAGAGCGAGTCCGAGGATGTCGCGCCAGATATGCAGCGTCGCGTCGAGGTCTGATGAGGCGATCACGACGTGATCGACGCTGGCGACGCACGACGCGGGATCGGAATTGGGCTGCGCGAGCGGCAGCGCGTCGGCGGGGGAGCGGTGCTCGATGAAGAACGCGCGCACGCCGCGCGTGGTGCGCGGATCGATGCGGGCGTTGGTCCACTCGCGCCAGGCGCCCGTTGCGAGATCGACACCGTCGCCGTCGGCGGGCTCCTCGACGGTGAGGCCGCGCTCGCGTGCTGTAACTACCGTGGCCGCGATGTCATCGGTGCCGATCGCGATCGCGTAGAGCCCTTCGCCGGCGCGATCGAGGTGGCTGTTGAGCGCGCGGAGCCAGGGCGGCGGCTCGGCGCCGGCGGGGCGCGCCGGATCGGGCGCGAGCAATTCGATATACGTGTCGGGCAATCGAAAGAGCACGTTGGCCGTGCCGTACGCCAGGTGACGGCCGCGCCAAGATGGCGCCAGGCCGAAGAGCTTGCGATAGCTGTCGGTCGCGCGATCGAGATCGCGGACGGCGATAACGAGGTGATCGAGGGTGAGGGATGGAATCGGGGGGACACCCCCCGAGCCCCCCGGCAGGGGGCCTGCCCCCTGCACGCCAGATTCTTTCTTGGTCATCGGCGGAAGGCGGTGGGGCCGTGAACGAGCTCGACGAGGACGCCGTTGAGCGCGCTCGGGTGCAGGAACGCGATCGTGCCGGTGAGGCCGGAGCGCGGCGTCTCGTCGACGAGGGGCACGCCCTGCGCCTTCATCTCGGCGAGCGCGGCGTGGATGTCGGGCACTTCGACGCAGATGTGATGGAGACCTTCGCCGCGACTTTCGAGGTAGCGGGCGATGCCGGTGTCGGGCACTGTGGGCTCGAGCAGCTCGAGGTAGCTGTTGCCCAGATCGAGGAGCGCCGCGCGCACGCCCTGGTCTTCGACTGCTTCCTCCTTCAGGAGCGCGAGACCCAGGACGTCGCGATAGCGGGCGAGCGCTTCGTCCATGTTGCGCACGACGACTCCGGTGTGATGAAGCGATGTGGAGATCACAGACCTTCGCGCTTGCGCCAGTCGAGGATCTGCCCGGCGTGCTCGCGGAAGTGGCCGTAGCCGCTGCCCTGGATGATACGGCTGACCGTGGAAGGCTTGCCATCCTTCTCGCCGAAGCGCTCGTCCGGGACGGCCTGCGCCGCGTTCGTGAAGACCATATGCACCTGGCCCCACTCAGCGATGACCGTCGTGGGGAGCTGCTGCTTCATGACGAGGGCGAACTTGGCGTTCCACTTATCGGTGTCGGAGTAATCGACGCCCTCCGGCGTGGGACGCTCGCCGCGGGCGATGCGCTGGAGCGCGCCCCCAAGCTCCTTCTCCCAGCCGAGGATGTGGGCGATCATGTCCTTCACGGACCACTCGCCGAACCAGACGCGCTGCAGCGCGGTGGCGTCGAGGCCATCGATGGCCTGGCGCAGCTCTTGGTAGCCGGCGGCGAGCTCCTTGAGGGTGGTGGGTTTGTCCGGCATGTTGATCGTTCCTTCTTCTTGCGGACGAAGCTGAAGCTTCGTCCTTACTTCGCGGATCCAACCGCTCGTTTACGGGTTGGACAGAGCTGAAGCTCTGTCCTTACATTGGTCTTCGTTTCCAGTTGCGAGCTTCGAGCATCGAACTGCTGTGTACGGCGTTCGTCATCAGATCGCCAGGGCGCCCTGGTACTCGCCCCAGACGTTGCGGAGGACGCGGCAGATCTCGCCGAGCGTGACCTCGTGCTCGACGCAGTCGATCAGGATCGGGATGAGGTTGTCGGTGCCGGTGGCGGCGTCTTCGAGGCGGCCGAGGAGCTGCTCGACGCGAGCGTTGTCGCGATTCTGTCGTAAGGCCGCAAGCCGGTCGCGCTGGCGCAGCTCGAGCGCGGGGTCGATGCGCATGAGGCCGCTGATCGGGGGCTCCTGCTCCTGGTATTCGTTCACGCCGACGACGATGCGGCGCTTCGCTTCGATCTCGCGCTGCATGCGATAGGCGCTCTCCTGGATCTCACGCGCCTGGAAGCCCTGCTCGATCGCGACGAGCGCGCCGCCCATGGTGTCGATGCGATCGATGTACGCCTGCGCCTCCGCCTCGACCTGATCCGTGAGCTTCTCGATGTAGTACGAGCCTGCGATGGCGTCGATCGTGTCCGCGACCCCGGTCTCGTAGGCGATGATCTGCTGCGTGCGGAGCGCGAGCTGCGCCGAGTCCGGCGTGGGCAGCGCCAGCGCCTCGTCCTTGGAGTTGGTGTGGAGCGATTGTGTGCCTCCGAGGACGGCAGCGAGAGCCTGGAACGCCGTGCGCACGATGTTGTTGTCGGGCTGCTGCGCGGTGAGCGTCGCGCCGCCCGTCTGCGTGTGGAAGCGGAGCATCATCGAGCGCGGGTCCTTCGCGCCGAAGCGTTCCTTAGCGATCTTGGCCCAGAGGCGGCGCGCGGCACGGAACTTCGCGATCTCCTCCAGGAAGAGCGAGTGGCACGCGAAGAAGAAGGCGAGCCGCGGCGCGAAGTCATCGAACTCGAGGCCAGCGGCGAGCCCGGCGTCCACGTAGGCGATCGCGTTCGATAGCGTGAAGCCGACCTCCTGCGCGGCGGTGCAGCCGGCCTCCCGCATGTGGTAGCCGCTGATGCTGATGGTGTTCCAGGAGGGCAGGCTGTCCATGCACCACGTGAAGCAGTCGGTGATGAGCCGCATCGATGGGCGGGGCGGAAACGCGTACGTCCCGCGCGCGATGTACTCCTTCAGGATATCGTTCTGCGTGGTGCCGCCGACCTTTGTGAGATCGGCGCCTTGCTTCTTTGCGACGGCGACGTAGAGCGCGAGCAGGATTGGGGCCGTGGCGTTAATCGTCATCGACGTCGTGACGTCTTCGATCTTAATGCCGTCGAAGAGCGTCTCCATGTCATGGACCGAGCAGATCGACACGCCCACCTTGCCGACCTCGCCTTCGGCCATCGGGTCGTCCGCGTCGTAGCCGATCTGCGTCGGCAGATCGAATGCGGTGGAGAGGCCGGTCTGGCCGTGGGAGAGGAGGAACTTGAAGCGCTTGTTGGTCTCCTCGCCGGTGCCGAAGCCGGCGTACTGGCGTATGGTCCAGTGGCGGCCGCGGTACATGGTGGGCTGGATGCCGCGAGTGTATGGGTAGACGCCGGGGAAGCCCAGCTTATCTTCGTAGTCGAGGACGTCGCCGGCGCTGGCGACGTCCTCGGGGGTGTAGAGCGGCTGGACGGGCGAACCGGCGCTGGTCTGGAAGGCGGCGTCGCGCTCGGGCGCTCGCTCGGCCGCCTGCCGGTACGTGGAGTCGAGCCAGTCCTGCTTGTTCTCACTCATGGCTACTGAAGTGACAAACAGCGCGACGGCGTCCGCTCGCCGTGGGCTTCTGTTCCAACCAGGGCGTATCTGCCAAGTTCATGCCTCCGGGTCGCCTGTTTCTCACCAGTCCTGCTTGTTCTCACTCATGGCTACTGAGATGAGAAACCGCGCGACGGCGACCGCTCGCCGCGTGCTTCTGTTCCAACCAAGGCGTATCTGCCAAGTTCATGCCTCCGGGTCGCCTGTTGCTCAAGGCGGGCGCTCGAGTGTATCGCGGGTCTCGCGAGGGTGTCAACGAAGCTGATTGCGATGGTATACTGCCTCCTCACCATGAAGTTTGCCGTTCGACTCGCTCTGCTCGCTGGCGCCGTCGTGCTTTGCGGGCTCGCTGTCGCGTGCAGCGGCGGCGGCAAGACCGGCAGTCCGACGGCCGGCTCGACGTTGGGGCCGGTGACGCCGATCGGCACCGCATCGACGGCGCTGCGGCAGTACTTCCAGCAGGTGGTAGCGCTCGACGAGACGGCGACGCGCCGGCTGGAGACGATCGCCGGGTTGTTGGAAACGCCGGTCCCGGACGAGCAGAAGCTCGATGTCGTGCGCCAGTACCTGACCGAGACCGTCGCGATCGACAAGGACTTGCGCGACGGCTTGCAGCAGATCACTCCACTGCCCGAGGCGCGCGACGCTCACAACGCGACGATCGACGGGCTGACGGCGGTGATCGAGATCGCTCAGTCGGCCGCGGACCCATCGAATGACGATCCGATCGGCGTGGTCACCGGCCCTCAGGCGAAGGCTGCCAACAGCAAGCTCGCGGACGCATGTACGAGCCTCAACCGGCTCGCTCAGAAGTACGCCGTTTCCGTCACGCTCGACTGCGGACAGTAGTCCGCCGGCTAGCGCGGGAGGCGCAGCCAGCGGCGGACGCGATCGGGGTAGTCCGTGGTGATCGCATCGACGCCGGCGGCGTAGACGCGCCGCGCGTCGGCCTGCTTATCGACCGTCCACGTGGAGCAGCGGAGCTCGCGCAGGTGGGCGGCGCGGACGAGCTCGGGCGTGATCACATCGTGTCGCGGCGCGATGCCTTGCGCGCCGAGCGAGAGCGCCAACGAGAAGACCTTCGGCCAGTGGCGGATCTCGTTCCCGCCGGTGAGGAGCGAGCAGGGCATCTTCGGCTCGAGCGAGCGCACTCGCGCGACGACGCGCGCGCGGAACGAATGCACGGCGCACCAATCGAGCGCCTTCGCCCGGCGCACGACGGCGAGGACTTCCTTCTCGATACCCTCGGGCTTGATCTCGATGACGATGAGCACGCGGCCGGCGGCCTCATCGAGGACTTCGCGTAGCGTCGGGATGTGCTCGCCGTCACCGGCGTCGAGGCGACGCGCCCGGCGCAGCGATAGCTCCGCGATCGCTCCGTGGCCATCGGTCGTGCGGTCGACGGTCTCGTCGTGGATGAGGACGGGGACGCCGTCGCTCGTGAGGTGGACGTCGATCTCGATCGCGTCGGCGCCGAGCTTGATGGCGGCGCGGATGCCGGCCAGCGTGTTCTCGGGAGCGTGGCCCTTGCAGGCGGCGTGGGACGTGATGATGGGCGGCATGGCCGAGGTCTAGTGTACGGGCTCGATGGCGGTGCTTGCGAGACCGCCTCGCCGAACCTGCAGCGCCCCGGGCTATGCGCTCGCGGCGTGCGGCGGGCGGAAGGGCGCCCAGCCACTGGCCACGGAGTCTGCCACAGCGACGAGCCCGCCGGCCATAAGCGCTACGATCGCGGACACCATACCCTTAGCGACACTCCCGGTGGGGAGCGGAGGAACGACCAAGGGGCAGGGCGCGATCTCGTGGAGGCGCGCTCGCAGGCGGCAACGCTGCCGACACTTGTGAACGTCTCGCGGAAGCCAAACAGAGCTGCGACTTCGATGGGGAGGGCACATGCTGCCACCAAGCCATTCCCGGGGCCAATTTGCAGGCCTTACTTCCCTTCTCGAAATACATTCGTAAGATTCGTTATCGACCGGAAAGCTGTCCGTAGTAGCATCGGGGTTGGCTACTTAGGCATGGTTCCGTGTGCCTCAGTTTACGAGATGGAGGGACAAGATGAATGTCAGAACGTGGTTCTTAAGCGCAACGGCGGCAGTGTTCTTGGTCGGCTCCCTTTTCGGGGTGGGCTGCAAGAGCAGTAGTAGCGCGGCGAAGAGCGCGACCCAGACGGCGCAACTGATGAAGACTCAGGAAATGATGCACGAGACGCCAACGCCAGAAAACATGATGCATGAGACTCCCACGGCGGAACAGATGATGCACGAGACGCCCGTGCGCTGAGGCCCTGCATTCATCAACCCTGAACACAGTTGAGTCGCCTAATGGGACTCCTAAAGACCCTCCGAAGTAACCTGGGGCTGGCCGGATTGTGGGCGGCGTTGGCGACGGTCATCGTTCAGCGACTGCTGCACGCCGCGTTTCACCAGGCACCGTTTGCGCCGTATTCGGCGGCGGAATGGACGATACGCAAGAGCCCAGGGCCGGTTGCCACCTATGCAATCGACCACTTGGGCCACGACGCGCAGCCGCTCTTGGGTTACACGTTCATCGCCTTCAGTTTGATTCTGGGTTACGCGATCGGCCGAAGGCCGGCGTGGCTAGTCGCGGCCGCCGCCGTTGCTCTCACACTGACCGCAGCCTACTTGGACCCGCTCGCGAAGGATCCGGCTGGAGCGTTGAGCTCCGCGACGATGGCAGGGGCGACGGCATTCATGGCACAGATGGCGTTTCGAGCGCGAGCATCTGCGACGGAAGCGAGCGACACCGACGCCGACTCGGGCGGAACTGATTGGGGAAGAAGACGATTTCTGGCCCGCGCGGTTCTCGGCATAATCGTTCTCGGCGTCGCGGGCACGGCGGCACTGCGAGCCGGTTCGCGGATGCCCAGGAGGCCTGTGCGCGCCGACCAGCCAGCGTTGATTCCAACAGATCCGACGTTCAAGGAAGTCATCGGCCTCTCTCCGCAGGTGACACCGACGGCCGACCACTACGTTGTTGACATCGATCTCGAAAATCCACTGATCGGCGAATCGGGCTGGCGGCTCGCTGTGAACGGGGCCGTGAAGACGCCACTTTCGTTCTCGCTCGGCGAGCTACAAGCGATGCTAACAGGGGAGCGGCTCAACAATCTCTCATGTATCTCCAACCCGGTTGGCGGCGATCTGGTGAGCAACTCACGCTGGACGGGGGTGTCCCTCGACGCATTGCTCGACATGGCGCAACCGCTCCCGGAGGCAGCAACGCTCGTGGCAGTGTCGTTCGACGGGTATCGGGAAGGCATACGGCTTGACGAGATACGTGGCAAGGACGCGCTGGTGGCGGTTGGCATGAATGGCGAGCTGATCCCGCAAGCCCACGGCTTTCCGGCACGCCTTCTTTTCCCTGATCACTACGGCATGCGCAACGTCAAGTGGCTCACCAGCATACAGCTCAAGGCGGAGGACGAAGAGGGCTATTGGGCGCACCGTGGTTGGAACCGCGAGGCGGTGGTGCGAACCGAGTCGCGGATCGACTCGCCGAAGGGCGGCGCGACCGTGCAGTCGGCGTTCGTATGCGCAGGGATCGCTTGGGCGGGCGCGCGCGGCATTCAGGTGGTCGAGGTGTCGCCTGATGGCGGCCAAACATGGCAGGCGGCCGAGCTGGAATCGGTGCTAGGTCCGCTCTCCTGGCGGCGCTGGCAGATTGCGCTCAATCTGCCGCCCGGAGATCATGAATTGGCCGTGCGGGCCAGGAATGGCGCGGGCCAACTGCAGGACCAAATTGAGAGAGACCCGCATCCTTCCGGCGCGAGCGGCTATCACCGAATCAGAGTGGCCGTGGCGAGCGCTTAGAGAACAGGGTTCAGGCGATCATGGGCGTGGGAAGCTCACGACGAACGTCGCACCCCGGCCGCGCACGGATCTCGCGTCCACGGTGCCGCCGTGCGCCTCGACGAAGGCTCGGGCGATGGCCAGGCCTAGCCCTGCTCCATCGGCGCCCTGCCAACTTCGCCGGCGCGACCTCTCGCCGCGATAAAATCGCTGCCAGATGCGCCCCAGATCGTCGGGCTCGATGCCTTCGCCTGAGTCCTCAACGCACAGAACAACAGCATCAACCTGAGCAGACAAAACGACGCCAACTCGGCTGTTCTCCCTCGTGTGCTCTAGAGCGTTCTGCACTAGATTCATCACCACACGTTCGATGCGCGCGCCGTCGAGCCAGAGCTGCGGCATCGTACCGCTGACACACATATCGATCGTCACTCCTGCCCGGTTAGCCTGCGCCTGCATCGCATCGACCACCTCAGCGGCGATCTCTTCAAGCGCGACCGGTCCTCGCTGGAGTTGAAGCGAACCCGAATCAGCTTGGGCTAGTTCGAACAGATCGTCGATCATGTGATTGAGCCGCTCCACCTCTCGCCGGATCGTTCGGTAGTAGCGCCGCACCTCCTCGGAGTCGTTCACGACGTCGTCGTCCAGCGCTTCGACCATGGCTCGTACGCTCGCCAAGGGGGTGCGTAGGTCATGAGAAATGGCTGCCGTCAATTCGATTCGCTCGCGGTCCAGTGACTTTCGCTGCTCCTGCGCATCATGAAGGCGCCCGCCAAGGTTGTTCAAGGCCGCGGCTAGCTCAGCGACTTCATCGCCATGAGAGATGTCGATTCGCCTACCGTAGTCTCCTTCTGCGAGCGCGTGAATGCCAGAAGCGATGAGCTCCAGCCGACGGGCAACGGTGGAGGCCACCCAGAGGCTGAAGAACGCACTGACTACAGCGCTGAAGCAAGTCAGTGCGATCAAGAGCTTGAGGTCGTGCGAAGTGGACACGAACATCAGCTGGGCAACGATTACAACGTTCAGTAGCGCCACACCGCTGCCGATCGCGCTGCTGAGAAATGCCTTCGACCGGATCGAGAGGCCGACGACCCGATCTCCGACGCGCAGGGCCAGCCAGCCCCCGGCCATCGTGGCTGCCCCGGTGAGCGTGAGATATCCGGCCATCGTGCGCATGTCGCGCGCGGGCGGCGACATAAGGAGCTGAGCCAAGAGCAGCCCGGAGCCGATCGCAAGCATCAAGCCGAGAGTGGCACCCAAAGCCGGCTCGACGCGACGCAGCTGCGGTCTGGCTGCGGCGAAAACGCTACGGCTCAAACTTGTACCCCACTCCCCACACAGTCTTGAGACGCCTTGGCCGGGACGGGTCGAGCTCCACCTTCCCCCGCAGCCTGCGGACGTGCACCGTTACGGTGCTGGCATCGCCAGCAAAGTCATAGTCCCAGACGGCGTCCGTCAATTGAGCGCGACTGAAAACCTGACCCGCGTGGCTGCTCAGGTAGTGCAGCAAGTCGAACTCGCGCGCCGTCAGGTGGATGGGGCCTCGTTCGTTCTCGACGCTTCGCGTACGCTCGTTGAGCCGCAGGCCGTCGAAGACCAGCCAGTCTTCGCCTGTTAGGGTCTGTCCACCAGCACGACGTAGTACAGCTTTGACTCGCGCAACCAGCTCGCGGGGACTGAACGGCTTCGTCACGTAGTCGTCGGCGCCGATCTCCAACCCGACGAGCTTGTCGATCTCTTCACTGCGCGCGGTGAGCATGATGATGGGCGTCTGTGCGCGTGAACGAATTCGTCTACACACTTCGCGCCCGTCGACGCCGGGGAGCATCAAGTCGAGGACGACCAGGTCCGGACGTCGGAGCTCGAATTCCGCAAGGGCCGCATGACCGTCGTGAACGGTACGAACCGTGTACCCGTCCCGGCGCAGGTAGCGCTCGACCACCTCCGCGACCATCGGCTCGTCTTCCACGACCAGGACGCTCGGCTCGCCCATACGTCATCCTCTATAGGCTACCAATCATTCCTTACGGATTCCTTACCGGTGCTTAGCTCCAGGTTGTTATCAGGACAGAATCCAGGAGGATATCTCAGGGCGGACGAGCAGCAGTCCAGCGGTTCAGGCGAATATGCGGGCCGCTTGACCTAGGTCTCCGGCAGGCATCACACACACGACCGGAACATGATGACACTAAGACCCGCCGCTAGTGTAACCTGCTTAGAGCAGGCCTCGCTGCACCAAGCCGTGCGCCGTCAGAACCGCGCCTGCAACGACGACTGCCGCCGCACTCGCAGCAGGCAACGCCCGAACGGCAAATGCGCCGAAGCCGCCTCCGTTCAGCCGCGCGCCAATCGCCGTCGCGAAGGGGAGCTTTCTGGAGAGCGCGGGAGCGTAGACGAGCAGCAGTCCGACGCTGGTGAGCACGCCGGCGAGGCCGAAGCTGAACGCGACGATGAGCAGCAGGCCGAACGCGAGGCGGTGCAGCGCGATCGCGCTGAGCATGACGACGATCGCGGACGGGCAGGGCAGCAGGCCCCCGAAGACCCCGAGGCCGATGAGCCCACGCCAGGTGAGGTCGCGGCCCTCGGCATCGAGCGGCAGGTGGTTGTGCGCGCCGCCGAAGCCGTGGCTGTGCGTCATCGGTGCCAATTCGTGTTCGTGGAAGTGATCAGTGTGTGGATGATCATGGTCGTGCTGCCCGTCATGCGCGTGATCGACACCGGCGTGCTCGAAGGCAAGCTGCCGTGTTGCCGAAGACGCAATAGAGAGCGCCCGTCGCAGCCACGACCACGCGTCGGCTACGAGCCGGCTCGAGCGCAGTCGGGTCACGAGCAAGGCGAAGCCCATCGCCAAGACGAGACCGCCCGAGGCGATACTGAGCCATGGGTAGAGCTTCTCGGGGACGATAAACGACGAGAGGTAGAGCGTAATGAAGCCGAGCGCGTACACCGTCGATGTGTGAGTGACGGTGACGACGAGCGCTAGGAACAGAGCGTGCTTCCATGTGCCGCGCGAGCCGACGAGGTACGCGCCGACGATGGTCTTGCCGTGGCCGGGCGAGAGCGCGTGCAGCGCGCCAAAGCCGATCGCGGCCAGCAGCGCGACGATGATCACGTCGACGCTGAGCCTGTCCTTCGCGATGAGGTTGGCGAACCGCCCGAGCGTCGAGTCCGGGTTGCCCTGTGTGGCGCGTGCTTGAGTCGACGGATGCGCCGAGGTGAGCGGCGCTGTGGTGCCGCCAGTCGATCCAGGCACGGCCGCACTGAAGTCGAATTTCGCGCTGGTGACGTTGAGCGGGTTCGCGATGCTGTTGGCCGGATACGCCAGCAGCTCATTGCTGATGTCGGTCTCCGGCACATCGGAGCTTGGCAGCGTGACGTCAGCGAGTGGGCGCACGACGATCTCGCGCCAGCCGATGCGCTCGCTGTAGTTCTTGTCGTGGTACTCCACCTGCTGGGCAGAGGACTGCCGGCCGCCCGGCAGCGGCGCGGTGTAGTCGAAGACCATGCGCTGCGTATCCAGACCGCCCTGGCCGATTAGGAACGACAGCGCGCTCGATGCCGTTTGCAGATCGATGCGCGCGCCGCTGATCTCGAGATCGAGGCCCTTCTTGAGATCTTCGGCTTGGCGCTGGACGTACGCGTTCTGTTCGGTCCGGGCGAGATTGCCATCGCCGTTCGCGTCGATCGCGTCCTGCTCTTGGTAGGTGGGGATCTCCGCCATGTCGATGACGTAGCGGACGTGGATGCCGGCAGTGGACAGCTCGATGCGGCTGTAGTGGTTGATCGTGAAATTGCCGAGCGGATGCGCCTCTGCGCGCCCGGGACGCTGTAGCGCGAAGAGCGCCCCCGCCGCTACGAGGAGCAGCAGCGCCATCGATAGTGTCTTCGCGCGCAGTGAGAACGACATACTACCGGCCCGCCTCCGACGTGAGCTGATCGAGCGTCTGACGCGCCTGCGTTTCTTGCAGTACCGAGAAGTGCCGGTTGAGGTCGAGCGCGCGCTGGAGGTACATCGCTGCTTCTTGGCCGTTGCCGAGCGCGTTCTCGATCATGCCGGCGTGGAAGAGCATGCGCGCGTCGTTTGTGCCGAGACGGACGGCCAACTGGAGGTACGGCTCCGCTTCCGCCGCGCGGCCGTCCTTGTAGAGCGCCCAGGCCGCCGCGTCGTAGCCGAAGACGTCCCTGCGCACCTTCAGCTCCGTCAGCGCGAGATCGACAGCGGTGCCGGTCTTGATGTCGTGGTCGGCGTAGAAGAGCGCCAGCTCGCGGTTGTAGACGACCTGGTTGATCGCCGCAAGATGGCCAATGAACTCGACGGTGTCGTACTGCTTCTGGGCGGAGTTCAGGTCGCCGATTTTGGCGTACGTGTCCCCGAGCGCGGCGAGCACCGTCGGTTGCGGGACAGCCGCGACGGACTGCTGGTAGTGGTCGATCGCCTTGTCGTAGTGGCCGCGCGCCGCCTCGACGTTGCCGAGGCCCGCGAGCGCCTGATGGTAGCCAGGGAAGACATCAAGCGCGGCGTTGTACCACGTCGCCGCCTTGTCGTACTCGCCCGATCCGAAGTAGAGGGTGCCGAGCTGCAATCGATAGAACGCAATCGATTCTGGTGAGCGCTTCGCCTGTGCTGCGGCAGCTTCGGCTTCGCTCATGACCTTGATCGCGGTCTCTCGATCGCCGCGCAGCTCATCGAGATAGGAAAGCCGACTGAACACCGACGGACCGGACGCCGCGTTCGAAAGCTTGCCGTACGCCGCATAGGCGGCGTCGTAGTTGCCCATGGCCAGGTTCGCGTCGGCGACGAGGGCGAGCGCCTGGGTTGCGCTGGAATCTGTTGCGTAGACTTGCTGCGCGATCTGGAGCGCGCCGGCGAAGTTGTGTGTGGAGTACAAGGCTGTCGCCATATCCGCCTGCGAGACGATGTCGTCGGGGCGAATGCTGAGCGCCTGGAAGAAGGCCGCTTCCGCGCGCTGGTATGCGCCGATGTCTCCGGTTTCCCGCGCTTGCTGGTAGTAGGCCTCGCCGAGCTTGTCGTAACTGGCGAAATCGACAGGGTCGCGCTGAACGCGCTGCTGGTAGAACGAGATGTCTTGCTCGGTAACGAAATGCGGGTCACCGTAGCCGCTCAGATCGACGGCGGCTGGCTGCGGGTCATCGCTCTGACTCCGCAGCAGAACGAACGTCGCGATCGCAGCCGCCAGCAACACCGCGGCGCCCACTGCCGTGAACAGCATCCCCAAGCGCCGCTGCATGGGCGATCCGTTTGGATGTGCGGTGCGCAGCAGATCCTGCGCACCGCTCACCGCTTGCATTACGGGCGTACCCGCCGCATCGCGAGTCCACCGCCTACGAGGGCCACGCCAGCGATAGCCGCGCCGCCCAGAAGGAACCAGACCATGTCATGGCTGCCGTCGCTCGTCGGCCCGCCTGTGCCGGTGTTCGGCGCAGCCGCGACGACGTGCGGGGCCGCCAGATACGGGAAGGTGTTGCTAAACGCTTCGTCGTTGCTGTCGACGGCGTCGGAGATGCCAGCGGACCCGCCGCGGTTGAGGACAACGCCGAGCGCGGCGTTAATCACGTCATCTTGCAGCCTGCGCCCGTTCGGAAACTGCACAGGCTTCGAGAAGTCGATCGTCACGATATCCGGAATGAGGGCGGTCGCGACCTGCTGGGATGTAAGGTTGCCCAGAGGGCCGCCGTCCTGGGGCGTACCGAAGAGACCATCGACCACTCCACGCAACGTGTCGATCGTCGACTGCGCTGTCGGGCGGAACTGCGCCTCGTCCGTGGCGGGGCTTCCGTGGTTGAAATTGTCCTTCATGCCTGCCGGGATAAGCGCCGTATTGATCGCAGGGATCGCCATGCGGTCGACTTGCGTGCCGGCCCGCTCGGTACTGACCCAGGCCTTGATCGTCCCGGTGTTGGACGTCGGGGCGCCAGTCAGTGCGGTGATCGGCAGCTCGATGACGATGGATGAGATGTTGGTGCCCGCGAAGAAATCGACGGGCGTTTCACCGGCCGGACGTAGGCCTTTGGCCGGCGCTTGCGGGTGCGCGACGAAGTTCTTGAACCCGGGTAGGTCGAAGAAGAACGGGTCGTCGCGCGGGCCTGCGAAGACCTTGATGCCATTCGCGTCTGTGATCTTCGGCGTGGTCGATCCGGGTGGTGTGACGTCACCTGTGATCGGCGTGCTGCCGAGACCCGCGACCGAGAATGTGCTGCCGGAGAACGTGACCTTCACATTCGCGTCGGCGTTCAGGTCGCCGTTGGTGTCTACGTGGATTAGGTACGAGGCGTCCTGGCCGAAGTTGCGCAGGTCAGCCGGCGCGGTAACGCCGTTGACGTCGAGCGCGACGACCAGGTTGTCGTTGTTCGCCGGGCTGCGGAAGGCGTACACGTCGGCGATGTCGGCCGACGGGTCATTCTCCACAGACGGCGAATCGCGGTGGTCGGCCGCGTTGGCCGTGATCGCCATGATCACGCCGGCCAGCGTTGCGACCACCGCACACAAGAGTAAGAGACGTTTGATCATCTGTACCTCCATTCTTTGCGTTGACCTCCCGTCGGCGCGGCAGCGGGCCCAGCCACCTGTGCCGTTGGGCTACTCAAGTGGTTATTCGCGCGAAAGGACGCGCTGGATCACTGGGCATCGGCTATACGAGGCGCAGATGCTATACTCCGGCTCAAGTGTCAGTTCTAGGAGGCGGTCGACCCCGGCATGGCTGATTCGCCACCTGATCCCGCGGTCTCCCCCATACGAACTACTGATCGAGAGGACGTTGAGCTCATCGGGCGCTTGCGGCGCGGTGAGCGCGACGCCCTGGCCTCGCTATACGATGCGTACGCCCGGCTCGCCTTCGGCCTGGCGTATCGCGTGCTCCGCGACCCGGGGGAGGCGGAGGATATCGTGCAGGAGTCTTTTCTCACCGTCTGGCGCCAAGCCGATCGGCTCGACCCGAGCCGTGGGTCGGCGCGCGCATTGCTGCTCACGATTGTCCACCGCCGTTCGATCGATGCACTGCGCAAGCGGACGAATCGCTCGGAGAACATCGATGCGATGGAGCCGTTCGCGTCGAATGCGGCCGACCCGCTAGAGTTCGCTTCTGCCGCCGAGGAGCGCGACGTGATCCGACGGGCGATTGCGGAGCTACCGCGGGAACAGCGTCAGGCAATCGAGCTGACATACTTCGGGGGGCTCACCGTTGTGGAAATGGCGGACCAACAGGGCATCCCCGTCGGAACCGCGAAGAGCCGGCTGCGGCTCGCGCTCGATCGTATGCGGAAGGTCCTGGCAAAGGAGCCGGCATGACGTGCGAAGAATTGGATGAGTTGCTTGCCGCCTTCGCGCTCTCCGCTCTCGGCTCCGAGGAGTCAGATGTGGTACGGAAGCACCTGGCCTCGTGCCGGCGGCATGACAAAGGCCTTGCAGCGAACCTGCAGGTCGTCGACCGGCTGCCGATGCTTGCGGACGAACGCGAGCCTTCACCTTTGCTGCGCGTCCGTGTCCTCGACGCAATCGCTGCCGGCGGACGTGCGCCCACCGCGCCTTCGAAGGTCGCTTATAAGGCGCCGCGTATCGCTCGACGTCAGTTTGTGCCCTACCTCGTCGCGGCGGCCCTGTTCTTGGGACTGATGGGCATGCTGGGTTGGAACCTTGTCCTGCAGCTGGGCAGAGGGACCAACTCACAGACGATGACTGCGACGCTGACCGGGAGCGGGGGCTCTGGCGAGTTGGTCTATTCGAGCGATCACCACCTGGGTGTGCTGAGGCTGGAATTGCCCGCGCTGCCTGCGGGTCGAGCGTACCAGGCGTGGCAAATCCATTCGACTGGGCCCGTGAGCCTTGGGCTCGTTTCGGCGGGTGAGCCTAGCGCGTTTGTGGCCGACCTCTCCAACGCGAGCGCGGTTGCCGTAACCGAGGAGCCCGCTGGAGGTAGTCGTCAGCCGACGAGCGACCCCGTCTTGATCGCTCAGATTCAATAGCGCCTTTCAGCAATCCTGGCTGACGATATGTGACAATAGTGTCCGTCGTCGTTTGCGACGGCAGTACATCATTGGCGCGTTTGGCCGTCCGACAAAGCACATGAAATCGAAGGAATAGTGCTAGATGTTCAGGTCTATGAACACGGCTGCGTGGTCGGAAGCTTGCTCGGTCGACTTTGTGATGTCCGGGTAGGTGTCCCAGTCCGTCGGGCGCGTCTTTCGGCTGCCCCACAGCCCCTTTCGGAACAGCCCTCCTCGCTGGAAGAAAGGCTGCAAGCTCTGAGAGATGAACATGTAATCAAACCGGTTGCTCAGGCCACACGAGTCGAACGTCCCGGGGCGGCCGCCGACCGAGAACGTGGCGAGCGAGTAACAGTCGACAAGCGGACTGCTGTTGGCGTACAACGGGTTGAGGTTCACAGCTTGGCTACTGCCGGTTGGAGGACCCTCATTGAAATCGCCCAAGATGACGACGTGGTGGTTCTGGGCGATCAGACGGTCGGCGAAACGGCGTACCTCGGCGGCTTGGCGCTGGCGCTTTTGCCCTCCGCCGCCCGACTTAGACTTGAAGTGGTTCACCAGGACGTAGACCGTTGCACCGCTGGGAGTCCGTACCCTGTATTCGGGGCAGTCCCGGCTGAAGATTGTGCCGACGCCGTCCTCGGCGTCGACGTTCGACCGAATCGATTCGATCTCGAAGTTCGGGCCTGTCATCAGCCCAACGTCGATGCCTCGTTCGTCGTTGCCATCGACAAGCATGGCGTGGCGATAGCGCCCCCCGAGAAGTTCTTCGTTGAACCGCACAAGTGACGGCCGGTCCTCGGCTTCGACAATGGCGATGATGTCAGCGTCCACGTCATGAATGACCTTTGCCGTCAGCCGCGTGCCCGTTTCGTCGGTCGGCTCCTTGGCGAGTTCGACCCAGCCAATCCAGTCGCTACGACCATTCGCGACAATCTCCATGCTCTGAATCCTGTCCTCCGGCTGGCGGTCGAACTTGCCGCGGTTCGCCCGCAGCAACGCCCACTTCGGGGACTGGGTTTCCCTACGCCGAACTGCTCCCTGGTCGTTGACGAAATAGATGTCGAGCTTCACGAGCAGATCACGGATCTTGCGCTTGTCGGCTGCGCTGTAGGAAGCCTTCGCAAAGAGGGCGTTGACGTCGGCGTAGGCCTTCAAGATGGGCTCGCCCTCGGACCACTTGGCCGTCTTGAATACCTTTGGCCGGGCGAAAAGATTCTCGACGTTGAACGATGCGATTTTGACCACGTGCCACCCCCTCACGCCATGGTGCCTCATCCTTGGGCAGCGCCGATTGTATCACGCAGCGCGAAGCGTTACTAGCCCTCGGCGAAAAGTGCCACCAATACTGCACGCGTGGCCGCTAGCCTAGCCGGGCAATGGAAAGTCCGACCCCGCGAAGCACACGCCACGCGCTGTGGTCGACTGGCTGCAGGAACAGTATCCCGCAGGCTGGCCGTCGCTCCGGGGGAACCGTCTTCGCGCACCGCGAGGCGTCTATGATCGCCGCAGTCCGGGCGCTGGACGCCGCGCTCGCGGAGCCCAAGGTGACGCGGTCCGGGCTGCGCCGGTGGATGCTCGCTGCGCTGGCGGCGATCGCGGAGCGCGGGCCGGAGAGCGTTCAACAGACGAAGGGCGGAAACTGAGTCGGCGTCGGGCTTACACGGCAACAGGTCACACTCAGGCTGCATCGTGTGGGCGGGCATGCCCATTCAGAGAGAAGACACGAAGTCAGCGAGCTCGGCATTGAACCGCTCTGGCTGCTCCCAAAACGGAGCGTGGGCAGCCCCGCTGTAGACGGACATCGAAGCACCCTTCACCGTCGACGAGATGTGGCGACCCGTCTCGATGTTTACGACCTCGTCCGCGTCGCCGTGAACAACAAGGACGGGGAGCGTCAATTGGGTGAGGAGGTCGTCGTTTTCCGCCGTCCGGTTGAAGAGCCCGGCACGAACGCGAGACGGACACTGGAGATTGAATCCAAGCATCATCATCTCTTCGTCCAGAGGGAGCGGATTGGCAAAGCAGCCACGCAGGAACATGCGCATCGCCTTGGCCACCTCCTCGGCGTTCTCGCTGAAGACTGTGCCGGCAACAGAGTCTTGGCGAGTCGGCAGTAACCCGTTCCAACTGGCGCCGAGAAACTTGTACGGCATGTCCACGCCCAGGTCAGTCGCCGCGTCGATATAGCAAAGCCCAGCCAGCCGCTGCTGGCCGTAGAGCCGGACGTAGTCGTTCATGATTAGGCCGGCATACGACCATCCGGCGAGCACTGCCCCGTTCAGCGACAAGTGGTCTAGTACAGCCCCGATGTCGCCAGCCCAGGCCTGCGAGTCGCCATAGCCATCGGCAGGCTTGTCCGAGTCTCCGTGACCGCGGAGGTCCAGGGCGACCAAACGAAATCGTTCAGCCAGCGGTGAGGCGAACTGTTTCGCCCAAGAGAGATTGCTCTGTGACCAGCCGTGGATGAAGAGTATCGGTCGACCTGTGTGGTTGCCGGCCTCTACCACATTGAGCCGGACCCTTCCGTGGCCCGTGATCGCATGGCGCTTCATGTCTTTCCTCCTCTTCAGCCTTTGTTTGCCATTCCCTGAGGCGACAATACGCGACCCGAGGACAGGTAGGCATCGGGAGGAATCGTCATTTCGATGACGAATCCCCAAGCAGGAATGTTGAGCTCAGTGCGTAGGATTACTCACGCGCGCAAGCGGCGCGTTACAAGAGGTTTATCTTTGTGGCCCAGATCGCGGCCGCGGTACGGTTGCTGCACCCGGTCTTATCCAGGATGTTCTTTACGTGGTTCCCGACGGTGCGCACACTGAGAGAGAGTTCATCGGCGACCTGTCGGTCTGTTTTCCCACCCGCGATCAACCGCAACACTTCTAGCTCTCGCCTTGTAAGATTGTGGGCCACAGCCTGCAGGCCCGGGAGCGCATCCGCCGTCGCGGGTTCGGCCAAGAAGGGCTTCAGCTCGCCCAGGAATATTTGCCAGGCCGGCTCGTCCTCCAGGAGGATGTGATTGCTGCTCGGGAGCGCTACGAAGCGAGCTGTGGGGATCAATGCGGCGAGCTCGCGGCCTTGTTCAAATGGTACCCTGGCGTCGTCGCGGCTGTGGAAGATAACCGTTGGGACCTGAACACGCTTGGCGCTTTCGGTCACGTCGATTTTGCCTACTTCCGTCTGGAAGTTAAAGGCGTTCTCTGACGAGCTTGACACGTGTTCCAGCTCGTTGAACCACCTCATCTGGTCAGCAGTTGCATCTGGCATGAATTGAGAGGTGAAGACTTGTCGAAACGCAGGGTTGTCCGTTCCCCATCCTCGCTTAATCAGAGTAAGGAGCGCCAAGTGCTCATCTTTCGGTTGCTCACGCCTCGCCCATCCCTTCGCATAACCTCCGACGATCACTAAGTGGCTGACGCGTTCCGGATGGCGCGTAGCATACTCAACTGCTATCGGTCCCCCTTGGGACATGCCAAGGAGCACGAACCGGCCGAGTCCGAACGCATCGACAACACATTCCAGATCGCTGACCCAGGTGGCGAACGAAAGCTCTGGGATTGCCCGGTCAGAGAGGCCGCAGCCTCTCTGGTCAAATCGGACAAAGTAATGGTCGTTGGCTAGTGCTTCCCACCAGTGACGCCAGACAGGGCTTTCGGCGTCCATGCCAACATGACTGAGCCAGGTGGGCGCCTTCACCAGTGGCGTACCTGCACCCGCGGACGCGCAGGCGACGCGCACGCCGTCCGCGGTAGTCACGAAGCGAATCTCCTGCTTCATGAGTTCACTCAGAGCACCTGGCTTGGCAAGCTGCCGTTTGTCTCAGATTGTACCGCGGGGTTAGTGGTCGCTGAAGAACGGGTCGAGCGCCTGGCGCCCGCAAGTTTCTACACGGTAACAGCTCACACTAAGTGGGGATATTGTGTGCCAAAACGCTAGTCGCCCAGCACCCTTCCGGGCGGAGGAAGTGGCAGGTGCAGGCGCCCTTTCCCTGACTCCCCTCCCCGAGGGCGAGGGGCATCGTCGAGCGTCGGCGGGTGTGGATGGCCTGCCTTGTCTCGACAGATTCCTCCTCCTGAGGCGGACAGGTCGCTGCGCTCGGAATGACAGGAAGCGGCATGGTGCGCCCTCTCCCCTTCCCCTCTGCCTGAGGGCGAAGGGAAGGACAGAGCTTCAGCTCTGTCCCTACGAGGACGGACTCCGCTTCAACCGCTGGCCGCTAGTTCCTCGTGCGCTACCATACCCATAGAAGGAGCCCCGCATGGCGAACGATAGCTTTGGCTCGAGTGCAACGCTGCGCGTGGGCGAGGCGTCGTACGGCATCCACCGGCTCGCTGCGCTGAAGGAGGCGGGCGTGGGCCACGTCGAGCGGCTGCCGTTCTCGCTGCGCATCCTGCTCGAGAACCTGCTGCGCCGCGAAGACGGGCGCGTCGTGCACGCCGAGGACGTCGAGGCGGTTGCGCGCTGGAACCCGGACGCGCAGCCGGACCGCGAGATTGCGTTCATGCCGGCGCGCGTGCTCCTGCAGGACTTCACCGGCGTCCCTTGCGTCGTCGATCTCGCGGCGATGCGCGACGCGATGCGCGCGTTGGGCGGCGACGCGAAGCGCATCAACCCGCTCGTGCCAGTCGATCTCGTGATCGATCACTCGGTGATCGTCGATTACTTCGGCACGCCGGAGGCGGTCGAGCTGAACGCGCGGCGCGAGATGGAGCGCAACATCGAGCGCTACGCGCTGCTGCGCTGGGCGCAGGCGGCGTTCGATAACTTCCGCGTCGTGCCGCCGGACTCCGGCATCGTGCACCAGGTGAACC
>CAYQLM010000033.1:21116-28150 GCA_964418365.1 uncultured Dehalococcoidia bacterium
GTGGTGTTTACGCGCACGAATGGCGCGACGATGGCCTATCCCGACACGCTCGTCGGCACGGACTCGCACACGACGATGATCAACGGCCTAGGCGTGCTCGGCTGGGGCGTGGGCGGCATCGAGGCGGAGGCGGCGATGCTCGGCCAGCCGATCTCGATGCTGATCCCGGAAGTGATCGGCTTCAAGATGACGGGCGCGTTGCAGGAGGGCGTCACCGCGACCGACCTCGTCCTCACCGTGACGCAGATGCTGCGCGCGCGCGGCGTCGTCGAGAAGTTCGTCGAGTTCTACGGCCCCGGGCTGTCGAACCTGCCGCTCGCCAACCGCGCGACGATCGCGAACATGTCGCCGGAGTACGGCGCGACGTGCGGCTTCTTCCCCGTCGATGACGAGACGCTGGCGTACTTGCGGCTGACGGCTCGCGACGAACGGCAGGTCGCGCTCGTCGAGGCGTACTGCAAGGAGCAGGGCCTCTTCCGCACCGACGCGACGCCCGACCCGATGTTCACCGACACGCTCGCGCTCGATCTATCGACGGTGGAGCCGTCGCTCGCCGGGCCGAAGCGGCCGCAGGACCGCGTGCGCTTGTCCGACGTGAAGAACTCGTTCCGGCGCGAGCTGGCGACGATGCTGAACTTCAAAGACACCGGGATCAACCACGAACGCCTCGCCACGTGGCTAGGCGAAGGCGGCTCGGCCGAAGAGCCCGACATCGAGGGCGACGAAGAGCTGGCGCCGCTGGGCAAGCGCACGCCGGTAACGCTGGGGGGCGACTCGTTCGCGATTGGCCACGGGTCGGTCGTGATCGCGGCGATCACGAGCTGCACCAACACTTCGAACCCGGACGTCATGCTCGGCGCGGGCCTGCTGGCGAAGAAGGCCGTCGAGCGCGGGCTGCGCGCGAAGCCGTGGGTGAAGTGCAGCCTGGCGCCCGGCTCCCGCGTGGTGATCGATTACTTAACGAAAGCAGGCGTGCTGCCGGATCTGGAGCAGCTCGGCTTTTATCTGGCCGGCTACGGCTGCACGACGTGTATCGGCAACTCGGGCCCGCTGCCGGACCCGATCGCGAGCGCGGTCGACGAAGCGAACCTCGTCGTCGCGGCGGTGCTGTCGGGCAACCGCAACTTCGAAGGACGCATTCATCCGCAGGTGCGCGCGAACTATCTCGCGTCGCCGCCGCTGGTCGTCGCGTACGCGCTGGCGGGGCGCATGGACCTCGATCTGCAGAACGAGGCGCTCGGGACGGCGGCGGACGGAACGCCGGTGTTCCTGCGCGACATCTGGCCGTCGGAACAGGAGGTCGACGAAGCGGTGCGCAACGTGAGCTCGGACATGTTCCGTCGCGAGTACGGAGCGATCTTCGAGGGCACCGATGAGTGGAGGTCGCTCGAGGTGCCGGCGGGCGAGCACTTCGCCTGGGACCCCACGTCGACGTACGTGCGGCTGCCGCCGTTCTTTGACGGCCTGACGCGCGAGCCGGCGCCGCTGCGTGACATCATCGACGCGCGTGTGCTGGCGGTGCTGGGCGACTCGGTAACGACGGACCACATCTCGCCCGCGGGACCGATCGCGAAGGGCAGCCCGGCGGGGCGCTACCTCTACCAGCACGAAGTCGAGGTGAAGGACTTCAACTCGTACGGCTCGCGGCGCGGCAATCACGAAGTGATGATGCGCGGCACCTTCGCCAACGTGCGGCTGCGCAACAAGCTGGCGCCGGACAAAGAGGGCTGGTGGACGCAGCACGTCCCCGACGGTAAGGAGCTCTCGGTCTACGACGCAGCGCAGCGCTACCAGAGCGAAGGCGTGCCGCTGATCGTGCTGGCGGGCAAGGAGTTCGGCACTGGCTCGTCTCGGGACTGGGCAGCGAAGGGGCCGGCGCTGCTCGGCGTGCGCGCTGCGATAGCGGAGAGCTTCGAGCGGATCTACCGGAGTAACCTGATCGGGATGGGCGTGCTGCCGCTCGAGTTTGCGGCGGGGCAGTCGATCGAGTCGCTCGGGCTCACGGGCCGCGAGCGGTATCAGATCGCCGGGATCGCCGAGGGCCTATCGCCGCGCAAGAAGCTTGTCGTGCGCGCGATCGCCGACGATGGCAACGAGACGTCGTTTACGGTGACGTGCCGCATCGATACGCCGGTGGAGGCGGACTATTACCGGCACGGCGGCATCCTGCAGTTCGTGCTGCGGCAGCTGGCAGGCTGAGCTAGCCCGCGGTCTGGCGGCCCAGCGTTTCGATGTCTGGCTCGTTGCTGAGCAGGATCAGCCGGTCCCCGAGGTTGATCACGTGCGCGTCGGGCGGGCCGACGACGAGCGCGCCGTCGGGGTGCTGGATCGCAAGCAGCGACGTGGCGCTGCAGCGATGCAGCACGTCGTGCACGGTGTGGCCGGCCATCTCTGATTGCTCGGTCACAACCAGCTCGGCCAGCAGCTGTTCGCTCTGACGCCCTGACGCAAGCACGTCGAAGAAGTCGACCGTGAGCGGCTGAAGCGCGGAGAGCGCCATGCGGCGGCCCGCCAGCTTGTATGGGGAGATGACGCGTTCGGCGCCCGCGCGAGCGACGCGCGGTTCGCCCTCCGGGTTGCCAACCCGCGCGATGACGAATAGATCGGGCCGGAGCGCCTTGGCGGTGAGCGTGATGTAGGTGTTGCCGGCATCGGAGTCCGACGCGGCGAGTAACGCGCGGGCGTGCCGGATGCCGGCGCGCTCTAGCAGGGCGTCCTGAGTGGCATCGCCTTCGATGAGGAGGAAGCCCTGCTGTTGGGCACGGTAAACGGCTTCCGGATTGTTCTCGATGATCACGAATGGAACGCCGCGGTCTCCGTACTCGCGGGCGATCTCCTCGCCCACGCGGCCGAAGCCGCAGAGGATGTAGTGTTCGCGCAGCGCTTCGATCTTCTGTTGCATGCGGCGGATGCCGAGCGCCTGTGCCAGCTCACCTTCGACCGCGGCCTGGACGATGGTGGTGAGCAGATAGAAGGCGACACCGACGCCAAAGAGTATCACAAAGACGGTGAAGATACGCCCGCCGGTGCCAAGCGGATGCACTTCACTGAAGCCGACCGTAGTGATCGTGGTTACCGTCATAAAGAGCGCATCAAGGAACGACCAGCCTTCGATGATCATGTAGCCGGCAACGCCGAAGGCGACCAGCGCAAGAAGCAGAAGGCCGCCGGTGACGAGCCGCTGCCACGGCGCGAAGGTCCCGGCGTCGAAGTAGCCCAAGCGGTTACGGAACGGGGACGGCTGGTTCAAGAGAACCTACGGACCGGCGCGATCACGCATCTTGGTCTGTAGGCCGGACGAGGTAGACCGGCGCGTCGCTCTGGAGCATGCGGTCGGCGGTGCTGCCAAGCGCGACACGGACGAGCCCGCCACGGCCGTGCGAGGCCATCACCACGAGATCGATGCCGTTGTCGGTGACGAAGTCGGCGAGGATGTCGGCGGGTTGGCCGCGCAGGACGGCGGTCTTGACCGCCAGGTCCTTGCCGAGGCGCTGCGCCAGGCCTGCCAGATATTCTTCTGCACCCTTCTGTATCTCGCCGACGATGTCGACCGCCGCGACGGCGGGCATGTCGAAGAGGAACGTCTGCGATACGGGAGCGATCACCTGCACGATGTGCAACGCCGCGCCGTACTGCTTCGCGATGCGCAGAGCCGCGTCAAGCGCGGACTCGGCGAGCTGCGAACCGTCGAGCGGCACGAGCACGCCATCGACCTTGATCGCCTTGGCCGGCTGCGCGAGTACCTTCGGGCCGACGATCAGCCTTGGTACGCGGGCGCGCTGCGCGACCTCGCTGGCCACGCTGCCCGACCACCAGCGGCCCAGCCCGGAGCGGCCGTGCGTGGCGAGAGCGAGCAGGGCTGCGTGCCTGTCTTCCACGAGCCCGAGGATCGCGTCGGCCGGCTGACCGGTCAGCACCTCAGCGTCGATCTTGACCCCGTCGGCCATGTAGCGCTCGGCCACGCCGGCGAGATACTTCTCGTAGTAGCGTTCGCCCTCCTTGAAGAGATCGTCGGCGACAGCCGGCAGCGCCCTTACCAGCGTTTCTTCCGCGCCTTCCCAGACTGTGACGAGCAGGAGGCGGCCGCCGAACGTCTTCGCGAACAACGTTGCGTACGGGATGGCGCGCTCGGAGAGGTCCGAGCCGTCGAGCGGTACAACGATGAGCTGTTCAGCCATGTGTCGTCGTTCTCCTACTCTTGTGCTACTGGCGCGCCGCGCCTTCGAGCGCACGTGCCGTTGTGTGTTCTGTCGCGAACGCGGGCCAGCGGTCCGCCCACGGTCGCGCTGCTTCGATCGCCGCCGACAGGCGCAGCACGCCGACGTCATCGCCAACGCGGCCCGCGATCTGGATGCCGAGCGGCGCGCCGTTGCTGTGGAAGCCGAACGGAATCGACGCGGCGGGGCTGCCGTTCGCGTTGAAGATGGGCAGGAAGTTGCCGGGCCACGGGTACTTCTGTTGCAAGTGTGGCGCGTCGCAGCGGGGCGCGGGCATGCTCATCACCGGCGCGAGAAAGTAATCGAAGTCACGGAACCAGCGGTTGACGGCGGCGGCCCACACCTCGCGGCGGCGCGTCGCGTCGGCGAACTGCCAGGCGGGTGTTGCGAGCGCGGCCTCGATCGCGCGCCGGCCGTAGTCGGTGAGGTCGTCGAAGTGCTCGTCGAAGTCGGGTTTGATCGATCGCGCGTAGGCGTACTCTTCGGGCGACGAGAGCGAGAGCCCGGCGGCCTGCTCCTGACGCGGCGGGTGCGACTCGATCAGCTCGCAACCGAGATCGCGCAGCAGCTTCGCTGCATCCTCGACCGACCGCCGGATCTCAGGATCGACATCCATGTGGCCGTAATCGATGCTGTAGGCGACGCGCGTGCCGGCGAGCGGTCGCTGGTCGAGGGCGTCGAGGAAGTTGGGCGCTGCGTCCGGGATGCAGAGCCAGTCGCGCGGATCGGGGCCGGAGATCGCCTGCATGAGGAGCACTGCGTCGCGGACAGTACGTGTCATCGGCCCCTGGCACGACGTATGTGGTGCGCCGCGCCAGCCATCGTGGGCGATGCGGCCGAACGTCGGCTTTAGCCCGTAGATGCCATTGTAAAACGCCGGAATGCGGATCGAGCCGGCGCCGTCCGTGCCGATTGCGAGCGGGCCGAGCCCGGCCGCGACGGAGTTGCCCGCACCGCCGCTCGAGCCGCCGGCGGTGCGTTCGAGGTCCCAGGGGTTGACCGCCTCGCCGATGAGCCGGTTGCGCGTCACGTCGAGCAGGCCGAACTCCGGCGTGTTCGTCTTGCCGAGCACGACCGCGCCCGCGGCCAGCACGCGGTGGACGGCCGGCGAGTTCTGGTGATGGCGGTAGTTCTTGAAGATGAGCGAGCCGTGCGTCGTGGGTAGCCAGGTGGTGTAGAGGATGTCTTTGATCGAGATCGGGACGCCGCAAAGGAGCGGCTTCTCGCCCGGCTGCAGCCATTTGCGCTCGGCGTCGCGCGCGGCGGCAAGCGCGCCTTCGTGATCGACGCAGATGTAGGAGTTGAGCGCCGGGTTGAGCCGGTCGATGCGGCGCAGCGTGGCCTCGGCCGCCTCGACGGGCGAGAGCTCCCGCCGTGCGTAGGCGGCGAGCAGCTCGGCGGCGGAGAGGAACGCGGCTTCTTCGCTAGACATGGGCCGGTGCATTATAAGCTGACCGGCTACAAGGCCGGTAGCTGCAGGCTTTAGCCCTGCCCGTTTGGCAGACCTGAAGGTCTGCAGCTACCGCGTTTAGCTTTCGCCCGAGCTAGTACGCCAGCGCCAGGCCTTCGCTGCGGAGGTCGGAGGCGACGGCCCAGCCGGAGTCTGGTAGAGAGCTGACAACCTGGCTGCGCGCGACCGGCGTGTCCCACGGACCGACGCGCTGCACCCGGTGGCCGCGACGCTCTAGCTCGACGATCGTCTCCTCCGGGAAGCGGCTCTCCATGGCGAGGCGGCCGTCGGCGGTGCAGGCCCAGCGCGGCGCGTTGATCGCGCTGTGCAGGTCGAGCTGCCAGTCGAGGACACCCGCGATCGTTTGCATGTTCTGCTGCACCTGGAAGTCGGCGCCGGGCGTACCGCCGCCGACGAGCAAACGGCCGTCGCGCACGGCGAGGAAGTTGTTCAGCGTGTGTACCGCTCGTTTGCGCGGCGCGACGCAGTTTGGATGCGCGGGATCGGCGCTGAAGCCGAGCATGCGGTTGTTCATCAGCACGCCCGTGCCCGGCACGACGAAGCCGCTGCCCCAGACGCCGAAGACGCTTTGGATGAAACCCACGGCCTTGTTCTCGTCCGCAACGACGAACGACGTTGTGTCGCTGCCGGCGGGCACGGCGCTGGTCCTTGCGCGCGACATGTCGATCTCGCGGGCGCGCTGTGCTGCGTGCTCCTTCGAGAGCAGCCGGTCGATGGGCACGTCGGCGACGAGCGGATCGGCGAGCAGCTTGCGCGTGTCCTCGAACGCCAGGCGGACGGCCTCGGACATGACGTGGACCGCGTCGGCGCTGGCGAGGCCCCAGTCAGCGAGCGGGAAGTGCTCGACGATGTTGAGCGCCATGAGCACGATCAGTCCCTGCGACGGCGGCGCCTGCTCGTAGATCGTGCAGTCGCGGTACGTCGTCGACGTTGGCTCGTGCCAGTGCGCCTGCGGCCCGGCGAGGTCCTCTTCGTCGATCAGGCCGTCTTCCGCGTGCATCGCGTCGGCCATGGCGCGACCGATCCGGCCGCCGTAGAAGCCGTCGCGGCCGTCCTGCGCGATCGCGGCGAGCGTCTCCGCGAGCTGCGGCTGGCGCATCGTCTCGCCGCGGCGGTAGCGGCGCGCGCCGTCGGCGAGAAAGAGCTGCCGGATTGGATGGCCGGGCGCGTTCGCCGTGCGCTGCTCCAGCACGGCCGTCTGCACGGAGAGGTGCGTCGAGACGGGGAAGCCGTCGTTCGCGAGGTCGATCGCGGGTTTGAGCAGCTCGGACAGCGGGCGCGAGCCGCGGCGCTTGTGCAGCTCGACCCACGAGTCGACCAGGCCCGGCACGGTGCTCGCGCGCGGG
>CAYQLM010000034.1:0-27761 GCA_964418365.1 uncultured Dehalococcoidia bacterium
AAGATCGGCGCGACGAGCAGCCCGAAAACGATGAAGAAGGACGCGAACATGGCGACGTTGAGCGCCGGCGTGCCGAAGAGGTGGAAGTCGGGGTTGCCGCCGTCGACGATGGTCGAGCCCAGCATCGCCAAGATGAGCGCCCCGAACACCAACCCACGCGACGGCCCGGCATCGGCAACCCAGCGGCGGAGGACCAGATAGACGAGCCCGCCCACGACGCCGACGAGTCCGCCCGCCAGGATCAGGAAGATCGTGCCGCCGGCGGTAATCTCACCGACGGTGGCCTCGAACTCGGTGATGGATCCCTGATCCGCGCTTCCGGCGGTCAGGGCGACGATACGCATGGCGAGGCGCGAGCCGGCTCCGCCTGCGATCATGCCAGCCAGGAATCCGGCGATCGAGGCGGTCGCTACCGCGCGGGCGATCACGAACTCGAGCGGCTGGGCTGAGGGCGATGGTTGGCTGGCCACGCTCTTATTCTTACCCCGCCAGCAGCTGGCGGGCGATGATCTTGAGTTCCAAGATGGGCTTCGCGCCCTCGAAGATGGGCAGCACCAGGGCATCGACCACGTAGCGCGCGACCGGGTCCTCTTCGCTGTAGCCCCAGCCGCCGTGGATGAGCTGCGCCTCCTGCGAGACCCAGACCGCTACGTCCGACGCAAAGAGCTTGCTCATCGCGGGCTCGAGGCCGCCCGCGGCCGACTCGTCAATCGCCATCGCGCGCGCGGCGGCGTAGGTGAGGTGCCGGCCCGCCGCGACGTGCGTCGCCATGCGGCCGATCTTGTGCTGCGTGAGCTGGTAGTCCGCGATCCGCTTGCCGAACTGCTTGCGTTCGAGCGAGTACGCGCACGCCTTCTCCAACGCCGCCTGCCCCACGCCCGTCGCGCGGCCGCCCGTCTGCAGCCGGCTTGCCGCGAGGCCGCCCATCTGGAGATAGAAGCCCTTGTTCAGCCCGCCCTCGCCGCCGACCAGGTTGTCGTCCGGCACCCAGTAGCGGTCGAAAGCGAGCGTGTACGAGTGCATGCCGCGATAGCCGGGCGTCGGGTTCGCGGTGCCGGTGATCGAGCCGCCTCCCGACTGCGTCTGCACGAAGTGGTGCCCGTCGAACGGGTCCTTCTCAACGATGAAGAGGGAGAGCCCGCGGTGGCCCGATGCCGGGTCGGGATCTGTGCGCGCGAGCAGGGCGAGGATGTTCGCGCGACCGGCGAACGTTGACCACGCCTTCGGCCCTTCGATGAACCAGCCGGGCTTACCGTCGCGCTCGCCCCGCGTCGCGCGGCACTGCACGGACGCCACGTCGGAGCCGACGTCCGGCTCGGTGATGCTGATCCCCACGATCAGATCGCCCGTCGCGATGCGCGGCAGCCACTTCAGGCGCTGCTCCTCGGTGCCTCCCTGGATTAGCGCGCGGATGAGGATCTCGGATCGTGTGATCAGGCTGCCCGCGACGAGTGACGCGGCGGACAGCTCTTCGGTGAGCACGACCATCGTGAGGTAGCCCATCTCCGTGCCGCCGTACGCCTCGGGGATCGAGCTGCCGAAGAGGCCCAGCTCGGCGATCTTCTTGATCAGCGCCTCCGGCACCAGATGGTCCTGCCGGTGCATCTCCTGCGCGATCGGGACGATCTCCGCCTTCGCGAACGAACGCGCGCTGTCGCGCACGAGCGTCGCGGCGGCGTCGTCGAGCTCGGTCGCATGGGCGCCGCGCGCCTCGAGTACGCGCTGCCCGATCGAGCGGAAGCGGACGTCGCTCAGCCCGGAGCGGATCAGCTCGCGCAACGCCGGGTCGTCCAGCTTGTCGCCGATGCCGAAGGAACCGGGGCCGGCCTCGTTGGCGGAACGGAGCGCATGGACGACCTCGGCGGCGAAGGCCAGCGCCTGCTCCTCGGCAAATGCGTCGGGCGCGCCCGCTGCGGCCCGGCGCTCTGCATAGCCGACGAGCTGCTCGGCCGCGCGCGCCTGGGTCGCAAGCTGCGCGAGGCGCTCGGCGTGCACCTGGTGCTCATCGATCGCCTTGCCGCCGTTGGTGAGGCGCGCGCCGGCCTCCAGTGCCGCCTGGACGGCCACGTCGGCGGCGTCGGCGAGGCGCCGCGCGGACGCGAGAGCCGTCTCTTCGGCCAGCTTCGTCATCGTCGGAAGCCTCCGTTTCGCCGCGAAGCAAGGGGAGTGCAGAGGGGCAAGGCCCTTCTGCCGGGGGGTCTGGGGGGTGTCCCCCCAGATTCCCAATGACCTCTCTGGGCGGGCGGGTGGGAAGAAGAACTCGCCACTATCGGTTCCTTTTCGGCATCAGCACGGTGTAATCGAGGTCCAGCACCACGTTCGGGTGGTACTGCTCCCGGCCGTTCGCGTCCTTCGTCTTCAGCTCGACGGCTTCCTCGTTCGGGTCGAGGTCCTTCAGCGCTACGAGACGCAGCCGCAGCGCGCCGCAGTCCTGCCGTCCGAGATCGATACGCTCGAGGACGTCGGTCCAGGCGTAGAGTGTGTCGCCCGCGACGGTGGGGTTCGTGTGGGAGCCGCCGTTGAACGCAAGAATGCGGATCGCGTTCTCCAACCCGTCGTACGAGATCGCGTGGGCGATTGAGATGATGTGCCCTCCATATATCATCCGCCGCCCTAGCCGCGAGTCCTTCTGCATGTGCGCGTTGAAATGGACGCGCGCGTTGTTCTGGTAGAGGCGGGTCGCCATCTGGTGCTCCGCCTCTTCTATTGTCATGCCCTGCGGATGGAGGATGCGCTCGCCGGGCTCGTAGTCCTCCCAGAGTGCGTTGCCGCCCGTCGCGATGGGGTCGAAGCGGGCGAGGTCCAGCTCCGCCGGCACGACGAGGTGCTCGACGGCGACCTGCGCCGGCAGCTCCGGCGCATCGTTCGCGTCGCTCTTCGTCTTGGAGTCGCGCTTGTTCACCATCGCCCAGCGGTAGAACTGGAGCACTAGGTCCTCGCGCTGGTTGTAGCCGCGCGTGCGCACCCAGACGATGCCGACGGCATCGCGCGAGGTCTCGCGTTTGCCGATGACCTCCGTCTCGGCGTGCAGCGTGTCGCCGGGGTAGACGGTCGCCATGAAGCGGAGGTCCGCATAGCCGAGGTTCGCCGGCGAGTTGAGAGTGATGTCGCCGACCGTCCTTCCGAAGACGATGTGGAAGACCAGCAGGTCGTGCGCTGTCTGCCGCTGGAAGCCCAGCGAGCGGGCGAACTCAGCGGAGCAGTGGAGGGGCCGGCGGTCGCCTGTCAGCGCGATGTACAGCGCGAGGTCGCCATCGGTGACCGTGCGGGGAATGGCGTGGTAAAAGACCTGCCCGACGGCGAAGTCCTCGAAGTAGTTCCCGGCGTTCCTCTTGGCTGCCATGGGAAGCGCGGCGCGTGGCGCCGCCCGCCGAATTGTAGCCGAAGCCTCCTACCTGCAAAAGCGGGGCTCAACTGATCACAAACCCGGCCTTGGGAGACCAGCGGGGGGATCTCTCAAGGCCGGGTGGCGCATCGGGCAGGAGGTCTATCGAGCCGATGCCGTCTGTGAGCCGCGAAAGAGGAACGACAGGAACGACCGGTGGCGGTACGGGGGTGGGGCATGCTGGACGTTGAGAGTGCTGGCTCGCGACGGCGTCAGGGCCTGCCGTCGGAGAGCCAATCGCGCGCCTTCCCTGTTGTGTTCCTCGATCGCGGCCCGGGATAGTTCGGATAGGTACATGGCGTCCCTTGCCTTTCTCCCTCCAAGCATAGCTTCCGGGCGCGGGACGTACTATGATCTACTTCACACAAGATGATCGAAAACGAACAGCTCCTCAGGGACATTCCGCTGCTCGCCCGGCTATCGAAGGGCGATCTGCGCGCGATCGCGTCGCGCGGCCGGCTGCGATCATACGCGGCAGAGCAGATGATCTTCGCAGAGGCCGCGCCCGGGGACTCGCTCCACATCGTGATCGAGGGTGAGGTGCGCATCTCCGTCCTCTCGCCCGACGGCGTCGAGGCGACCGTGGCGTTGCTTGGGCCGGGGGAGTTCGTGGGCGATCTGGCACTGCTGGACGGGCGCCCTCGCTCCGCAAGTGCGATCACCACCGGCCCGACGCGTACGCTGGTGGTGAGGCGCGACGACTTCCGGCGCTGGTTGACGGAGCGGCCGTCGGCAGCTCTGGCGCTGCTGGAAGCGCTCAGCCTTCGCGTTCGGCGCACCGACGAGGCCCTGGCGGACCTGTCGTTTTTTGCGCTGCCGCGCCGCCTGGCGAAACGGCTGCTTGCGCTCGCTGCGGACCACGGCGAAGCGCCGCTCAGGGTCACACAGCCGCAGCTCGCTTCGATGCTGGGCGTAACGCGCGAGAGCGTGAATAAACAGCTTAACGAGTTCGCCCGCCGGGGCTGGGTGAAGCTCGGGCGTGGCTCCGTCAGCCTGCTCGACTCTCAGGCGCTCCGTTCGGTCTAGCTCCGGCTGTAGCACGCCGGCGACAGCGGGAGTATGCTGGAATCGATGGCTTCCGCAACGGCTCCCCGGGCCCCGGCGCGCGATCACGGCGATTCGGAGGCGCGCGCCTTACGAGCGCTCGCCCGCCTCGTTCAGAGCGGTGTGCCGAACAAGCCGCTCGATGCGCTCCAGCAGGTTGTCGAGCTGGCGCGGGAGCTGACCAGCGCACGGTACGCTGCGCTGGCGGTGACCGACGGCCGCGATCACGTTGAGGGCTTCGTCGTGAGCGGGCTCGGGGCTGAAGAGGAACGCAAGCTGAAGGCGGCGCCCCAGGGTCACGGCCCGCTGGGCACAATGCGGCAAGACGGCCTGGCGGTGCGCCTCGATGACCTGGAGGCGTACGCGGCGGCCTTCGGCTTCCCGCCCAGGCATCCTGATATGAAGACGCTGCTCGGCCTTCCCATCTGGGTCGAACAGGACCTGCGCGGGGCGCTCTACGTCACCGATCGCGACGGCAGCGAGCCGTTCCGCGACGAAGACGAGTCGGCGCTTCACATCCTCGCCCGCCACGCCGCCGCGCTCATCGCGACGCGCTGGTACTAGCCCATGCGCCTCCTGACGTACGAACGCGCCGGCGAGCCGCGCCTCGGGCTGCTGGCCGGCGACCGCATCGTCGATGTCGCGGAAGCAAGCGGCGGTGCCCTACCGGGCGACATGCTCTCGTTCATCGAGCGGGGTGAGCCAGCGCTCAAGGCCGCGCGTTCGGTGACTGACTCGGACTCGTCGATACCTCGCGCCGGAACGAAGCTGCTCGCGCCGATACCGCGTCCGGCGCGCAACATCGTGTGCGTGGGCCTGAACTACGCTGAGCACGCGTCGGAGTCGCGTGTCACGACGGGGATCCCGGAGGTGCCGGTCTACTTCACGAAGCCGCCGAGCACGGTGATCGGCCCGGATGCGGCGATTCCCTGGCATGGTCACGTCTCGCGCCGGATCGACTGGGAGGTGGAGCTCGTCGCGGTCATCGGTCGTCGTGGGCGCGACATAACGGAAGATCAGGCGCTCGCCTTTGTATTCGGGTACACCGTCGGAAATGACATAACGGCACGAGACCTCCAGGCGCGCCATCAGCAGTGGTACAAGGGCAAGGGCCTCGACGGCTTTTGTCCTCTCGGGCCCTGGATCGTGACGGCGGACGAAATCCCGGACCCGCAGGCGCTCCGGCTGCAGCTCCGCGTGAACGGAGAACCGAAGCAGGACGCGCGCACGGATGACATGATCTTCAGCGTCGCGAAGCTGATCTCGGCCTGGTCTCAGGGGATGACGCTCGAGCCGGGGGACCTGCTGATGACGGGCACGCCGTCCGGAGTCGGCTTCGCGCGCAAGCCCCCGGAGTACCTCCAGCCGGGAGACGTCGTCGAAGCGGAGATCGATGCCATCGGCCTGCTCCGCAACACGGTCGCCGGCGAGTAGGTCTTCCGAATCGACAACCGAGGTGCGAGTATGATCGTGGGCACGGTTCGCGAGCTCAAGGTCGAGGAGTTTCGCGTCGGGCTGACGCCCGAAGGCGCCGACGCCCTGGTACGGGCGGGCCATCGTGTACTCATCGAGGCGGGGGCCGGCGTCGGGAGCGGCTTCCCGGATGAGGCATACCGCTCGATGGGCGCGGACGTCATCGAGAGCGCGGATGAGGTCTGGCGGCAATCCGAGCTGTTGGTGAAGGTGAAGGAGCCTCTCCCCGTAGAGTTCCCGAGGGCGCACTCTGGCCTGATCCTGTTCACCTACCTGCACCTGGCGCCAAATCCGGAGGTTACGAGAGCCCTCCAGCAGTCCGGCTGCATCGCCATCGCGTATGAAACCGTACAGGTCGCGGACGGAAGCCTGCCGCTTCTCGTCCCGATGAGCCAGATCGCCGGCCGGATGGCGACGGAGGTGGCGGCGCAATGGCTTCGGAAGCCGGGGCCGGGCCGCGGGAAGCTGCTAGGCGGCCTGCCCGGCGCGCCGCCGGCGCGGGTCGTGATCCTGGGAGCGGGAACGGTTTCCACGAACGCCTGCGCGATTGCAATCGGGCTGGGCGCGGACGTGACGGTCATTGGCCGCACGCTGGACCCGCTTCGACGGATTGAGGACCGCTGGCCCGGACGAGTGAAGACGCTCACCTCGACGCCGTACAGCATTGCTCGCTCGATCGAGGGCGCTGACGTGCTCATCGGCGGCGTGCTGATCGCGGGCGAGATGGCCCCGAAGCTCGTGTCGCGCGAACTCGTGCGCAGCATGGGAGAAGGGGCCGTCATCGTGGATGTCGATATCGACCAGGGCGGCTGTGTGGAAACGGCGCGTCCGACGACGCACGACGAGCCTGTGTACGTGGAACAAGGGGTCGTGCACTACGGGGTCGCGAACATGCCGGGCAGCGTGCCTCACACTTCGACCGCGGCGCTGACGGCCGCGACGCTGCCGTACGTCATCGAGCTCGCGGCAGGTGGCTTCGAGGCGGTGAAGTCGGTCCCGGCGCTGATCGCGGGCGCGAATGTCGTGCGCGGGAAGATCACGAACTCGGGCGTCGCGGAAGCAATGGGCGTCGAACGCTTGACGCTTGGCGAGGTCTCGTGACCGCTGGCGAAGTTTCGGACACATGTTTCGATTGTGTTGGAAAATGAATTGGCAGTACCGGCTCGTCGGTATGGTGTTTCAGTTTGCAAACATTCGGGAAAATTGATCATCAGTTAGCTTCCATGAGGGGGTTTCACCGGTTGACACAACGATCCGACTGTGCTGAAATTGCCCAGACCGTACATGCAGCCCTCCGGCGGAGGGTCGCTGAGGGTTGACACAAAGAGACGACTATGGCCAAAATTGGCTTGATGATGTGTCAGGGACGACCGGGGAGCGCCGGAGCGGATCGCGCCCATCTCAGCGGCCCCACCGGCACCTCAAACATCAGACACCACACCGAGAACGGCCCTGGGCGGGGGAAACGACCTGAGAGGTTGATAGCACGGAGGAGGTAAGGACAGTGCATACGACAGGAAGTCGAACACGTATTGGAGTGCACCAGCTTTTTGTAAGAACGCTGCTGGCGGGTATCGTGGCCGCCATCGCCTTCGGGCTGTTCGCCATGCACGTGAGTAACGCGCGCGCTGGTGCGGCGGTCACCGTCGTCGTGAACAGCACGGGGAACACCGACGACACGGTCTGCTCGGGCGCCCCCAACGCAGGGACTGGCAACTGCACGCTTCGCGAGGCGATTAACTCCGTGAATGGCGGCGCCGCCGACGTGATCAAGTTCCGCACGGCGACCTTCTCGGAGGCCACTCCGGGCGTGATTGACCTGGAGAGCGGCCTGGGCGCCTTGCCCCCCATCAGCCGCGAGGTCATTATCGACGCCGTGGGCGCCGGGGTGATCCTCGACGGCGACGTCGACGCTGACGGTTCGACCATCGGTATCGGGCTGGAGGTCGACGCCTCCCACAACACCTTCAGCTTCTCGCTGCTGGGCGGCGGCGACTCCCATTTCGTCATCCAGAACGTCACGGACGACGGCCTGTACCTCTACGGCTTCAGCGGCGGCTCCTTCTCCTTCGGCACCGTCGTGGTCGACGCCGTCGATATCCGCGATGTCGGCGACGCAGCGGTGGAGTTCTATGCGACCAACATGACGAACGGCTCTGTGACCAACAGCCTGCTCAGCGGCGATTATTACGGCCTCTACAGCTACCTGGCCGCCGCGGTGGGGTACCCGGACCCGACGAATGATGTGCTGACCCCCAACTCGATCATTGTGGACGGCAACATCATCAACGCGCTCTACTCCTACGGCGTGGAGATGGACTGGTACGGCGACCTGGACAGCACGTACGGCAGCAAGATCAACGCTGTCGTGACCAACAACCTGTTCAAGGGCAACACGGACGCGATTTACATCTACTCCGACGACACCGGGGCTGGTTCCGACGGCGGCGTGTATAACGTCGATGTCAGCCATAACAGCGATATCGACTCGTCCGGCGGCTCGATCGCCGTCGACGTAGAGCTGTACGCCGACGATGGCGGGACGAATCACACGACGTCGACGGTCAATATCAGCGACAACGGCGATATTACCGGCGGCGACGATGACGGCGTGTATGTGGATGTCGACTTTGACGCGAGTGGCTCCAACAGCAGCACCATCAACGTCAACCGGAACGGCGACATCACGACGAACAATTCCGCCGACACCGGCGTGGAGATCTATAACTACGTGTTCGGCGGCAGCAATAACACCGCCACCACGGAGGTCAACGATAACGGCGACATCGTTTCCGAGTACGGCGTCTACATTTACAGCTACGCCGAGGATGACGGCACGACCGGCGTAGGCGACAGCAACGACGCCAGCGTAACGGTCAGCGGCAACGACTCGATCCGCGGCACGGACAGTGAAGGCGTGTACATCTACCAGGAGGCCGGCAGCAGCAGCGGCAATGCCGACGAGAGCACGGCCGACATCACCGTCAGCAACAACGGCCCCATCCGCGGCTTCTACTACAGCGCCGTCGAGCTCTACAACTACGCGTACGCCGGCGGCGGGATCGGCGACGACAACAGCGCCACGGCGAGTGTGACCGGCAACGGGCCGATCACGTCCGACCCGTACGATGGTGAGTCAGGCGTCTACGTTGACAACGAGGCGTACGGCGACGACGCCGGCTCCGGCAACACGGCGACCACGGACATTTCGCAGAACGGCGACATCACGGCGGGGACGTCTACGTACGCCGCCATATACGTCTACTGGAACTTCGCCGGCTCCTACGGCGACGCCGGCGACGACAATACTGCGAACCTGAATGTGCAGGACAACGGCAACGTGTTCGCCTCGTATTATGAGGCCATGTACCTGTACAACATGGCCGGCAACGGCTCCTTCGATGGGCCGGGCGACGGCAACAACGCCACCACGGAGGTGAGCGGCAACGGCGACATCGTCTCGTCAGACGACAACGGCATTGAGTTCTACACCTACGCGGGTGGCGGCGACTACGAGGCGGACAGCAACTACGCCACCACCAACATTCACGATAACGGGTACATCCGGAGCGGGATCGACTACGAGGCCCTGTACGGCGAGACCGAAGCCGGCGATTACTACATGTACGCGGACGCCGACCACAACTGGGCGGAGTTCGACGTGGTGAACAACGCCGAGATCCGCGGCAACGACGAAGACGGCATCGACTCGGATATCTGGGCCGGCGGCGGCACGGTGGACAGTCTGGACAACCACACCACCACGAACATCACCGGCAACGGCCCCATCGTGGGCGAAGACGGCGACGGTATCAATCTCGACGGCGGCTCTAACGGTTGGGTCTGCTGCGACGATGGGACGCACGGCGCCGCCAACGTGGACGTGAACACCATCAACATCAGCAACAACACGGGTGGCATCCTCGGCGAAGACGACGATGGGATTGACATCGAGGACATCTGCTGCAGCGTGAACCTGGTCACCATCCAGGACAACGCTGGCACCATCACCGGCGGGGACGGCAACGGCATTGAGTACGAAGTGGATGGCGCGGACTCGTTCCCGGGCTGCGGCTGCTTCGTGGACATCGATGGCAACGGCTTCCCGGACGCGCTCGAGAACTCGGTCAACGCGCTCGCCATCAGCGGCAACGATATCTCGAACAGCTCGGAGAACGGCATCTGGATCAGCTCCGGCGCGTTCGACGGTAACCTGGTGGCCGAGCCGCTTGTTCCGAAGAGCGCGATCCACGACAACACGATCGAGGACAACGACGAGAACGGCATCTTCCTTGACACGGTTCAGGGGATCAACATCGGCCCGGCCAACACGATCACCGAAAACGGCGGCGCCGCTAACGCGAACGTGCACGCCGGCATCCAGATCGTGAACGACCTGGCGGATTGCTGGGCCGGGTTGAGCTGCAAGACAATCAGCCCAGAGTACCTGCCTGCGGGCGGCAACACGATCACCCAGAACACCATCTACGACAACCACAACGCCTTCGAGGACACGCTGGGCATCGATCTGAACGAAGATGACGGCAACGACCGCGTGGGCTGCCTGACCAAGGGCGACCCGATCGACCCGAACAGCTGTCTGGCCGCGCCGGTGATCCTCCTGGTCGCCGCGAACGGCAAGATCGGCGGCACGTCCTGTGCCGGCTGCACGGTCGAGATCTTCCTGGCGGACGCCCTCCCGGCGGACCAGCCGCGGACGGTGGCCACTATCCAGCACGGAGAGGGCGTGACGTACCTCGCCAGCGGGACGGCGGACGCAGCCGGCAACTTCAGCGTCCAGCTACCTTGCGGACAGGGTGCCGGTGACCTGACGGCGACTGGGACCGACGGGACCACCAAGGACACGTCTGAGTTCGCGGAGAACCGGCCATTCCTGGGCACGCCGGAGTGCGCCACGGCGACGCCGACGGCTTCGGATACGCCGACGGCGACGAACACGCCGGTGCCGACCACACCGGCGCCCACGCCAGCCAAGGCCTGTGGTGACGTGAACGACAGCGGCAGCGTGAACTCAGTGGACGCCCAGCTCGTGCTGCAGTACAGCGCGGCCCTGGTGACGACCCTGGCGAACCTGCCGAGCGGAGACGTGAACAGCAGCGGCGGCGTCAACCCGGTAGACGCGGCGCTCATCCTCCAGGCGGAGGCCGGGCTTATCACGCTGGGTTCGCTCAACTGTCCGTAAGTGCTTGGGAGCAGAACAAGGAAACGATGCGCTGAAGGCGCAGGAGAGACTAGCAGAAGGAAAGGGGATCAGAGAAACATGAAAGGACTCAAAACAGTGAGGTTCGGCCTCGCAGGGACACTAGCGGCGGCGTTGATAGCAGTGGGCGCGTTCCTGCTGGTATCGCAGGCTTCCGCAGTATCAGGCACGCTGACGGTGAGCTCGCCCAACATCGCGCCTGGTGGAACGGGCACCGTAGAGCTGACGTCAAACGTGCCCACGCCAGGCCTGGGCGCTTGGACCATCGACGTCGCGTATGACCCCGCCAAGCTGACGCCCAGCACCTGCGCGCCGGCCCAGGGCGGCGTCTGCAACCCGAACTATGAGCACAACGGGGGTGCGACTGATCTAGTTCGCATTACCGGCGCCAGTGCGAGCGGCCTGATCGGGAGCACGAGCTTGGGGACGATCACGTTCTCGGCGGCTGCCGGTTGCAGCGGGACCACTCCGCTGACGGCGACCACCAACGTGTTCGCCGACGCAACCATCGGTGCGCCCGCAAACATTACCGTCACCATCACGAGTGGAGCGGTCAACTGCGCTCCGGCCACGGTTGCGCCCACGGCGACTAAGGCTCCGGATCTTGTCATCGTGGGCTCCGGCCCCGGCGGCAGCGACAGCTCTAACTGGCTGATCGTCGCTCTGGCAGGCGCTGGTCTCGCGGCGCTCGCCGGCTACGGCGCGCTCCGCCTGCGCAGCAAGGCTGCCTAAGCACAAACGAATAGGTAACTCAGGAAGGGCCTCCCGCCTCAGGCGGGGGGCCTTTCCCTTTCTGTTCTAGCTGCCAATGCCTGCCCGTGGCGGCCCGCTTACCTGCTTTGGTTGACAGAGAAGCACAGTTTGTGTTGCAATTGTCCCTGGCAGACCTTAGTTGGTCGTGCCTAGGATTTACCTCAATAATTGTGTCCCATCCAGGGAAGGAGCCGTGGACATGACAGGAAGTCAATCCTCACCTCTTCTGCGCATCGGATGGTATCGCTGGCTGGCCCTGGGGGTGCTGGTAGCGGCCGTCCTCGGCATGCAAGCGTTCTTCGCAGCCCGCAGCTCGGCCGGCGGCTCCGTTGTCGACTGGGTGAACTCGGTGGACAACACCAGCGACGGCGACTGCACCGGCACGCCCAACGACGGGAGCGCGGTCGACGCAACGCACGATTGTACGCTGCGCGAAGCGATCGACGATGCGAACCTGGGCGGCGTCGATAAGATCCGCTTCAGCATCGCTGGCTCTGGTACGATCCTTATCGATCTGACGAGCGGTGCCGGCGATCTGCCTGCGATCACCGTCAACAGCCTCACCGTCGACGCTTCCGGCGAAACGGTGATCATCCGTGGCGACGGCTCGTCTGACTCATTGATCCGCGTCTACGCAGGCAGCGACGGCTTTGACTTCTCGCTGACCAGAGGCAGTGGCTCGCTGAGCCTGCAGGACAGCGGCGGTGACGGAGTGCTTGTCTGCGGCCTGTCCGGCTGTGGCGCCGGCAGCGACTACGACTTGGGTGACATCGCCGTCCAAGGAGTGACCATCGCGACGTTCAGCAGCGGCATCGCCGGCGTCGGCGTCGACGTGCAAGGCGATAATCTGGCCGGCGTGACGCTCACGAATAACCACATCACGAGCTCCGGCGATGGGATCTACGTCGAGGCAGACGGGACTGGTGGCACGCTGAGCGACACCGGCGTCAACATCAGTGGGAACACTATCACGTCCTCGTCAGCCAGCGCCGTGGACGTCGAATTGTGCGGGAGCGGTCCGTGCGATCTGAGCAGCACGGTCCTGGTCGATGTCCATAACAACGGCGCAATCATCGGAGACTGCCTGGGCGTCGGCATCGTTTCCCGAATCGATGGCGCCGCGAGCAACAGCAGCCTGGCCTTCCACGTCGATGACAACGGCGCCATTACAGGCAACGGCTGTACCGGCGTGTACGTGGTGGCCGAGACTGATGACACCACCATCTCAGACCTTGATGACTATTCGAATAGCCACATCGACTCGACCGTGACCGTGGACGGCAACGGCAACATCCTGGACGGCGGGGCGGTTGGGGTCTACGTCGATAACTACATCTGCTGCGGAAGCAGCGTCAATGCGGTTACCACGTCGGTCAGTAGTAACGGCAACATCACCGGCGACGGCGACGGCGTGTACGTGAATAACGGAGCAGGCTTGGGAAGCGGAAATGTCAGTACGGTGACCATCGATTCCAACGGGCGCATCACTGGAAACCTTGGCGATGGTGTCTACGTACTTAGCGACGCCGGAGCGCTGGGGTCCGGCGGCGACTCAGACGGCGACTCCAGCACCGTCGATGTGAGTTCCAATGGCATCATCAGCGGCGCTGCTGATGGGGTGTACAGCTCCGTTTCGGCCGGCACGTCGAGCGGAAGTGGCAATGTCGATCACGCCACGACCACGATCACCGGTAATAGCACGATCAGCGGCGCGAACGGCTCAGCGCTCGACCTCTCCTCGAACGCCGGGGGTAGCTCGTCGGGTGTGGGGGACAGCAACACCGTCACGGTGACGGGAAACAGCACGATGACCGGCGTCGACGCTGATGCGGTGAGTATCGACGCCTACGCCTGTTGCGACTCGGACAACACGAACGCCGTCACCGTGAGCAATAACGTCGGCGCGATCCACACGACGTCTGGCTCCGGCGACGGCATCGGGATCGACGTGAGCACGACGCAGAACACAATCAATATTCAGAACAACGCCGGCGCGATCACCGGCTCGGGTAGCTTCGGCGATGGGATAGATCTCTACGCCGACAATGACCCTGCCACCACAACGGTCGCCACCATCGGCGGCAACACGATCCACGGTGCTGCCGGCGCCTCGGATGCAGACGGTATCCGCATCTGCTGCGGCGACTGGGCAGGAAGCGTGATCAGCAACAACACGATCACGAACAGCGGCGGCGCGGGAGTCCTGCTCGGCTATCCGTACGGTAGCTACTACGATGTCTCCGGCGTCACTATCGGTCCGGCCAACATCATCGCCGGCAACGGGACCGACGACTACTGCTGCACGGGCATCCAGATCGCCGGTGATGGTACGGACAACACCATCACCCAGAACAGCATCTACGACAACACCGGACTGGGCATCGACCTATACGATGCGACGGGCGGGAACGACGTCGTCGGCTGCAGCGGGCCGGACACGCCCAACGCCTGCGTACCCTTCCCAGCCCTGGTAGCGTTCACAAGCGGAACGCTGACGGGCACGGCGTGCAACAGCTGCCACGTGGAGGCCTTCAACGCGGACAACGCGCCCGCCGACCAGAATGACCACGGCGAAGGCAAGACCTTCCTCGCGTCAGGTGACGCGAATGGAATCGGCAACTTCTCCATCCCGATCCCCTGCGGCGTGAGCAGCCCCCTGACCGCGACGGCGACCGATGCGGACGGAAACACCTCCGAGTTCTCGGCGAACCTCACAGTCACCGGCAACGCAGCCTGCACGCCGACGTCGACCCCGACTAACACAGCGACAGCGACGGTGACGGGCACGCCGCCCACCGAAACACCGACAGTGACCGCAACACCGACGGTGACGCCGACGCCGACGGTAACGCTCACACCGACGGAGACGCCTATACCGCCGACCGCGACGAATACGCCGACGCGCACGGCCACGCCAATCGCGAAGGACTGCGGCGACGTGAACGATGATGGGCAGGTGAACAGCATCGACGCGGCGCTTATCCTGCAGCTCGAGGCGGGACTGGTCAGCTCGCTCGCCAACATGCCGAGCGCCGACGTGAATAACGACGGGCCCGTGAACAGCGTCGACGCCGCGCTGATCCTGCAGAAGGTGGCCGCCCTGATCAGCAGCCTGAACTGCTAGACGGCGAGCGCAGCAAAATCGAAGGGCCCCCGGCGCATTTGCCGGGGGCCTTCGTGTGTCGTTAGCCGGCGACCGTAGCGACGAAGTCGCGGACGGCTGGCGTCATGATCTCCAGAGGGAAGTCGGCGTGATCGGCGTCCGGGAAGGTTAGAAACGTCTTCGGCTCCGGAGCCAGGTCGTATAGCCGGCGGCCCATCGCGATCGGCACGGTGCGGTCGTTCTCGGCGTGCATCACGAGCAGCGGCACGCGAATGCCGCTTATCTTCGCGGCGGAGTCGTAGCGCGTGAGGGGAAGCCAGGGCGTGAGCGCCAGCGGCAGCCGCATCCGCGGGTAGCGTTCGATGATGAGATCGCGCAGCGACGTGAACGGCGCGCGCAGGATGAGCCCGCGGCTCGGCTCCCGCAGCGCGAGCTCCACCGCTACGCCGGTCCCGAGCGAGAAGCCGTAGAACACGATGCGCGCCGGATCGACTTGCGGGTGGTTGTGAAGGAAGGCGAGCGCCGCGGCGGCGTCGAGGTAGGTGCCGGATTCGCTCGCCTGGGCTTCGTTGGCGCCGTAGCCCCGGTAATCGAACGTGAAGAAGCGGCAGCCGATGCCGCGCAGGAAGCCCCCGAAGAGCCGTGCGCGTTCCTCGGTCGCCCACATATCGCTGGCGTTGTAGCTGGTGCCGTGCATGAAGAGCACCGTCGCGCTCTCCGCATTCGAGGGTGCGCCCTCGAAGAGCCAGCCCTCCAGCTCCAGGCCATCGGCCGTCCAGAACCGCACCTGCTCGAACGGGACGCCGATCGCTTCGGGCATGCCGTGCTGGTAGGGACCGGTGTGGAACGTATTCCGGCGTACCTGCGTTTCTAGCAGATAACCGAAGCCGGCCGGAGGCAGGGCTAGCAGCCCGAGCGTTGCGAGAACCCTGCCCGGTCGCATGGTCAGATCATAGCCATCGAGCGGCCTCCGGGCGAGCGGCTTCGTGGTATATAGAGAGCCGAGCTTGGTTCGGGGTAGGGTGGGCTTTAGGCGCCTTCACCCGATTCCGACCATGATAGTGGAAGGATTCCGAGTCAGGGAGGGAGCCTCGAAAGGACGTTCGAGAAACGCTGCTCGATACGAGCCCTCAAGCGCTAGAATGGGCGGCGGCGATAGCCGGCGTCTGCGTCGGCTTGGGCGCCGTCTCGCTCTTCTGCCTCGTTGCCATTGTCGGCGCCTGGCAGGTCTTCAAGCGGGCCGGAGAAGCCGCCACAGCGGCCTCCAGGGCCTCGCTGGGGATGGAAGAGCTGGCCCGCCTCCTCTCCGTCCAGGTGACCAGCCAGCCTCGAAGTGAGGGCGCCCAGCTCGCCGGCCTGCGCCAGGAGGCGCAAGCCCTGTTGGAGCAGGAACGCCACCTCCAGGAGATGAGCCGGGAGGTCATCGAATCTGGCGCACTGGAAGGCGGGCCATCGGCGGCCGCTCTCGGCGAGTTGGAGATGGCTATGGGCCGGCTTGAGGCGACCGTGGGCCAGATGGCGACGAGTCTCGCTAACCTCGTGCAGCTCCTCGAGCGACGGTAGGTACGCACCCCATGCTTGGTGGTAAGCACCAAGACCCTGAGCCAGCGCTGAGGCCGGTGGAAGCCGACACGCAGGATATTGGGCTGCCTCCGATTCTCGAGCCGCTGCTGGGCATCCACAGCGCTCCGGATATCGCCTGGCTCGCCGACGCGGCCGGGACGGCGGCTGAGCGTGGCCTGGGCGCACTCTTCGCGCTGCTGTTCCTTGTCGACAGCCCTTCAGGCCGCCTGTTCGGCGAGCGGCCCGCCTCGAGCGAGCGCGCTCGGGGCCTGGCAAGGCTGAATGAGGAGCTGGGCACCAACCTGGCCACGCTGAAGTTCGACCCGAGTGAGATGGAGGCGGTTCATTCGGCCCTCGTGGAGGGCAGGGCGCGATCCGTTCAGACTATCGCTGAGGCGCTCATGCTCGAGATGGAGCAAAAGCGCCTCAGCGAGGTGCAACGACGTCTCGGGGTTGCCGAGGTGTGGCTGGCGCCGTTGCACTGGAGCGGCGAAAGCCAAGGACTGCTCTTGCTCTTCATGCCGGCCAATGCCAGCAGCTCGCTGGATCTCGCGGAGCTGCTCGGCCGCCACATCGCTGTCGCACTCAAGAACCTTCGCGACAAGGAGGCCGGGCGAAAGCGCGGCGAGCTGGACGCTGTTCGCTGGGTGTACGATGAGCAGCGCTTCAACGAGCAGCTCAGCAAGGAGATCTCTCGCGCGCGGCGCCACCAGCGGGCGCTCTCGGTGCTGATCCTGCGCGTCGAGAACTTGCCGGACCTGCGCGTGCGATACGGACGCTTTCTGTCCGAGCGCCTGTTGCGACAGATCGGTGCGACGATGGAAGACACAATGCGCTACACGGATTTCCTGGGCGCGTTCAACGACAACGGCTTCGCGGGCATCCTGGTCGAAGCGGACCAGGCCTCCGCCGAGCGGGCCCAAGAGCGCGTGCTGGAGGCGCTGGCGAAGGTGGCGCTTCCGCAGGCGGACCTGCCGGAGCTCCAGCTCGATTTCGTGTGCGCAACCGCCACGCTTGCCATCGACGGCGAAAGCGCCGCCGAGCTGACCTCGATGGCCCAAGAGCGGTTGGGGGAGTCCTCAAACAGAGACGCCGCGTAAGGTACGCGGCGTCTTACTTCGCGTGATCGGTCGCTGTTACGCGGCTGCCCGTTCCTCAAAATCGATGTCGATGTCCGCCGCGTCGGCGTCACCCAGGCGGCTACGGAGGCTCTCGCCCAGCGCCTTGCGGGCGGCCTCGGCATCGCCGGTTCCGCTGATCCAGACTCGGAGCGTCGCCTGGCGGCCATCGTAGTCGATGAGCGCCACGTCGGTCACGGCCTGCTGCTCGTTCACCGCGTTGTCCACGGCCTTCAGATCGAGCGCGCCGGCCTTGCTGCTGATGTGCAGCCGCAGGCAGTATTGTGTCGGAGCGCCCGTCGTGACCACGACAGGCTGGGCTTCTGACTCAGGCTCGGGCTGCGGCTGTAATGCCGGCTCCGGGAGCGTTGGCTGCTGCGGGACCGCGTGCAGGAGCGCTTCGGCGGGGGAGCCGAGCCGCTGGCGCGCGAAGTTCATCGCCGACTCCATGGTGTTGACCACTTCCACCAGGGTGCTGATCTGAGGGACGCAGTTGCGGATGGTGACAATGGCCCGGCCGGCGTCGGTGAGAGCCGATTCGAGGCGCGCGAAGGCGGTTTCAAGATCGCTGACGAGAAGCGTTCGTTCCGTTGCCTGGTCCTGCATGCGAGTGCCTCCTGCTGCGGCCCGCGGGCCGTGGCTGCTTCTTGCCCATCGATTATCGCATTCGGCCCGAGAGGCGAGGTATAAGGGAAGCCCCTAGTTTCGCGGGTGGCTCCCCTGGAACGCGGCCTCGACCGGCGACGGGACGCCTGGTAGGATGGCGGGGCGCGGAGGAGGCGCCATGGAGACGGAGCTCTACGAGTCGGACGCGTTCACGCCGAAGAAGATGGCGCTGCTTGCCAAGTTCCAGAGCGACTACCGGTTCCAGAAGGGTGATGAGCTTTACCTGCACCAGGGAACGGCCCGCCAGATGAAGGTGCGCCTTATCGATGTGCGGGTGCACATCCACGACAACGGCAGTCTCACGCGCGAGCTGCTGGCGCTCAAGCTGTAACGATGCCTCCAACACCTGAACAAGAGCAGCTGATCAGGGAACAGAAACTCGCGATGCTGGCCACGCTGCGGAAGAACGGCACGCCGCAGCTCACACCGATCAACTACGCCTACGAAAACGGCGAGATCCTGATCTCCACCACCAAGGCGCGCGCAAAGTACAAGAACGTGCGCCGCAACCCTCACGTCTCCTTCTGCGTCATCGACCCTGCCGGGCGGCCGTACGTCACGGTGTACGGCCGGGCGCGGGTCGAGGAGCAGGACATCGTGGAAGGCACGGCGGCGATCTTCCGGCGCATCTCGGACCGGCCGCTGCCGGACAACTTCGGGGACGCGCTGCGCGAGCAGCAGCGCGTGCTGATCATCCTGACGCCGGAGCGCTTCGTTCCGTAGGAGTCGGTGATGAGCGAAATCGGACTGTTCGAGGCGATCTACACCCAGCGAGCGATCCGGCGGCTAAAGCCGGACCCGGTGTCAGATGAGCTTATCGACAAGCTGATTGAGGCGGCGACCAAGGCGCCCAGCGGCGGCGACCGCCAGCCCTGGGCCTTCGTCGTCGTTCGCGAGCGGGACTCTCGGAAGAAGATCGGCGAGTGGTATCTTGACGCCTGGAACAAGACCTACGGCGCCATCCCTGTCGCCGACCGCGCGAAGCTTCCCGGCCGGATGTCGACCATGTACAGCGCGGCTGAGCACCTGGCGCTGCATATCGGCGCGGCGCCAGTGCTGATCCTCGTCTGCGCCAACCAGCTGGCGCCCCCGGGGGCCGCCTGGGTAATGCCCAGCCACTACGGATCGATCTTCCCGGCGGTGCAGAACCTGCTGCTCGCCGCTCGAGGCCTCGGCCTCGGGGCGACGCTGACGACGCTCCACAAGATGCACGACGCCGAGGTGAAGGAGCTGCTCGGCATTCCGGACAAAGTCGAGACCGTGGCTCTCATCCCCATCGGCTACCCGGAAGGCAAATACGGCCCGACCAAGCGCCGGCCGATCGACGAAGTGACGCACCGAGAGCGCTGGGACGCGTCGAAGGCCTAGCCGCGCGCATACCGCGCGAAGCTTTCCGGACTACCTCTGGTCAGCGGCGTCTGACGCTGGATCTCTTGGCACTCAGCATGCGGGTCACTGTGGCCTGCGCGATCCGCCCCACAGCTTCCTCGGGGAACGGATATACAGAGCTCACATTGATCTCGCAGAGGACGTAGGTGTCCTCGCCGGCCTCCGTCTTCGGCCCGTAGAGGAAATCGGCATCCCAGATGACCGGCAGGGAGTTCGTGTCGATCTCGAGCAGGCGCTGCATGCCAGGCACCCAATCCGATTCTACTTTGGCCCTCAGCGCCCTAAAGCTCGGCTCAGACGCTCCGTACATCGTCTTCTTGGACGGCAGACCAAGGATGTTGGCCGGCGGCAATCCGGCGGTGACGGCGCCCTCGTCCGGCTTCTGCGTGAGTCCCTCGGGCCACTGGTGTGCGAACCCGATGAGTTCGTCCTCGATCATATAGCAGCGGATCATCCCCTCCGCAATACGCGGCTGGAAGGGTTGGTCTACCATGCGGCCCGATCCGAAGAAGTACTGCGCGCACCGGTCGATGAACTCGCTCAGCCGCATATCCTCCGTCACGCTATCCCTGCTGCGGGCGTGCTGTACGCGCACGGTGGCGCCGGCACCCGGAGCCGGCGGCGCCCCGTCAGCGCCGGACGCAACTGACGCGTCTGCGATCAGCTCCACCTTCCAAACGCCGATGCCGCCGTTCCCGCGATGTTGCTTGAGGACGCGCGGGCCCGCCGATGCCATCCGCTCTGAGAATTGCTCCCGTAGCTCCTGGACGGTGGTGTAGAGATGGACGTCCGCGCCCCAACCGAGGTCCCGCGTCCGGAAGAGCACCTCCTTGGTACCCATCCTGAGGATCACGTCGGGATGGGCGCTCACCCGAACGCCCGCAGAAGACACCTCCCGCAACAGCGCGTCGAGCTTGGACCTATCCTGTCCATCCACGATGGGATCCACCCAGACGAGGACGCCATCGAGCTGCTGGAGTTGATCTCGCACTTCATCCACCATCTCGTCCGAGTAGACTACAGGTTCGGCAGCGACGCGGAGGTCAGCGAAGGCCTCGAAGAGCGGACGCAGCCGGTTGTTTTCTGCAGTCGTTCTGTCGCGCGCGTCGCGGTTCCCGCGCCAGAGAACGCCTATCCGACCGATGTAGTCACTCGCCATGTCTAAACCTCCAACTGCTCCGGCGCTTGCTCGGCGAGCAGGGCGCGGGAAGACAGTGCGATCTAGGGGCACCAGTGACCTGGCGCGGACCGCTGCTTCGACCGTAGTATAGTCGCCGCGACGATAAGCCGAAGCGGCGCCTTCTCCTCCCATTCTCCCTAGATCGCCCGTCAGGATCGCCTAGGCGCACGCAGCCTACCCCGTTGGGACTTCCCGACGCTCCGTTCCGTGCTTATCCCGATTGGTAGAGCGGTGCCGCGCCGCGATACTGGACGTGTCAGTCATCGCAACCGCCATTCGGTTCGTCCGGATGGCGGTTTGTTCCCGAAGAGGTGCCGCTTGCCGCGAAGCAACGTTCGGGCCGTGAAAACGCAGCCCGCCAAACAAGCGCCCCAGCGACAACGGCGCTCGTACTCGAAGAAGCGGCGCGCCAACCAGGAAGAAGAGCTGACCGCTATCGTCCAGGACTATATGCCGCTCGTGCGGCACGCGGTCAACCGAATCGCGGTAGGCTCGTCCGGCAACGGCATTCTCCAATACGAAGATATGCTCAGCTTTGGCATCCAAGGCTTGATCGAGGCCTACCATTCGTTCGATCCCAAACGCGGCGCCAAGTTCTCGACCTACGCGCTCCCGCGCATCCGGGGCTCCATTCTCGATGCGTTGCGGGCGGCGCACCCACTCCCCCGTTCCCTCCAGAAGTTTTCCAGTGATGTCGACCACGCGAGCGCGGACTTGCACGCCACCCTCGGGCGCTCGCCTTCCAGAGCTGAGCTGGCGGACCAGATGGGTCTCTCGCGGGAGGATTTCCTGACCTCGCTGAGCGCGAGCAGCATCCGAGTCGTCTCGCTGGACGGCCTGGGCGAGCAATCGATGAACGGCAACACGGAAAAGCTCTGGGAGATGGGGGACGAAGACCCCAGCGTTGATCCCGACTCGATGGCCCAGAACACCATGATCCGCCAGATGCTCTACGAGGCGGTCGAGCTGCTGCCCGAGCGCGAGCGCACGATCGTTCACCTGTACTACATGCGGGCCCGTTCGCTGAAGAGCATTGGGAAGACGCTGGGCATCTCAGAATCAAGGGCCTCCCAGCTTCGCCATCGGGCGATCCGCCGTCTCCGCACCGTCCTGGGCGGGGAACTCAAGGACGCTGCCTAGTCTTATCGGGACGATCGTCCCGCCGCCTGAGGGCATTCACCCACACCATTCGAATCTGCCAGCCGCTACCGTTCCACTTGTGACGCACCAACGCACAAGGATCCAAGTCCTGGGCAGAGGGCCGGCTGCCGAAAAGTGGGCGGCGGCGCTCAGCCAGACAGCTGCTGTCTCGCTCGTACCTGAGGAGGCGAGTGAGACAGATGCCTTGGTGGTGGCGCCCGGCGCGACCGATGCCTTCGGCGCGACCAAGCGCGCGCTCGCTGCAGGCAGGCCGGTGCTGCTCGCGGCGTCATTCGCCCTGAGCCCGTGGCAGACAGCGCTCCTGGACGCGCTGAGCCGCAGGACCGGTGCGCCGCTCCGCATCGCTGAACCGTTCCAGCACCATGGTTCCCTTCGCTTCCTGCAGCGTCTTACCCGCGGCAGCGAGCCTATCTGGCCGCTCCGCTATCTGCGCACGACCAGCATCGCCCCGTTCGCGGCGCACATCAACGAGCTGGCGATCGAGGACCTCGCGACGTGCCAGACGCTTATCGATCTGCCGCCCCGCTCGGTGATGGCGACGTCGGCCCAGCGCGATGAGACCGGGGGCATCTCCGCGGTCTTCTTCGCCGTGACGTACCCGAAGGACGTCGTGGTCCAGTGCTCCATCAGCGTCGTCGAGCCGGTGGCGACCCGACAGCTCATTGCGGCCACGAGGACCCGTACCGTCTCAATCGATAGGCTGAACTGGGCGGCGCCACTCGAAGTGGCAGCGACCGCTCGCGATGCGGCATCGACGCCTCTACGGCGTAGCATCACGATTGCATCCGGCGATCCGGTCGCAGAGGAGGCCCTGCGCTTTGTGCAGAGGGTAGCCGGCGGCGGCAGCTCGCTTGGCAACAGTGGACGCTGGGTATGGGTCGCTGCGCTTTGGTGGGCGGCCCGCCAATCGATGAGCTTTGGCGGTGCTATCGAGGTGCTGGCGCCGAAGGTACTCCTATCGCCATCGAACACAGAACCGCCGCCCCTGCGAGTGATCGAGGGCGGCGGCCGTGGAACGCGGACGACGATGCGCCCGCAGTTGACCCTGATCGCTAGCTAGTGGTCCTCGCGGGTGGGAACGGCAGAAGGGGCGGACTTGGGTCCGTGGAGCTCACCGTTGTCGCGGTCGATCAGCTCCTGCCGTAGCACGGGGATGTCTATCGGGGCCGAGATGCCCAGCTTGACGCGGTCTCGCTCCACGCCCAGGACGCGGACGATGATGTTCCCCGAGATGACGATCCCCTGATCGATCTTGCGTGTCAGCACTAGCATTGCCGCTCCTCCTTGCCGCCTGGACGCGGTCTGCTCGGCCCGGACAGGGCGCACAGCCGGCGAGTGGCGGCAGCGGCGGGGGGAACGCGGGCAGGCATCCCACCGCCTCGCTATTGCTGTTATCGGTAGCCACGGAGGAAAGGTTTAGGATGTTGAGCGGAGGAGGCGAACAGCTCAGAGTAGAACGGGCGTGCGCGGCCTAGAATGAAGCCGTGAGAGGCCCTCCGGCCTCCTTGCTGCATATGCGAAGGCCGCGGCGGGTGCCGCGGCCTTCCGATGGCGCTGGCGAACAGCTACGCAGCTTCGTTGGGCGGGATGTTGGCGAGGATCCGCAGCGCCTCGTCTTTGGCGCCGATGTCCCGGCAAACGCAGTACGTCGCGAAGAGCGAGCGGTCGAGCAGGCGAATGCCGCGCTGGTTGAGCTCCGCTTCGTGCTCGAAACGCAGCCGCTGGAGACGTTCCAGCCGCTGGAGGTAGACGCTCCGCTGTTCCGCAGGAGCTGTGACCGCGAGCGGAGCCTGGCCGAACGTTGTCGTGTCGATGCCCATGATGCGAACCCCCAAGCCTCTTCCCACTATCCGGCCTGTCGCGTCACTTCCTCGTCCCGGACGTCCGGCGGCGCGTCGATGCCGACGAGCCCCTTGCGCAGGGCGTATCGAATGAGGTCGGTCCTGTTTCGCGCGTGGAGTTTGCTCATGATGTGCGCCTTGTGTGCTTCGACCGTCTTGACGCTGATGAACAGCTCCTGGCCGATACGCTGGTTCGAGAAGCCCTCGGCGATGAGCTGGAGCACCTCGCGCTCGCGGCTGGTGAGCAAGTCGTAGCCGGTGCGCGAGTCCTCCTTCTTGGCCTGCCACATGTACTGGTTGACGGCGTCGCCGTCGGAGATGGCTGCGCTGAAGTAGGTGTTGCCCCGGTGGACCGACTGGATGCCGAGCAGCAGCTCTTGTGTGTCCGATCGCTTCACCACGTAGCCGGCAGCGCCGGCGCGCAGCGCGGCCACGATCTGCTCGTCTTCCATGTAGCCGGTGAGAATGAGGACGCGCGTCTTGGGGAAGCGTTTGCGGATCTGGCGAGTGGCTTCCAGGCCGCTCAGGCCGGGCATCACCATGTCCATCAGGACGACATCCGGCATCAGCTTCTCGACCGAAGCGACGGCCTCCCGGCCGTTCGAGGCGTCACCAACAATCTCGAGCTCCGTGTGCTGCTCCAGGAGCTGGCGAAGCGCCTGCCGCAAGATCGCGTGGTCGTCGACGATGACGAGTCGAATGCGCTGGCCGTTGGTTCGCGTCCAGCCGGGACGTTCTGCTGCTTCTCCTGTTCGAGGCGCTGGTTTGGCGGGGTTCGGTTCCATGCTGCGCTCCTTCGCTGCTTTCGAACGCACGTCCTACGTGCGACGCTACCACACCGTCCGATTCGGTACAAGCGCTAGATCAGAGCATGCTTTTGGAGAGACGATACTGCCGCCGTCAGCGCCGGGATGTCCAGCACCGGCTCCTCTTCCCCCTCGGGAGCCGGTGGCGGGACGTCGACGGCTGCCGGGAACGATCGGTGGGCTCCACAGCGGCGGCAGTGGCCCTGAACGGCGCCGCGCTGCGGTTCGCCCAGCACCCAGTGATGGACGCAGGCGCCCGCCTGAGGATGATCGATAGCCGGCTTCGTCTCTTGATGCATTGCTCTCATGTCCTAATGGTGGGATTGTAGACCCCTTAGGGGCGTCCCTCTATAAGGGAACGCCCTGATCAACGCAGAGCAAGCGCCCTTATTTCACGGGGGTGTGAGACGCTCGAAGGAAAGGTTAGTGCGAAGCGGAAGGGGGCTGTCATACGGGAGAGTGACAGCGCGGTACTCCCGATGGGGAACCTATGTGGTCGCGACGGCTTCTAACGGGGCTTAGAGCCGGATCTTGCCGTGCGAGGGCTGGCGGCGGCGCTGGCGGTGCCCGCCGTTGCTGGTCTCCTCTTCGTCAACCACGTCGATCGGCGGAGTGGTGACCGCCTCGTGGACGTAGCCGCAGGAGAGGCAGGTACTGTATTCGCCGTACCAGTCTCGCTCCGGGATCATGGAGCCGCGGCAGCGCTTGCACGTGCGGGGCAGGGCGGTTCTCGTCATCATCGGGCACACCTCCTCGAATGTTCGAACTCGGTTCCAGATGCTGAACGAGCCCTTCGACTGCCTGCGGGGTTAGCTGACGGGTTCGGGCTGAAAGGCTGTAGCCCTACTCGCTGGCGCGAGATTCACCCCCGGTGGTGGGTCCCCCGTTCCGGGTGGATTCGGCAGTCCCGCTTCGAGCGGGAGATGGGTCGTGTCTACGACCCCACTTTGTGATTACAGTAACAGATTACCCGCGCCCAGGCAGCCTGTCAAGAGGAAACGGTCTAGTCGTCACACATTGGTGCGTCGCGTATACTGCGATGCGTTCACTGGCGCGATAGAGGAGGACAAATGTGCTAGGCATCAAGCGCATGGACCACGTCTGCATGGTGGTGCCCAACTTGGACGAGCGGTTGCCCATGCTCACCGAGCTGATGGGGATGAAGGTGCTGAGCCGCTGGGAGAATGCCGCGGCCGGCTACAACGGCATCACCCTCGAGGTCCCCGGCAGCAATACCCAATGGGAGCTGCTGGAGCCGTCGGGCGAGGAGAGCTTCCTCGTGCGCTTCCTGCGCGATCGTGGGCCCGGCCTGCACCACGTCACGTTCGAGGTCGACAGCGTCGAGCAGGCGACGGCGGCGCTGAAGCAGCGCGGCATGGAGCCCTTCGGCGGACGTAACTACGAGAAGTACAAAGAGGTCTACGTCCACCCGCGCGACTCAGGCGGCGTGCTCTTTCAGCTCTACGAAGGCGACTTCGTCGAGGGCTAGCGGCGACCGGAGGGAGGGCAGTCATGGACGCAACCGCAGCGAGCGATAATCTAATCGAGCGACGTCTTTTGGCGAAGGCATGCGAGCACACCGGCTCGCTGCGCGCGGGCATCATTGCAGGGGCGGTCTTCGGCGCCCTGGTCGGCGGTGTCGGCGGGCGGATCGTCATGCGCCTCATCGCGATGATCGATACATCCACCGACGGCGCACAGACAGACTTCGCCACTGTCGGAGAGATCACGGCGGGTGGTACGTTCACCCTGTTGGTACTCAGCATAATTGCAGGCGTCATCGGGGGCGCGATCTACGTCGCCGTCCGGCGGTGGCTCCCGTTGTCGCCGGTGGCTCGCGGCGTCTTCTTCGGCTTACTGATGATGTTCGGTCCGGGTGTCATCGCGATCTCCGAGACCGACCTCAATATCTTCGAGCCCGCGCTGCCCATCTTCGCGATGTTCGTCGCCCTGATCGTGCTCTACGGCGTCGGCGTCGCGCTGCTCACGGACCGCCTGCATGCGCTGCGGCCGGAGAGTCCGGGTCCGCGAATGGACCTCGTCGCGCGTTCGCTGGTCGGTCTGGCGGCCGTGGGGGTCTGTGTCATGGCGGTGCTTGTGACGTACAACGTCCACGACAAGGCGGGTAGTTGCCTGTCGGCTGATCAGAACGGCGGCTGCGCTGCGCGCGCCGCGGATCGATAGGTCCCGCGCGTCAGAACTGGGCTACGCCGCGTTCTCAGGATCCGGCGCGGCCGTCCGGCCGCAACTCCACTGCACGGAGGTGTGGTCCACCCGCGTGACAGGGCGGCGTGCTCTGCCAGCCTACGAGGGGGACTTCGTCGAGGGTTAGCCGCGGTAACCGCTTGATGTTAACCGGGCAGACCGTCTATTGAGTGTCGCGCACGAACTCACGGATCGCACGCGCCAGCTCGCCCGGTTGGTCTTCGGGGATGAGCGTATAGCTGTCGCGGATCTCGATCAACCGCCCCTTTGGGAGGAGCTCAGCAAGCCGCCGTCCGTGCTCCGGCGGCATAATGCGGTCCTCTGCGGCCCAAACCACGAGTGCGGGACGGTCGAAGGAGCGCAGCGACTCCGCCGCCGCAAGCAGGTCGCCCTTGTCCACCGCGCGCAGGTATTTGATGAGATCGCGTCGGATCTCGCGCTGGGTCAAGGCCGGACGCAGCCAGGCGTCGGTAATCTCGTTGGGGACCCGTCGTTTGGACAGCCAGCCGTATGCGAGCGGCAGACGGCGAAGGGGGCGCAGGCGCAGCGGTTGGACGAGGGCATTCAGTCCGCCAGGGAGCTTGGCGGCGAATGCCACCACTCGCCCAGGCAGGCCGGGCGGGTAGTTGTCGAATGCCTCGCAGGACACGAGCACGAGCCGCGCTACGCGCTCGGGGCGCTCGCCCGCGAGCACCTGGGCGATGCCGATGTCGCTCTGCACGAGGGTTACGGCACGCAAGTCGAGGCGCTCCAGGAACTCAGCCACAATGCGCGCCTGTCCGCGAAGAGACAGGTCGGCGTCGGGGCGCATGGCCCGTCGATGTGCGCCCAGGGGCAACGTCGGCACCACGCA
>CAYQLM010000035.1:0-27376 GCA_964418365.1 uncultured Dehalococcoidia bacterium
CCGCGACGATGCGCGCGAAGCGCTCCTCGTGCTCCGCCGCGACGCGCAGGCCGATGAGCCCGCCCCAGTCCTGGCAGACGAGCGTGATGTCGCGCAGACCGACCTGCTCGACGAAGCGCCAGATCGTGTCGACGTGGAGCTGGTACGAGTAGTCCGCGATCTCCGGCAGCTTGTCGGAGCGGCCGAAGCCGATGAAGTCCGGCGCGATCGCGCGGTGCCCCTCGCCCGCGATCACCGGCACCATCTTGCGATACAGGTAGCACCAGGACGGCTCGCCGTGGAGCAGCAGCACCGGCGCCGCGTCGCGCGGGCCCTCGTCGATGTAGTGCATGCGCACGCCAGCGACGTCGACGTAATGCGGCGTGAAGGCGTAGCCCGGCAGGTTGGCGAAACGGTCGTCCGGCGTGCGAAGAGCGGTCATCCCGGTCTCCTATTGAAAGCGGTTCGAAACGGCTGCATCTTATCGCGAGCGGGTGACCAGCACACGCCCCCTGAAGGGCCGTTCGGCCTGAAGTTGCAGGCCGTCCGGCCCCCTCGAAAGGGCGCAACGCGGGTTTGTTCGCCACGTCACAAGCACGAAACTGAGATCGAAATGCCATCAGTTCACATCGAGGGTGAGGGAGGCCGTCATGGGTGAGAAGTCAGCTAAACGATGGGCCTGGAGCCTGGCCGGACTGGTCGTTGTCGCCCAGCTCTTGGTCGGCGCGGGGCTGGTCGGCGCGAGCCTTGCCCGAGGCGGCAGCAAGCCGGCCTCGGCGCAAACGGTCCGCGAGTACAACCTCGAGGTCGGTGCGACCGACATCGACTACGGGAACGGCAACGTCTGGCACGCCTGGACGTTCAAGAAAGCCGGCGACCCGGTGGGCACGGTGCCCGGGCCCACCCTTACCGTCACCGTGGGCGAGAAGCTCGTCGTCCACGTCAAGAACAACCTTGACTTGATGCACAGCCTCCACACGCATCTCGCCGGCTACGACCAGGAAGACGACGGCGCGCAGACGAACATCATCTCCGGAGTCGGCTCCGGCGCGATGATCCCGCCCGGCGGCGAGTGGACGTACACGTTCGAGCCGACAACGCCCGGCGTGTACTACTACCACTGCCACTCCGCCGCCGGCGGCCTGATGATCTCCCAGCACATCCACCAGGGGCTGTACGGCGCCATCATCGTGCGCGCGCCGGACGACCCGCCGGTCCGGCAAGAAGTCCTGTTCATGGGCGAGACGGGCCATCTCACCGAAGGCAGCAACGTGCCGCAGTACCTCATGAACGGCCTCGGCCTGCCCGGCGGCGAGCACGCGCTCGAGCAAGCGTTCGCCCAGGGCGGCATCGACGCCGTCACGGCGACGCTCGGGAAGCAAGTACCGGCCTTCCGCCTCAAGGTCGGTGAGGAGATGAAGCTCGCACTGGTCAACATCGGCGATCAGATGCACACGTTCCACCCGCACAACGTCAACGTCTATTCCGAGCAGGAGCTGGGCGGACGGCAGTGGCCCGCGAACGTCGTACCGCTGCTGCCGGGCGCAGCCGACATGGTCGACGTCACATTTTCGAAACCCGGCCTCTGGCTGTTCCACTGCCACGTCGTAAACCACGCCGATGCCGGCATGATCGGCCTCTTCGTGGTCGAAGGCGATGGCATCGCCTTCCCGGAATCACAGGGGAGCGGGCAGCCGTCCAGCGTCGAGGTGACGCCGTCGACGGCGCATCCCTCACATACGCCGACACCATCGCCCGGCGGCGGGGCGTCATCGAACCTCAGCATCGAGCTGTCGGAGTGGAAGATCACGGGAGCGAACGGCGGCGCGCTCGCGACAGCGGCGGCGGGCCAGCTCGAGGTGCAGGCGAAGAACAAGGGCCAGAGCCCGCACCAGCTCGTGATCCTCAAAACGGACAGCGACCCGGCCGCGCTGCCGCAAAACGGCACGCAGGTGGACGAGGCCGCAGCGGGTCAGCTCATCGGCAAGATCGACAACATTGGCGGAGGGACAACGAAGAGCGGCACGTTCGCGCTCGATGCGGGTACGTACGTCCTAATCTGCAACATCCCAACGCACTACCAGCTCGGCATGCACACGTCGCTCACGGTGCAGTGACTACGAGGAAACGTTCCGAGTCCCCTGCTGCCGCGGTCCTTGCGATTGTGTAAGCTGACGGAGGTAGCGACCGTCGTCAAGCGTGGCAGGCAAGGTGTCAGATGAGTCCCGTTCCGGTACCAGGCAAACCAAAGCAGCGTCTAGCGGAGTCAGCATCGCGCGAGTACGCGGCGCTCGCCGGCGCCATGGAAGCGCTCGAACGGGCGCTGGCTTCTCCCGCGCCGACCAGGGAAGCAGACTGGCACCGGGAGGCGCAACGCGAGCTGGCCAACGTCGTCGGCCTGCTGCAGGAGCATTGCGAGGCGGCAGAGGAGGAAGGCGGGATCATCAGCGAAGTTGTCCGTAGCCGTGGCCGGTCCAGCGAGGTAACGGAGACGCAGCGTGACCACGACCGCCTGCTCCATGAAGCGGTCACCCTGCTCGCGGCATTAGATGAGCATGCCGGCGGAAGTGCCCCCTCTCATCACGAAGTTCGCCGGCGTGGATGGGAGCTGACGGCCGGCCTGCGCAGACATCAGGCACGGGAAGCGGACCTGCTCATCGAGTTGCTGGAACGCGACGAAGGCGTCATCGACTGATAGCCGGCCCGTGTAGCTAGGCAGCTCGGCAACCCCACGTCCGGCCATCTCCCACTTCGCAGCCACCACCGAACGTTGAATCCGAGGCGCGGGCTGGGTATCCTTAGCCGGCGTTCCGCCCAAGCTGGAACTCGACACTCAAGGAGAGCATATGCAAGACTTCGGCTACGTCGCGCCCACGTCGCTGGACGACGCCGTCGCCGTGCTCGCCAAGCACGGCGAGGCGGCACGGGTGCTCGCCGGCGGCACCGACATCATCATCCAGACGCGGGAAGGACGCCGCAACGTCGCGATGCTGGTCGACGTGAAGTCGATCCGCGAGACGACCGAGCTCACGCTGGCGTCCGACGGCTCGCTCCGTATCGGCGCAGCGGTGCCGTGCGCGCAGATCTACAGCGATGTGGAGATCGCGCGACGCTTCCCCGCGCTCATCGATTCGGCAGCGCTCATCGGCGGGATCCAGATCCAGTCGCGGGCGAGCCTGGGCGGGAACTTGTGCAACAGCTCGCCCGCCGCGGACACCATCCCGACGCTGATCGCGCTCGGCGCGGTGTGTGAGATCGCCGGGCCGGGCAGCCGGCGGACAGTCCCCGTCGAGGAGTTCTGCACGGCGCCGGGACAGAATGTGCTGAAGCCGGGCGAGCTGCTCGTCGCGCTGAACATCCCCGCGCCCGTCCCGCACAGCGGCGCGGCGTTCGAGCGCTTCATCCCGCGCAACGAGATGGACATCGCCGTCTGCAACGCGGCAGCGAGCGTGACGCTCTCGGACGATGGCGCAACGATCAAAGCGGCGCGCATCGCCGTCGGCGCGGTTGCGCCCACGCCGCTCTTCGTCAAGGCCGCCGGCGACGCGCTCGCCGGGAAGCCCGTCTCCGAAGCCACAATCGACGCCGCCGCTGCCGCCGCCACCGACGCCTCGCGCCCGATCACGGATATGCGCGGCTCAGCGGGCCAGCGCAAACACCTGGCCGGCGTGCTGACGCGCCGCGTCATCAACACCGCCATCGCGCGAGCGAAGGGAGCCTAACGACATGCCCGGACGAACGCACGTAGCCGCGCGCATCAACGGTGAGCAGACCGACTTCCTCTGCGAGCCGTGGCAGAGCCTGCTCGAGGTCCTGCGCGACGAGCTTGACCTCACGGGAGCAAAGGAAGGCTGCAACAACGGCAACTGCGGCGGCTGCAACGTGATCCTCAACGGCGCGTTGGTCAACTCTTGCTGCGTGCTCGGCGTCGAAGTGGAAGGCGCGGAAATCCTGACGATCGAAGGCGTCGCGCAAGGCGATCACCTGCACCCGCTGCAGCGCAGCTTCCTCGAGAACGCCGCGCTGCAGTGCGGAATCTGCACCCCGGGCTTCATCGTCGCCGCGAAGGCGCTGCTCGATACCGAGCCGGAGGCCGATGAGGCGCGCATCCGCCATTGGCTGGCGGGAAACCTCTGCCGGTGCACCGGCTACGACAAGATCGTCCGCGCTGTGCTCGACGCCGCCGATGAGATGCGCCGCGCGCCCGCGGCAGCGACCTAAGACAGGAGGCTCGCGATGGTAACTACCGACAAGCCGCACTACAAGGTGATCGGCACACGGCCGGTGCGGCCCGACGGCATCGACAAGGTGACCGGCCGCGCGCTCTACGGCGCCGACATCAGCCCCCCGGGAACGCTATTCGGGCACGTCAAGCGCAGCCCGCACGCCCACGCGAACATCAAGAGAATCGACACATCGAAGGCCGAAGCGCTGCCCGGCGTGAAAGCCGTGGTCACGGGAGCCGACCTACCCGCCGCCGAGGACGGATCGCGCGCAGACAACTCCACCAACGTCCTCGCCGGCAAGAAGGCGCTCTATCGCGGACACGCGATCGCGGCCGTCGCCGCGACGAGCGAGCACATCGCGCGCCAGGCCGCCGATCTGATCGAAGTGGAGTACGAAGTCCTTCCTCCCGTGCTCGACGTGCGCGACGCGATGCGCGACGACGCGCCGATCATCCACAAGGCGTTGCGGACGACGTCGCCGACGGGGCCCGGCGAGAAGCCCACCAACGTCGCGGCGCACATCCAGTTCAACTTCGGCGACGCCGAGAATGCGTTCGCGACCTGCGACGCGATCGCGGAAGGTCAGTTCTCAACGAAGATGGTGCACCAGGGCTACATCGAGCCGCACGCCTCCGCGGCGATGTGGAACCCGGACGGCCAGCTCACGATCTGGACCAGCACGCAGGGCTCCTTCCCGGTGCGCAAGGACTCATCGGACGTGCTCGGCCACCCGATTTCCAAGGTGAAGGTGATCCCGACGGAGATCGGCGGTGGCTTCGGGGGCAAGATCCCGCTCTACCTCGAGCCCGTGGCCGCGCTGCTGAGCAGGAAGACGGGCCGGCCGGTGAAGCTCCACATGGACCGCTCCGACGTCTTCGAAGGGACAGGGCCGACCGGCGGCACGTCGATCAAAGCAAAGCTCGGCGCAACGAAGGACGGCAAGCTCATCGCGGGGTACGCGGACATGGCGTATGAGGGCGGCGCGTTCCCGGGCTCCTCCGTCATGTTGGGCGCATTGGCGATGTTTGCTCCATACGACATCGAGAATGTGAAGATCGACGGCTACGATGTCGTCGTCAACAAGCCGAAGAACCAGGATTACCGCGCGCCGGGTGCGCCCGCGGCGTCGTTCGCAGTCGAACAGCTCGTGGATGAGCTAGCCGAGAAGCTGGGCATCGATCCGCTGAAGATGCGGCAGATGAACTCATCGCGCGAAGGGACGCGCGGGCCGGGCGGGATGCCGTTCCGGCGCATCGGAAACGAGGAGTGCGTCGAAGCAGCGCTGAGCTCGGCGCATTACAACGCGCCGCTGGAGGGCGCGAACCGCGGCCGTGGCGTGGCCTCCGGCTTCTGGTTCAACGTCGGACTGCGTTCCAGCGTCAACGTCAGCGTGCAGCCCGACGGCACCGTGAACCTCATCGAAGGGAACACGGACATCGGCGGCACGAGGGCTTCGCTCGCGATGCAGCTCGCTGAGACGCTCGGCATCGCCTACGAAGACGTGAAGCCGATGGTCGTCGACACGGATTCGGTCGGCTACAACGACGTGACGGCGGGCAGCCGGACGACGTACAGCACCGGCATGGCGACGCACCAGGCCGGCCTCAACCTCGTTGCTGAGATGAAGAAGCTGCTCGCGCCGAAGTGGCAGGTCACACCGGAGGAGATCGAGTTCGAGAACGGCACCTTCCGCTCGGGCGAGCACTCCGGGTCATTTAAGGACGTGGCGAACCAGATCGTCGGGCCGAACGGCGCCGGCCTGACCGCGAGCGGCTCCGTCAACGCGGGCATCCTCGTCGGCGGCGCATTCGGGCTGCACATCGTGGACGTTGAGGTCGACCCGGACACCGGCAAGACGACCATCCTGCGCTACACCGCAATCCAAGACGCGGGTACCGCAATCCACCCTTCATATGTGGAGGGGCAGATGCAGGGCGGGGCGGTGCAGGGCATCGGCTGGGCGCTGAACGAGGAGTACTACTTCGATGAGACGGGCCGCATGGCAAACTCCAGCTTCCTCGACTACCGCATGCCGACGACGCTGGACGTGCCGATGATCGACACGATCATCGTCGAGGTGCCGAACCCGACGCACCCCTATGGCGTGCGTGGCGTCGGCGAGGTGCCGATCGTGCCGCCGCTGGCCGCCATCGCGAACGCGATCTACCGCGCGACGGGTGTCCGCCAGACGCAGCTGCCGATGTCGCCACGGCGCATCCTCGAAACGACGCGGGGCATAGAGTAGCCGGCCGCCATGGCGGTGGTCCGGATCCCCGCGCTGTTTCAGCCGCTCGCAGGCGGCGCGACAACGGTGCGCGCGTCCGGCTCAACGCTGCTTGACGTCATCAGCGACCTCGACCGCCAGCACTCCGGCTTTAGGGACCGGCTGATCGAGAACGGCGCGATCCGCTCGGAAGTCATCATCGCGATCGGGAGCGACGAGGCGGCGGGCCTCGCTGCGCCGGTCGGCGAAGAGGACGAGGTGCACCTCCTCCCTGCGATAGCCGGCGGGCATTAGCGTGGGAACGAGCATCGCCCTCAGGCGGGGCGCGTACCACGAAGGGACGGCAGCCATGATCTCAAGGACCATCGACATAGAAGCCAAGGAACTCGAACGGCAAACCGGCTGGGAGATTAGGCCCGAGGGGGCGTGCAAGAACGATCGATGCGTGCCCCTGCCCGCGCCACCATCCAGCGCCGTGGATCTTCGCGTCATCGCGGAACGCTTGCACATGCCGCTGGTCCACGACGAGTCCGCCGGCCTCTGGTGTCTCGGTCCGGAGTCGGGCGGGAAGGCGCTCACCAGCGCTCGCGCGCCCGATCTCGAGCTGCCGGACTGGCGCGGCGAGACGTTTCGCCTTAGCTCGCTGCTCGGCCAGAAGGTGCTGCTCGTTGCCTGGGCCTCATGGTGAGGCTGCCGGCTCGACCTGCCCGTGTGGCAGGCACTGCGCACTGAGCTGCAGGAGCAAGGGCTCGAAATCGTAACCGTCGCGCTGGACGCCAACGTCGAGACGGCGCGCCGCATCATCGAAAACGTCGCACCTACACACCCTTCGCTCATCGATCAAGAGCACGCCGTCGATGCGCTCTTCGGCATCGTCAACGTCCCGACGGGCGTTTGGATCGATGAGCAGGGGATGATCGTGCGTCCGCCGGAGCCGGCGTTCCCCGGGCGCTCTTCCTACCGAGACGTCACGATCTCCGACAAGCTGCCGCAGCGCCTGCAGGACATGCTGGCGGAGGCCCGCAAGATCCGCGCCGAACCCGAGAAATACATCGGCGCGCTGCGGGACTGGGTGAAGCGAGGAGCCGAGAGCCGTTACGCGCTCTCCGCCGACGAGGTCATCGAGCGCAGCCGGCCCCGCCCGTGGGAGGAAGCGCTGGCTGCTGCGCACTTCGAGCTAGGCGCGCACCTTCACGCTCTGGGGCGCACGGAGGGCGCGACAGCACACTGGCGTGAGGCGCACCGTCTGCAGCCGGACAACTGGACATACAAGCGCCAGGCCTGGAGCCTAGCCGATCCGCTGCAGGGGCCATCGGATCTCTACGAAGGCGACTGGCTGAGTGAAGTGAGAAAGACGGGGCCGGAGAACTACTACCCGCCCCTGCGCATGTAGGCGATCGACCATCCGCCGCGGCCTGCGATCCCCAACGTGCTGCTTCCTGCCCGCCGCCAGGAGATAACCAGACTCGAATCGAGAGCTTCGACAGGGCAAATAGGGCCGTTCGGCACAGCCGACACGAGGAGATGGGGCGTATGCTGGCGAAGGCGGTTGACTGATGGGACGACAGCCGGACTTCGAGATTCTGGAGCACACCGCCGACGCGGGCATCATCGCGCACGGCTCAACGCTGGAGGACGTGTTTTCACACGCGGCTCAGGGCATGTACTCATTGATGGTCGATCTCCGGGACGTGCGGGAGGTCGAGTCGCGCGACATCCACGTCGAAGCAGCTGAGGTATCCAACTTGCTCAGCAGCTGGCTCGTGGAGCTCTTGTTCTTAACAGAGACCGACAGCCTGCTCTTTCGCCGCTTCGATCTCGAGATACATGGGAAGACGTTGAGCGCTCGGGCGTACGGTGAACGTGTCGACCCGTCGCGGCACAGACTCGGTGGCGCTGTGAAGGGCGTGACGAGATACCTGCTGGAAGTCAGCCAGACCGCGGAAGGCTACCGCGCGCAAGTTCTCTTCGATATGTGACATGAACGCTCCGCCAAACTGGCGCTCGATGCTTCAGCGGATCGACGACTACCGCTGGGAACTCCCTATCGATTTCAAGGAAGGGATGCGCGTTCCCGCCCGCATCTACGCAAACGAGGCGCTGCTCGACATCGCCGGAGAAGAGCACGCGATCGAGCAGGCGGCGAACGTCGCGATGCTTCCCGGCATCGTCTGGCGATCGCTCGCCATGCCGGACATTCACTGGGGATACGGCTTCCCCATCGGAGGCGTCGCCGCGATGCGTCTCAACGACGGCGTCGTTTCTCCCGGGGGCGTCGGCTTCGACATTAACTGCGGAACGCGGCTGATCCGGACAGACTTGACGGAGGCTGACGTGAGGCCGCTGCTCAAGCAGCTTGTCGATCAGCTATTTCGTGACATACCTGCGGGCCTTGCCGGACGGGGCAGTCTCGCCCTCTCCGATGCCGAACTCGATGACCTCATGGTCCGCGGTAGCGCCTGGATGATCGACCGTGGGTTCGGTTGGCCCGAAGACGTCGAGCTGACTGAAAGCCAGGGCCGCCTCCCGGGCGCCATTCCCGCCGCCGTGAGCAGGCGCGCCCGTGAGCGCGGCCGAAGGCAACTTGGCACGCTGGGCTCGGGCAACCACTTTCTCGAGGTACAAGTCTTGGACACGGTCTTTGATCGCCGTATTGCAGACCGATTCGGACTGAACGCTCCGGGCCAGGTCCTCATCTTCATCCACTGCGGATCGCGCGGCTTCGGCCATCAAGTCTGCCAGGACTACCTCGACGTGATGGAGGAGGCGTCGGCGCGCTACGAGATCGTGCTTCCCGATAAACAACTCGCATGCGCGCCGATCAAGTCACCGGAGGGCGAGCGCTACCTTGCGGCGATGGCGGCTGCCGGGAACTTCGCCTGGGCGAACCGTCAGTACATTACGTACTGGGTCCGGCGCTCTCTTGAGAAGGTCTTCCGGCGCAGCCCTCAGACATGGGCATGCATCTGATATACGATGTTGCGCACAACATCGCGAAGATCGAGTCTCACGAGTTCGAAGGCGAAGCGATGGAGTTGTGCGTGCACCGCAAGGGCGCCACGCGAGCGTTCCCCGCCGGCCACCCTGAACTTCCTGAGCGCTATCGAGAGGTTGGCCAGCCCGTGCTCGTGCCCGGCGACATGGGCCGCTACTCCTACCTGGCCGTGGGAGAGCCACAGGCGATGCACGAAACCTGGGGGTCGGCGTGTCACGGCGCCGGGCGGATCCGCAGCCGGCATGAGGCGAAGCGCCTCTTGCAGGGAGTCGACGTCGCCAAGCGGCTGGCCGACCGCGGCATCATCGTCCGTTGTCAGAACAAGGCCGCCCTGGCCGAGGAGGCCAGCGAGGCATATAAGGATGTAGCGAATGTCATGGACGTGCTTCAGGGAGCCGGCATTTCGCGTAACGTCGCGCGCATGCGCCCGATCGGCGTGATCAAGGGTTAGCGTCGCTGTAGTTCGACGCTCTCGTTTTCGCGAACAGACGCGGCCTCATGCCAAGCGACTCCACCTTTTGGCCAGAGGGCCTGCCCACTTCGGGCCGTTAGGCCCTCATACGGGGAGCCGGTGCCGCATACTCTGAATAAGCACGGCTGATCCCCCCGAGAAGGAGAGCAGATATGCCCAGACGCCTCGAATCAGCACCCGCGGAGTTCTCGTTGCCCAACGAGGCGGAGTTGCGGCGTCTGGCCCGCTTTCGGAGCAGAGAAGGCGTGCTCTCGCTGTACATCGACTTCAGCCCTGACGCCGGCGAGCGCAGGGACCCCGGGGCAGCCTTTATGGACGCCGTCAAGTCACTCGATATTTCACTCCTGAGCGCAAAACAGCGGGACCGGCTCGAGGAAGAGCAACGGTTCATCCGCGAGTATGCGCGCGGCAAGTTCATGGTGGAGGGGCGCAGCGCGATCCTGTTTTCGTGCCGGCCTCGCGGACTCTGGCGGTTGTTCCAGCTCCAGGTTCCGGTCCGGCCGCTGACGCGCTTTGCCGTCCGGCCGGCGCTTGCGCAGCTCGCAGCGATCGTGGACGAATATGAGCGCTACATGGTCGCGCTGGTCAATAAGGACGAAGCGCGCCTCATCAGCGTGTACATGGAGCGGCCCCAGGCGCGCGCGCGCGTCACAGACACGTACCCCGGGCGCACACGGCGCGGCGGCTGGGCCGAGGCGCGTTACTCTCACCATCGAGACGCTCACTTGCACGAGCACGTGTTGCACGTGACCGAGGCGCTGCTGGAAGAGCAGCGCCGGGAGCCCTTCGACAGGCTCCTTCTCGGCGGGCCAGACGAGCCCCGAGCCGCCCTCTTGCAGGTGCTGCCGCGCAGCCTGCGCTCCCGCGTGGCCGGCTCGTTCAGGGCAGAGCTATTCCTATCCGACGACGACGTGGCCGAACGCGTGCGGGAGCAGGAAGCCATGGTCCAACGCGAAGCGCAAGGTGGCCTGGTGGACCAGCTCCTCGATGCAGGCGCCAAAGGGCTCGTGACGCTCGGCTGGGACGACACGTTGGGTGCGTTGCAGGAAGGCCGCGTGCACAAGCTTGTGCTATCGGCGGACCGCACGCGGGCTGGCCGGGTGTGCCCAGCCGGCCATACGGCAACGATCGAGCCGATTACGACATGCCCATTCTGCGGTGGCGGCCTCGAAGCGGTCACTGACTTGGCCGAATGGGCAGTCGAGAAGGCCTTGGATAGCGACGCCCGCATCGAGACGATGCACGCCTACGCAGCGGAGACCCTCGCAGAACGCGGCGACGGCATCGGCGCAGTATTGCGCTGGTAGCTGACGCAACCCGGCTCCTTGCGCCGAGTGGAACGCGATCAGGAGCCTGTGATCAAGCGCCCGCGTTCGCTTGTTGGGTGCGGAGGAGTCGCGCTGTCGCCCAACAGCAGGGTTAAGAGATCGGCTTCATCCCCTCGGGCCGTCTTGACGCCGCTCTTTTAACTGCCTGCGGTAGGCTTCCACAGCGCCGGCGTAGTCACCTTCTCGCGCGAGCGCGTAGTACACGGGAACACGGTGGCGCCGGTAGAGTTTCCACGCTCGCCGCCAAAAGGCGTCTGTGTGTCCTTCACCGGCCCGGCTGAGCCAGTGGGCCAGCTCGTGACAGAGGACAAGGCGCTGGTCGATCGGATCCCTTCCAGCCGCGATCGAGATGGCGCTGTCTTCCCCAGCGTTGCCGTCGCAGGCCGAACCGGCTGAGTGGAGCCGGCGCCAGGTGCGCCAGCGCAGCAATGGCGGGCGCCGGCGATGGAGTCGCGCCGTGTCACGCACGACGCGTTCGGCCCAAGCGGGAGCACTCACGTTAGGAGACCTTTCGCAACTATGCGTAACCCACGGCGCGCACCTAGCGCCAGAGCCCGCGACGCCCCCGCTAGAGCAAGGGCGCCAGGAACCTCAGCTCGTCGGCCAGAAGACGGGTGATGAGGAAGTGCTCCTTCACGTACGCCCGACCCGTGGCACCCAGCCTGCGACCTTCTCGCGGGTTGCGCAGGAGGTGTACGGTCTTCTCCACGCACTCATCGTTGGAGTCGATCAGGTATCCACCGGTGCCAGCCGGCATTTGGAGCGGGATGCCGCCCGCCCGGCCGGCGACGACAGGCGTCCCCTTCCACAACGTCTCCGACACAACCAGGCCGAACCCTTCCCGGATCGACTTTTGAAGCACAACGTTGGAGCAGCATTGGAAGGCATTGACCTCCATGTTGCCGATGCCCGTGAAGTTCGTGAGCACATGAATGTCGTCGTCCTCTTCCGTCTGTGCGACGATATCGTGATACATCCCCCACCCCTCCGGGTCATCAAGCGCCAGCTGCCCAAGCAGTGCGAGCTGAACGCCGGGTACCTCATCTCGAATTCGCCGGTAGACCTCGATGACCCCAATCGGGTCCTTCCAGGGATCGAACCGTGAGATCTGAGTAATCAGAGGCCGCTTCAGCTCAACCCCTGTCCAATCGATGATCTGCTGGCAGAGATCCATGGGAGCGGTCATGTTCTTCGGGTTCAGGGGGTCGATGGCGGGCGGGATGACCACAATGTTCCGACTGGCAAGCTCGTGCGGAACGAACTGCGGCATGGTGAAGACCAGCGCGTCGTACTCGGCGAGAAACGGTAGCAGGAATGACAGGACATCAGGGTTCGGCTGGGACGTGTCGATGTGGCAGCGCCACACCCAGCGGGCGTCATTCCGGCCGCGGAGCGTTCGCAGCGGAGCCGGCTGCGGATCATGGACCACAACAACGTCATACTGCCGTTCGAGAAGGCCGGCGACCTGCTGGTTCTGCCGGAGGTAGATCGCCTTCGCTTCCTCGGTGAGCTGGAATGGCGCGCCCTGCAGAGCGTTATGAAATCCCTTCGTCACTTCGAAGAACTCTGGGCTGCCCGGAATCACCAGCCAGTCGGCCTGGATCTCAAGCGACCGATAGAGCGGCACCAGGGAGCGCAACAGCTCGGAAACACCGCCGCCATAGGTCGTGGAGTTCACGTGGGCGATGCGACAACCTCGAAGGGGTTTCGCCAGCGCTCGCAACTCCGCGATGCTTTCTGCGCCGACAATCTCTCCATATCGGTCGAGGTGCTTCGATCCTACGTCCACGCGATGTAACACGATGTCTCCTCTGCATGGAGCCGTCACTTCGAAATAGCGAGCTACGGGAAGCTGCCTCAGATTAGCTGCTTCGCAAGCTTCTGCACATCCTCCGCCAACAGTGGTTTGCCGGTCGTGCCCAGACAATCAACGAGCAAGCTGAACGAATACGAACGCAGGCTCGCGCCTCTATATCCGAATGGGCCACGAACAGGGGCCAGGTGGCTCTGCCTGCCGCGGCCGACAGGCAGTACGTTCAAGTCAGGCCAGTCGCCATGGCATGCCGCCGGAACGCGGATGCTCTGCTAGACCGCGCCGGTCGTGAGCGGCTCGATGGCGATCACGGACAGGCCGGGAGATGACGCAAAGGCTGTCATGTCATTCGCCGCGCTGATCTTGCGTAACGTTCTCTCGCGGAAGACGCGCTTCATGTTAACGGCGGTAGCTGTCGCTGTTGGTGTCACCACCGTCGTCGTCCTGGGCGTACTTACGCACAGTCTCCGCAGAACCGCGATCTCCATCCTACGTACCGGCAACGCAGACTTCACGGTCGCCCAGGAGGGCGTTTCCGACGTCCTGTACAGCGCAATCGACGAAGCAGACGTCGAGCAGCTCCGTTCCTATGACGGAGTCGCAAGCGCTGTGGGCGTGCTGGTCGCCGCTGTGGAGCTGGACAGCGACCATCCCTTCTTTCTCGAGCTCGGTATCCCGCCGGACCAACTCGCGCCGTTCGGCGTCCAAATCGTCGCCGGCCAGCCGTACGGAGTTAATGCGCCCGATGAGGTGATGCTCGGCTATCGCGCCGCCCGAGACCTTCACAAGAGTGTCGGCGACTCGATCAATATCGATGGGCTGGACTTTCGCATCGTCGGCATCTTCTCGACCGGCCAGGTCTTCGGCGACTCGGCATCGATGCTGCCCCTTCCAACGCTGCAGGCGCGCGAACGAAAGCCGGGGAACGTCACGCTCGCGTTTGTTCAGGTCCAGCCTGGCACAAACATCGATGCACTGCGCAAGCGTATCGAAGCCGATCTACCCCAGCTCGCCACGGTGCGCACCGAGTCCGAATTCGGGCGCGTCGACAGGAACCTAGCGTTGATCAGCGCGGCGAACGTGGGCGTCTCTCTGCTCGCTCTCGTGATCGGGGCGATCGGCGTGATGAACACGATGGTCATGTCGGTGTTCGAGCGGACACGCGAGTTCGGTGTCCTACGCGCGGTCGGCTGGACGAGGCGCCGCGTGCTCGCCCTCGTCTTAGCCGAGGCGCTGGTGGTCGGGCTGACGGGTGCGGTCATCGGCGTGATAGCCGGCGTCGTCGTCATCGGGCAACTCGGACGCGTTCCGGAGCTCGTCGGCGTGTTTCAGCCCGACTACACCGCCGACATCTTCGCCCGCGCGCTCGGCATCGCGATCGGCATGGCGTTCATCGGGGCGCTCTATCCCGCTGTTCGGGCGGCTCTGCTTCTGCCGCTGAATGCGCTGCGACATGAGTAACGCCGACGCCAGCCATCCGGCGATCCGAACGAAGGATGTCGTAAAGGTGTTCGACGGCGGCCTCGTCCGCGCTCTGGACGGCGTCAGCCTTGCAGTACAGCGGGGAGCATTCGTGGCGGTGACGGGGCCTTCGGGCTGCGGCAAATCGACACTCCTGCACCTCATTGCCGCCCTGGACACGCCAACGTCCGGCGTGATCGAGGTGAACGGCCAAGATCTGCGCTCGTCGGTTAACCTTGATCGGTTTCGGCGCAACGAGATCGGGCTGGTGTTTCAGTTGCACAACCTGCTGCCTCATCTGACGGCGCTCCAGAACGTTGAAATCGCGATGTTCAGCAACGGGCGCCGGCATAGCGAGCAACGCGCTCATGCCAGAGATCTGCTACAGGCCATGGGTCTCGAGAAGCGGGAGCACGTCGCCCCTCCGAAGTTGTCGGGAGGCGAGCGGCAGCGGCTTGCGGTGGCGAGAGCCCTCGCGAACGATCCGCCGATCCTGCTGGCCGACGAACCGACCGGGAACCTCGATACGGCTGCCGTAGAGAACTTCCTCGGCCTGCTGCAAAGGATCCGTCAGGAACGTCACGTCACAGTCCTGCTGGTGACGCATGACACGCACGTTGCGGCGGCCGCGGACCGAGTCGTTCACATGCGCGACGGCCGGATCGTTACTGAGCAGGCTGCGTAAACGAATAGACTAGGCAACGAAGACATGGCCAATGTCATCATCATGGGCGCAGCCGGCCGGGACTTTCACGACTTCAACGTCTATTACCGCGAGCGACCGAGTGACCGCGTCGTCGCGTTCACGGCGGCCCAGATCCCGAATATCGCGGGCCGGCGCTACCCGCCGGAGCTCGCCGGCCCCGCCTACCCCGAAGGCATCGCGATTCACCCCGAGGAAGACCTCGAGCGCCTGATTGCCGCGCACGATGTCGACCAGGTCATCTTCGCCTACAGCGACATCTCGTATTCCGAGCTGATGCATAAGGCGTCCCGGGCGCTGAGCGCCGGCGCCTCGTTTGGCTTCCTCGGTCCGCACGCGACGATGCTTCCGGCAGGAGAGCCGGTCGTGTCCGTGTGCGCCGTCCGCACCGGCGCGGGGAAGAGCCCACTCGTGCGCAGCGTCGTCAGGGTGCTTCGCGATCGTGGATTCACCCCAGCGGTCGTGCGCCACCCGATGCCGTACGGCGACTTGCGACACCAGATCTGCCAGCGCTTCGCCGCGCTCGGTGACCTGGAACAGCAGTCCTGCACGATCGAGGAGCGTGAGGAGTACGAGCCGCACATCAGAGAGGGAACCGTTGTCTACGCCGGCGTCGATTACGCGCGGGTGCTGTCGCAGGTGGAGCGGGAAGCGGACGTGATCGTCTGGGACGGCGGTAACAACGATCTGCCGTTCTTCCGGCCCACGGTCCACATCGTCGTCGCCGATGCGCTCCGGCCCGGCCACGAGCTCGCCTACTATCCCGGCGAGGCGAACGCGCGCATGGCGCACGCCTTCGTGATCAACAAGGTCGACGAGGCGAGCGAGCAGGATGTCGCGGCTGTGCGCAGGAACCTTGCGTCGCTAAACCCGGCCGCTCCGATCAGCGAAGGCGTCTTGCGGCTCGCCGTTCCGGACAGCGCGGCACTCCAGCGCAAGCGGGTGCTGGTGATCGAAGATGGGCCGACTATCACCCACGGAGGCATGGCGTCCGGCGCCGGCCTGCGCGCGGCCGAGCGCTTCGGCGCCGTGCCGGTCGATCCGCGCCCGTGGGCCGTCGGCAGCATCGCAGCCGCCTACGAGACGTACCCGCACATCGGGCCGGTGCTGCCAGCTCTGGGCTACGATGACGAGCAGCTGCGCGAGCTGGGCGAGACCATCCGTGCCGTGCCCTGCGATGTGATCGTCGTCGCCTCGCCGGTCGACCGGCGCCGGCTGATCTCGTTCGACCGCCCCGCTGTTCGTGTGAGCTACGACTTTGAGCTCGTCGCCGGCCCGACGCTTGAGCAGATCCTCGAGCCGCTCAAGAACGATAAACGCGGGGCGATCTCTTGAGCGGTACCCCTCGACGAACGAATCGCTGGCTTGTTGCCGTCGGCGGCAATGCCCTGGCCGACCCGCGCGACCCAAGCGATCTGTCGCGTCAGGACATACACGCGCGCGAGCTCGCCGGGCCGCTGGCGAGCCTTCTGGCGCAAGGTCAAGAGCTCGTCATCGTGCACGGCAACGGCCCGCAGGTCGGCGCCCGGATGATCCAAAACGACGCGGCGCGCGACCAGGTGCCAGCATCATCACTGGCGGTCTGCGTCGCCGAGACGCAGGGGCAGATCGGGCACCTGCTCGCGCTCGCGCTCGCGGATGACTTGCGCAAGCGCGGCGTGCAGCAACACGTGGTTGCGCTGCTCACGCACGTGCTGGTGGACCGAGATGCGCCGGAGTTCCTGCGGCCCGACAAGCCGATCGGCCCGATCTACGTAGAAGAGCCCGAGAATCAATCGACGGCGTTCGCGCAACTGCCGGGCGGCGGCTGGCGGCGGATCGTGCCTTCGCCGCGGCCGCTCGCCGTGATCGAGGCGGATGCCGTGCGTCTCCTGATCGATGCCGGCTGCTGCGTCATCGCGGGCGGCGGCGGTGGCATCCCGCTCACCGAGGGTGCCGCAGGGCTCCAGAGCATCGATGCCGTTGTGGACAAGGACTACGTCGCCGAGATCCTGGCGACAGCCATCGGCGCGGCGAAGCTTGTCGTCCTCACCGACGTGCCGGGCGCCGCTCTCTCCTACGCGGCGCCCGGCCAGCGCTTTCTCGATCGCATGACCGTCGACGAAGCGCGTCTGCATTTGCAGAATGGCGAGTTCGCACCCGGCTCGATGGCGCCCAAAGTGGAGGCTTGCATCGACTTCATCGTGAACGGCGGCGAAGAGGCCATCATCGCCGCGATCGCTGACGCGTCTCGCGCATTCGAAGGGACAGCCGGCACCCGCATCACCGCTGCCTGACTGCACAAGAGAGGAGCCGTATGCCAACGGCTCCTCTCGTCTGCTCCGGCGCCCCTTCCCTTCACCGCTTCCGGCACTTCCGTACCGAGTGGGCGTCGCCTCCGGAACTCTGCTCCGGGGTTCTCCGCCCGCACTCCGCGCCTTCGAGCGTTGTCTTTGCTGCGGAACTACAGGTCGGGGCGCCGGGTTGCCTGCGGCTTCACGCCGCGCGCGTTCACGCCGGACTCACCTCACTTGCACCTTGGCCGTTGTCGGCTTTTCGGTCGCCGCAGGCTTTGGGATCACCACCTCCAGGATGCCGTCCTGATAGGTCGCGTCGATGGCGTCTGCCGTGACGCCCTCAGGCAAGGTGATCGCGCGGGAGAATTCACCGGTGGCGCGCTCGGCGCAGTAGTAGTGCTCTTCTTTGACTTCCTTCTCTTCTTCGCGGTGCCCGTGGACAACCAGCGTGTCATCTCGAACCTCGACCTCGATGTCTTCGCGCTTTATGCCGGGCAGGTCGAGCCGGATTACTGTCTTGCCCTCCCGATCGAAGACATCCATGTCGGGCATCCACGCTTCCTCGCGCCAGAGGGCTGGGAACCCACGCAGAAACCGCCGCCGTGGCCGGAACCCTCGCATCGCGCGGTCGAAGAACCTGTCCAACTCATCCGGCCACAATCCCAGAGGCCTCTTGTGCTCTCGAACCGCCACTCCCTGCTCCTTGCCGTTCGTCGCCATGATGCCACTCTCCTTTCGTTAGTTTGCTAGTCTGCCACCGGTACGAGCGTAGTCCTCGCCTGGTACGGACGCTAGAGCCGTGAAGCCCAACCCTTAGGGGCCGTTCGGCCTCACTCGGGCCCGGCGATTCGAAATCGAACCGCGCCGCTGCGCACAACCGCGCACACGCTCCGGCAGCACCCGAGCGCGTGTGGCGCAATCAGGCCGTTCGGCCCGCGCCATAGAGCGCTTCGGGCCTTGGAGCCGCCGCCCAAGTTCGCATACCCTGGCATTAGCCGGCCAACGCGGCAAGCAGCAGGCGTGAGGATACAGGGAGGACGGCCATGATACGACGAATATTGGTGCCGCTGGACGGATCGAAGCTCGCCGAGAGCGCGCTCGTCATCGGCGGCGACCTCGCCGAGAGCCAGCCGGCGACGCTGGTCATCGCGCGCGTCGTGTGCCCGCCCGTCGCAAGCGAGTTCTACGCGCCGAGTCTCCTGCGCCAGCTGGTGGAGGCACAGACGAAGGAAGCGAAGGCCTACCTGGCGGCGACCGCCGATCGCTTACGCGAAGATCGTCTCACAGTCGAGACGCGGCTGCTACGGGGCGAGGTGGCCCCGACGCTCGTCGCCGAGGCGTTGCGTGAGCACGCCGATCTCATCGTCATCACGTCCCACGGAATGAGCGGGCTCGGCTCGCAGGTTTTCGGCAGCGTGGCGCAGAAGCTACTGTACTCGGCACCCTGCCCGGTCTTGGTCACGCGGCCGGTACCTGGAGAGCTGGAGCGTGAAGAGGAGTTCGAGGCGAACGCAGCCGACGAGGCGTTGCTCGAGCAGATCGCTGGCTCCTCGACCTGAGAGCGCACGTGCCTCATGGTTCCACTGAGTAACCTCGGGCGGTCGACGTCATGAAGAGAGCGCTTTCCGTGCGGCCACGGCGCGTACCCCTCGCGACGCGCACGCTGCTGCGAGACTGGCTGCGGCTCGGAATCAGTCTGGGCGGCATCGGTTTCGCGATCCTCCTCGTCCTCCTGCTCGACGGCATCCGTGAAGGCACCGTCGCGAAGTCGACAACCTACGTCGATCACGTCGGCGCCGACGTCTTCGTCGCGCGCCAGGGCGTGACGAACATGGCGCTTGCGGCCTCCGCGGTGCCGGAAACCGTGGTCGATCAAGTTGCCGCCACCGCCGGCGTGCGGGAGGCGGCAGGCATCATGCGCATCCCGATCATCGTCTCCGCCGGCGACAACCGGCGCCCTGCCACGCTCATCGGCTACGATCTCGCGCACCCGCTCGGCGGGCCATGGCAATTAAACAAGGGACGGCTGGTACAGAAGGATAACGAAGTCGTGCTCGATGCGGCGCTGGCCGGCGAGCTTGGGCGCAAGATCGGCGACAGTGTAAAGGTCGCTGGAGAGCAGTTCATCGTCGTCGGCCTCTCCGGGCAGACCGCGAACATTGCCGGAAAGCTCATCTTTCTCTCGCGGCCGGCCGTCCAGCGACTGCTGGGCATCGGCTCCATCGTCAGCTTTGTTCTCGTGAGAGTCGAGAGCGGCCAGAGCGGCCGGCAAGTCGCCAACGCGATCAACGAACAGCTGCCCGAGGTGACTGCGACGCCTAGGCAAGAGCTGTCCAACAACGACCGGCAGTTGCTCAGCAGCCTCTTCGTCGCGCCGATCAACGTGATGTCGACCGTCGGCTTCCTCGTCGGCCTGGCGATCATTGGGCTCACCATGTACACGACCACGGCCGAGCGCATGCACGACTTCGGCGTGCTGAAGGCGATCGGCGCGGGACACGTCTTCCTCTTTCGCACCGTGATCACGCAAGCGACGATCCTGGGCCTGGCCGGCTTCGCGGTTGGTCTGGCCGCATCGATACTGGCGGGCCCGGTGCTGGAGCGCATGGTGCCCGACATCGGCGTCACGGTCCGGATGGCGTCCGCGCTGCAAACGCTGGGAGCTGTGATCGGCATGAGCCTCGTCGGGGCGGCGCTTCCGGTGGTACGGATCACTCGCGTCGATCCGCTGGTCGTCTTCCGGAGCCAGGCCTGATGGATGCGCCGCCGCTCGTCCTGCGCAAGGTCACGAAGACGTACGGCGCGGGCGACACGGCTGTGCACGCCGTCCGCGAGGCGAGCTTCGAGGTGCACACCGGCGAGATCCTTGCGATTGTCGGTCCGTCCGGCAGCGGAAAGACGACGCTGCTCTCCATCGCGGGCTGCCTCCTCCGGCCCACATCCGGCCAGGTGTTTATCCTCGGCCGCGAGGTCACCGGCCTCGGGCAGCTTCGCCTGTCGGGATTCCGCTTGCGGCACATCGGCTTCATTTTCCAGAGCTTCAACCTTCTGCCCTCGCTGTCGGCTCGCGAGAACGTCGAAGTCGCGCTCAATCTCGCTGGCCTCGACGGCGCACGCGCCCACGAACGCTCCGATCAGCTCCTCGAGATGCTTGAGCTAACCCCGCGCGCCAGGCAACGCCCGCCCGATCTGAGTGGCGGCGAGCAGCAGCGGCTCGCCGTCGCCCGCGCCCTCGCGAATCGCCCCGACATCATCTTGGCCGATGAGCCGACGGCGAACCTCGATTCGCGCGCCGGCCACCAGGTGATGCAGCTCATGCAGTCGGCCGTCTCGGCGGGCGAGGCGAAGGGGCTGGTCGTGGTGACGCACGACACCCGGATCCTGGACGTCGCCGATCGTGTGCTGCTCATGGAAGATGGCCAGCTACGGCCGGCCGAGCGTGCGCGAGTCCGTCCAGAATAGCTGCTCGATGCGCCCGGGTTCAGCCGCAGGCGCGCTCGGAGGCGTTCGAATCCCGCACCCCTGGTTCCGAGAGTTAGGGACGGCCGCGGTCCCAACGGTTCGTTCCGACTCCCGTCTGGTCACGCTCCATATTCGAAAATCGTTGCATCGGCCCGCTATAGGGCCGCCTAAACGTTCGGCCTGGCAGTGGGCCGCGTTCCACAGCACGCCGGCCAGCGGCTCTTCACGTCATCTGCGCGCCGAGGCCGGCGGCCGGCCCGGTTATGCCAGTACCGTAGCGATCAAGTGGGGAATTTTCGGTTGCAAAGGGAGAGGCGCGTCGGTTCGACGCGCCTCTTCGAGCTGCGGGAAGAACTTACGGTTGAGCATCAACTGGCAGCGAGTCAGGAATACGCGCCTGAGTAGGCATCGACTCAGGGACGGGCGGAGCCTCCGGTTGCTCCGGCGTCACGTCTGTGGGATCGTCTCCAGCTTCGGGCGTGTGAGCGTCGGCGTTCCCGTTCCCGTCGTCACTGTTGTCAGCGCCGTCAGAAGCGTTCTGGTTGGCGTGTTGCCCGCCCGTGTCCGTGGCCTCGGGCGGGCGGTCGATCTCCCCGCTGTCGGGGGTACCGCCGCCATTGCTAGGGCAGTCCGTGGTGCCATGCGCGGCGTCTGCGTTGTCCGCCCCGTCCGAGGCGTTGCCCGAACCCTGGGAGGCGTTCTCACTGGCGCAGTCCTTGCCGGTCTGGGCGGCGTCGGGCGCATTGTTGATCCCGCCGCCGTCGTCGCTGGGGCCGTTGGCCGGGCAGTCCGCGGTGCCGTGCGCAGCGTCTGCGTTGGCCGCCGCGTCCGAGGCGTTGCCCGAACCCTGGAAAGCATTCTCACTAGCGCAGTCCTTGCCGGTCTGGGCGGCGTCGGGTGCGTTGTTGATCCCGCCGCCGCTCGTAATGCCGACAGCATCGAGGACGCCGCCAGCGACGTTCGGCCCACCAAGGGCGGCGGAGGCGCCAGCAGCGCCGCCCGCGATCAGCGCCAGGGCAGCCAGAACGGCAGCCGCCTTCGCGGCGGCCGGGGCGAAGAGTTGCGGAATCATGCGTCGTTTGCTCCTTTCGGTCTCGGCGAGCGCGGCAAGCAATCGATACTGTCCGCGCCGCTGGCTGGTTGACTCGGGCTCCGGCTTGGGTGCGCCGTTCAGGGCGCTCCAGAGAGTCAGATGGGGCTGCAGCTCCTGGGCCCGGCCCGGGTACCGCCGCAGGCAATCAGCGACATCGCAGCGACCACTTTCCAGGTCTCGGATGCACTCGGTGAGGATCTTGCGTAGCCTGCTGTTCATCACATTATCCCTTCTCACTAGGTCTATCGCGCCGGAAGGGGAAATTCGTCGCAGGAGACGATCGTTCCTGGTCTGCTAGGCGAGCAGGCCGCGCAGGGCCAGAATCGCCCGCGCTTGCAACGAGTAGACGGCGGCCGGGCCCTTTCCGATGACCTCCGCTACCTCCTGAGCGCTCAGGCCCACGAAGAAGCGCAGGATCAGCACCTCCCGCTGGCTGGAGGCTAGCTTCCCCAGCGCGTCGCGCAGATCGAGCCGGTCGAGCATCGTCGCCGGGTCGGCTTCGCTGTTCGCGGCCGACGCGAGTTCGTTGCCGGCGGCTGGGGCCGCCTCCCGGCGAGACCATGGCAGGAAGCGCCTCATGTCCAATCGAGGGAGGCCGCCGGGCGCCTCCTCTGCGCGAGCGCCCAGCAGTCGTCGCTGATGGCTGGCCACGCTGTTGCGCGCGATGCGATACAGCCAGGCGAGGAAGGGGCGTCCTTGGTGCCGGTAGGAGTGGATCCCCTTCAGCGCGCCTTCGAACACGGCGGCCGTGAGGTCCTCAGCCGTCGCTTCATCGAATACCCTCGCCTTCACGTAGCGATAGATGGGACGGTAGTACGTCGTGTAAATCTGAGTCCACGCCTCCGGCGAGCGTGCTTTGGCCCCCGCCACCAGTTCGGCTTCATCCGGCGTGGACGCTGTGGGTGGTGGGTGCGACACGGTGTAGTCTATCGCGGGAAGAGAGCTCTTCATTGGCGGCCATAGCCGTTCGGTCCAGGCTCGCACAGAATGCCCGGCTAACAAGATAATCGGCGTTCCGAAGCGGGCCTACATAGCCTGAGTTGACCGCCTAGCGCCGTGCGACGCCCTTAGACATGCGGTACGGCCCACGGGGAGACCGGCAACGGTAATCGGGTCGGTCAGATGCCCAGGTTTGCTCGGTGCCAGTCCAGCCACCTCAGGCGCCGAGACTGGCTCAAGATGGCTGGCGCGCTCGGAGGGATCCGAGCTCCGACCCTTCTCTTCCGAAGTTTGCCCGAGGGCCGGCTTTCCCAACCTTGCTGACCTATTGCGTTCGCAAAAGTTAGCAACTGCTGAGCGCAGCGGTATTTGACAGGCCCGTATCCAGGGGCCGCGATGCCTTTGCTATCGCTTCGTCGCCACAGCGAGGACGCGCCGCTTGTATAGCTTGCGCTCGAGCGTAAGCGACATCTCGAACGCAAGCGCCCCAATGGCCGCCTCGCCCATCTCTGCGGTAAGGACATCCTTCGCCGCCAAGACGGCAGAATAAGCCGCGGTCACCGGCTCGGGCCACCCGGGCACTTCCTCGTAGACGTCCACGCTGAAGCCCGCCGCCTCGAGCAGCAGACGGTAATCTTCCACCGGGTCGGCTCCAATCACGGGCAGACCGGCAACACCAGCCGGGTCAAGCTCGAACGCGGTGAACACGAAGCGTCCGCCCCGACGCGAGATTCGCGCGGCCTCGCCGAACGCCGAGCGTTTGTCCGGAGCGTACTGCAGCGCGTCTTCGCTCATGATCCCGTCCGCGAAGCTGTCCGGCAGCCCGGTGTCAGCGAACGTGCCGACAACAAAGTTCGTTCTGTCGGTTAGCCCCAACGCCGCGGCTCGGGCGGTCGCTTGGGCGACCGCAACAGCCGATAGGTCGACGCCGACAAGCTTCGCTCCAGTCTGGCGGCCTACCCACAGGGCCGGACCACCCATCCCACACCCCAGGTCCACAAGCGTCTTTTCGGGCGAAAGGCGCAGCTCACCCGCCATCCGCCGTAGCTGCGCGATCGTGACGAAGCTTATGTGTGCGAACTCGTCGGGAAAATCGAGGCCGGCGGCATGCTCCCGCCAGAGCCGGCGCAGCGTCGGGCTGCCCGGCATGGCGGCATACACGGCGTCATAGCCTGCTTCGACGAGACTGCGATCTGTGTCGGTCATGTTACGCCTCCTCAGCTTCCGGGCGACGCTACGACTGCCTTACCGCGGATGATCGGCACGAACGACAGCATCGTTCGGCGTTCCATGACGTCGAAGTCAAAGCCCGCAGCGCGCAGCGCCTCCAGTGTACGGCGATTCGGATGGCAGCCGGCGCCGCACCAGCCCCAGATCGGTCTGATGAGGTCTTGGAGGCGTCCGCCGAAGCCTGTCGAGCGCACGTGCTCTATGAACTGCAGCTGACCTCCGGGTCTCAGCACGCGTCGTATTTCGGCGAGCGACCGCGGCACGTCCCGCACGGTGCAGAGCACGAGCGTCGAGACGACGACATCGAACGTAGCATCGTCGAACGGGAGCTGCTCCGCGGGCGCTTGTTGCAACGAAATGTTCGTACGTCCGAGCGCGGCCAGCTTCTTTGCCGCCCGCTTCAGCATGAACGGGTCCGGCTCCACTGCCGTGACCTGCACGTTGGCCGGATAGTGCTCGAAGTTCGCGCCGGTGCCTGCACCGATCTCTAGCACGTCTCCGGTCAAATCGCCGAGCAGTTGCCTGCGCATCTCTCCAAGAAAGCCGCGCTCTTCTGCCCGGTTCATCCTGTCGTAGAGCGCAGCGAACCAGCGATGTCCCTTCTCGCGGGTTGCTCCTACCCCTGTGGCACTCCGCTCATCGCCGGTGGTCATGCTGTTCATCGTACCATCCTCGTGGTTATGGCCGTTTCGGAGGCGCTGAACGCCAGACGATTATGGCGCTTCGCCCCCGACGGCTCGCCCTGACTCCTACACCACACCTTCGCGCAGCCATTCGCCAGTGCGCTCGCCGATCATGATCGACGTGAGGTGAATGTTGGCGCGCGGGCAGCGCGGCATGACCGAGGCGTCGGCGACGAAAAGATTATCGAACCCGCGAACGCGCAAGTGCTGATCGACGACGCCCAACGGATCGCTCGCGGGAGCCATCTTGGCCGTGCAGCTCGGGTGGAAGCCACTCGATGCCACCACCTTGCACCAGCGGGCCAGGGCTTCGTCATCGGGGATCGCGGCCGCAGGTGGTGTCTTGATGCCGGTGAAGATGTGCGCGAACTCCGCGTGCGATCCCACGTCCAGCGCAAGACGGACACCCTCCACAAGCCGCCGCACGTCCTCTTCATGCTCCAGGAAACACTGCTCTATCCGCGGCGGTTCGAGCGGGTCCGCGGAACGGAGCGTGAGGCGCCCGGTCGATCGCTGCCGGTAGATCACGGAGCCTAGGGCGAACACGAGGCCACCATCGCGCGTCGGCAGTTGGGACACGGGCATCAGCTGCATGTCGTTCCGCTCGGCGTCGCCCGTCGACGTGTAGCGATACGTGACCTGGACCACGGGGTCGCCAGCGCGCAACGTGCCCGCCCTGGCCGTGAAGACCGCGCCCGCCATCGGGTGATCGTCGAGGTTGGCGCCCACGCCGGGCAGATCCTTGATGAGATCGATCCCCAGTTCGCGCAGATGAGCCTCAGGGCCGGCGCCGGAGCGCATCATGATGGCGGGCGACCCAATGGCGCCGGCAGACAGCACGATTCGCTCGCCCAGCACCACCTGTCGCTGGCCGCCGCATTCCACGTCGACGCCGACGGCTCGGCTGCCACGAAACAAGACCCGGCGCGTGAGGCAGTCGCCGCGGATGGTCAGGTTGAGCCGCTGCCGGGCAGGTTCCAGGTAGCAGAGCGCGACGCTCATACGCACGCTGCCTCGCTTGTTCATCGGATGATGACCGAGTCCGGTCGATTCGGGATCGTTGTTGTCGCTCGTTTCCGGATAGCCGAGTGCTCGCATGGCCCGAAGGAACGCGTGCTGCACCGGTACCAGCTCATCCTCGCGGTAGCGGCGAATGGGCACCGGCCCCCCGCGGCCGTGGAAACAACCGTCGAAGTCCTGATCGTCCTCCAGCCGGAGGAAGTACGGCAAGACCCTCTGCCACGACCACTCGTCGTTGCCTAGTGCTGCCCACTCGTCGTAGTCCTCGGGTGTGCCTCGGAGGGCGATCGCGGTGTTGACGGCCGACGAGCCGCCGACGACGCGCCCGGCGGGCAAGTGGACCAGCCTTCCCTGCTCATTCGTCTCTGCCTCGTAGCCCCAGTCGTGAGCGAAATAGGAGTTGTCGTTGCCATTCAGGAGGTCGGCCGGCATCTGTTCGCCCGTTGGATAGTAGGGGCCGGCCTCGAGCAACAGCACGGAGCGGGACGGGTCTTCCGACACGCGGGCGGCGATGACGGCGCCCGCTGCGCCCGCGCCGACGACGATGACGTCGTACTTCATTGGCCCTATCGCCCAGGCTGCTCCGGCAGGCCATCTGCCAGCCGTCGAACGAGCGCTTCACAGAACGCGTAGGCTGCTTCCACGGATGCCAGGTCGATACGCTCTGGCAGGTCGGTTTGCCAATGATAATGAGAGACGCGCGTGTCGTTATCGAGTGAAGCAATCGTGAGAGACGGGATACCGGCGCGGGTGGTGATGAACGCGTCAGTCATAAAGGGTGGCCTCTCGAGCGGCTTTACGATCGCAAATGGAGGAGCCTGCGAAAGCTCCCTGGCGAGGGCGAGAAGCTCACCTTCGTACGGCCGCCAACCGAGGCAGCCTTCCCCTTCCAGGAATACCGGTCGACCTGAGCCGAGCACCTCCAAGTTCAACACCCACACTTGGCGTCCGTCGAGCTCGTGGCCATGCTTTTCGATGAAGGCCTGCATCCCGCCGAGCATTCCTTCCTCGCTGCCCGTCGAGAGAACCCAGACGTTCAGGTTGGCAGGCGGGTCGCTGAAGAAGCGTCGCGCGAGCGCAAGCAGCGCCGCGACTCCCGACGCGTTGTCGTTTGCGCCGGGCGAGACCGGCGTTCGTGCTGTGTTCCACATGAGGGCAAGAAAGATGGCATTTATGAGTCCGCCAAGAGCCGCCATCCGGCGGACGAAGGGGCGCCGAATGCCGAATGCGCGCGCGACAGCGCCCAGCGCGATCATGAGCATCCCGCCGAAGGGAGCCTTCAACGCGGTCGGCGGCTCCGTGAGCCACCGCAGACCGGAAGGAAGTGAGCGCGGTACTCGCGGGTGAAAGACCAGGCCTGAGTGGGGAGCATCGTGATGAGCGCTCACGATGAGCACAGGCAGTTCCTTGTTGTCGGAGCAGCGGGCGATGACGTTGTACGAGGTGCGCGCCGGCGCCAGCCGCCGAAGAAG
>CAYQLM010000036.1:0-27108 GCA_964418365.1 uncultured Dehalococcoidia bacterium
CGTCCTCGACGGCATGATGGACCCGCCGTGGTCGCAGTACTTCTGCTGCATGGCAACGGGAAACAGAGACTTCGTAGAGAAGCACCCCGCAGCGACGAAGCGCGCGCTGCGCGCCATCTTGAAGGCAGCCGACGTGTGCGCCAGGGAACCGGAGCGCGCCGCCCGCTACCTCGCGGACAAAGGCTTCGCGCTTAACTACGATCAGGCGCTCGATGGAATCACCGGGCTGTCGTACGCGGCCTGGCGGGAGTTCGACCCCGAGGACACCGTGCGATTCTTTGCGCTGCGGCTCAAAGAGGCGGGCCTCGTCAAGAGCACGCCGGATGAGTTGATCGCCCGCGCCACGGATTGGCGCTACCTGGAAGAGATCAAACGGGAGTTGGGCGCTACCTCGACGAGATCAAGCGAGAGCTTGTGGTGTAGCGTGAACGCAGCGGTGTAGTGTGAACGCAGCGGGAGGATGGCGCGGGCGCAGCAGCGGCCGTGAAGCCTTCGGTGACCAAGGGAGTGAGCCCGTGCAGAGACCACTGATCGACGTACAGCACTCGTTGAGCCGCCGCGAGTTCCTGCGCGGCGCCGCCCTCGCCGGCGCGGGCGCGGTGTTGCTCGGCGCCTGCGGCTCGGACGAGAGCAAGGGCAGCCCGACCAGCACATCGGAGGCCGTCGACGCGCCGCCGGAGACGACGACGATCCGGCTCGGCCAGAGCAGCATCGTTCCGTGCTCGGCTCCGATCTCTCTCGCCGAGCAGTTCCTGCCGGCAGAAGGGTTCACCAACGTCCAGTACATCGACGATTCGGGGTTTCGCTCAACGGGGAAACTCGAAGCGGGCGAGATCGACATCAGTTTCTACTACGCGTCGTCGCTGACGGCCGCCACAGATGCGGGCGACCCACTCGTGGCCCTCGCCGGCGTGCACAACTCCTGCTTCGAGCTGTTCGGCAACGACCGGGTGCAGTCGCTGCGCGACCTCAAGGGAAAGAGAATCATGGTCCAGAAGCGGGATGCTTACGACGGGAGTTACGCCTTTATGGCGGCGCTGCTGGCATACGAAGGCATCGATCTCGAAAACGAGGTTGAATTCGTTGAGCTGAGCAGCCCGGCCGATCTCTTGCAGGCGTTTGGGGCGGGCACGATTGACGCGTTTCTCGCGCCACGCCCTTACTCGACGCTGCTGCGGTCCGCCAAGATCGGGCACGTCGTCCTCAGCGCCATGATGGACCCGCCGTGGTCGCAGTACTTCTGCTGCATGGCAACGGTAAACAGAGACTTCGGAGAGAAGCACCCGGCAGCGACGAAGCGCGCGCTGCGCGCCATCTTGAAGGCAGCCGACGTGTGCGCCAAGGAACCGGAGCGCGCCGCTCGCTACATCGTAGACAAAGGCTTTACGCGTCGAGTGGACAACGGGAGACCGTTTAGCTACGCTGAGGCGCTCGATGTAATCAGCGGGCTGCAGTACACCGCCTGGCGGCAATTCGACCCCGAGGACTCCGTGCGATTCTTTGCGCTGCGACTCAAAGAGGCGGGCCTCGTCAAGAGCACGCCGGATGAGCTGGTCACCCGCGCGACGGACTGGCGCTACCTCGAAGAGATCAAGCGGGAGTTGGCGGTGTAGTATGAACGCAGCGGAGGGCCGGTGAAGCCTTCGCTGAGGCCAATGGGGTGAGCCTGTGCGGAGACCGCTGATCGACGTCCATCACCCGTTGAGCCGCCGCGAGTTCCTGGGCGTCGCCGCCGGCGCCAGCATCGCCGGCGCGGGTGTGGTGCTGCTCGGCGCCTGCGGCTCGGACGAAGAGGCGGCCGCACCGACGGCGACCATCCCTGCCGAGGAGCCGCCACCCGAGACGACGACGATCCGGCTCGGCAAGGGCATTGTTCTGTGCCCGGCTCCGCTCTATCTCGCAGAGCAGTTCCTGGCGGCGGAAGGGTTCACCAACGTGCAGTACATCGACCAGACGGGGCAGCAGCAGCTTGCCGCAGGCGAGATTGACATTAATTTCGTCCCCGCGGAGGTGCTGACCGCCGCCGCAGATGCGAGCAACCAGCTCGTGGTCCTCGCCGGCGTGCACCCGACCTGCTACGAGCTGTTCGCCAACGACCGGGTGCAGTCGCTGCGCGACCTCAAGGGAAAGAGAATCTGGGCGTCGCAGGACCCGACCGCCACGTTTTACGCCTTTATGGAGACGCTGCTGGCATACGTCGGCATCGATCGAAACGACGTTGATTTCCTTGCGCTGAGCATTGTCGATGGCGCGCAGCAGCTGGAGGCGGGCACGATTGACGCGGTGCTTGCGCCACCCCCTTTCTCGACGCAGCTGCGGACCAACAACCTCGGGCTGCACGTCGTCCTCAACGGCATGATGGACGCTCCGTGGTCGCAGTACTTTTGCTGCATGGCAACGGGAAACAGAGACTTCGTCGAAAAGCACCCGGCAGCGGCGAAACGCGCACTGCGCGCCATCTTGAAGGCAGCCGACGTGTGCGCCAGGGAACCGGAGCGCGCCGCTCGCTACCTCGTGGACAAAGGCTACACGGCGAACTACGATTACGCGCTCGATACAACGACCGGGCTGGCGTACACCGCCTGGCGGGAGTTCGACCCCGATGACACCGTGCGATTCTTTGCGCTGCGGCTCAAAGAGGCTGGCCTCGTCAAGAGCACGCCGGATGAGCTGATCGCCCGCGCCACGGACTGGCGTTACCTGGACCAGATCAAGCGGGAGCTGGCGGTGTAGCGTGAACGCAGCGGTGTAGTGTGAACGCAGCGGGGGGATGGTGAAGCCTTCGCTGATACCAGAGGGGTGAGCCCGTGCAGAGACCATTGATCGACATCCATCACCCGTTGAGTCGCCGCGAGTTCCTGCGCGGCGCTGCCGGCGCCGGCCTTGCCGGCGCTGGCGTGGTGCTGCTCGGCGGCTGTGGCTCGGACGAGAGCAAGGGCAGCCCAACGAGCGCGCCGGAGGCCGACCCGCCGCCGGAGACGACGACGATCCGGCTCGGCATGAGCGCCTTCGTTCCGTGCTCCCCGCTCTATCTCGCCGAACAGTTCCTGCCGGCGGAAGGGTTCACCAACGTGCAGTACATCGACATCACCCAGCAAATCGCCGCGGGCGAGGGCGTCACACAGCACTTCGCCGCGGGCGAGATAGATATTGGTCTCGTCTTCGCGACGACGTTGATGGCTGACGTAGATAGGGGCGACCCACTCGTGGCCCTCGCCGGCGTGCACAACACCTGCTGGGAGCTGTTCGGCAGCGACCGGGTGCAGTCGCTGCGCGACCTCAAGGGAAAGAGAATCGACGTCCTGAAGCGGGACGCGACCGACGACACTTACGCCTTTATGGCGGCGCTGCTGGCATACGTCGGCATCGATCTCGAACACGAGGTTGAATTCGTTGAGCTGAGCGTTGCGGATCTCCTAAAGCAGATACAGGCGGGCACGATTGACGCGTGGCTCGCGCCACGCCCTTACTCGACGCAGCTGCGGTCCCTCAAGCTCGGGCACGTCGTCCTCAACGGCATGATGGACCCGCCGTGGTCGCAGTACTTCTGCTGCATGGCAACGGCAAACAGAGACTTCGTAGAGAAGCACCCCGCAGCGACGAAGCGCGCACTGCGCGCTATCTTGAAGGCAGCCGACGTGTGCGCCAAGGAACCGGAGCGCGCCGCTCGCTACCTCGTGGACAAAGGCTTTACGCGTCGAGTGGACACCGGGAAACCGTTTAGCTACGCTGAGGCGCTCGATGCAATCACCGACCTGCAGTACACCGCCTGGCGGGAATTCGACCCCGAGGACACCTTGCGATTCTTTGCACTGCGGCTCAAGGAGGCGGGCCTCGTCAAGAGCACGCCGGATGAGCTGATCGCCCGCGCCACGGACTGGCGCTACCTCAACCAGATCAAGCGGGAGCTGGCGGTGTAGCGTGAAGGCAGCGGGGGGATGGCGCGGGCGCATCGCGCCGGGCGACTGGTCCGGCTGGCTGATCGCGCGCATGCCGGCGCCGATCTTCGTCAAGCTCGTGGGGGCGTTCTTCGTGATGGTGCTGCTCCTCGTCGCGGTGGGCGCCGTCGGCCTGCAGGTGCTCAGCAGGGCGAACGGCCGCGCCGAGGAGTTGGGCACGCTGCAGCTGAAGGTCGCCGCGTACCGGCAACTCCAGAACGATGCCACCCGCCAGCTTCTTCTCGGCGCGTCGGCGTTCTCCGCCGACGCTGAGCTCGAATCGACACTGCGGCAGCTTAACCAATTGTCCACGTACAACTTCGACCGCCTCCAGTTCGTGACGAAAGACCAGATCGGGCCGGACGAGACCGAGCAGCTGGGCCAGATCGAGCAGGTCTACCGCAATTTCAGCGCAGTGATGATCCAGGCCGTCGAATTTGTGCGCGACGGCAAGCGCGCCGAGGCGCAGGACCTGCTGCGGACGGAGGCGCAGCCGCTGGCGGACCGGCTCGAGCGGTTCACCAACGAGCGTGGGAACCAGGCCGAGGCCGACATGGCGACGACGATCGAGCGGAACAGCGACGCCTACGGGACGTCGCGCTCGATCGTCATCGCGTTTGCGGTGGGCAGCATTGCGCTCGCGCTCGTCCTCGGCTACGCCATTGCGTCTTCGCTGAGCGCGTCGGTCAGGCGCATGAACACGCACCTGCGGAAGGTCGCGTCCGGCGACTTCTCGCATCGCGTGCAGGTGCCGAACCGCGACGAGCTGGGCACGCTGGCGGCGAACCTCAACCACATGAGCGGCGAGCTGGGGCGGCTCGTCCAGGAGCTCGAGTCCGCGAGCCGCCATAAGTCCGAGTTTTTGGCGAACATGTCGCACGAGCTGCGCACGCCGCTCAACGTCATCATCGGCTTCTCCGAGGTATTGCAGGAGCGCATGTTCGGCGAGCTGAACGAGAAGCAGGACGAGTACGTGCGAGACATCGTCGCTTCAGGGAAGGACCTGCTGTTGCTGATCAACGATATCCTCGACCTGTCGAAGGTCGAGGCGGGGAGAATGGAGCTCGAGCTCGGCGCGCTGTCGGTCACTGAGACGCTGGAGAATGCCCTGGCGATGTTCCGCGAGCGGGCAGGGCGGCAGGGGATCACGCTCGGGCTGCAGGTCGACGCGAACATCGGCGTCATCGAGGCCGACGAGCGCAAAGTGAAGCGGATCATCGTCAACCTGCTCTCCAACGCCGTGAAATTCACGCCCGAAGGCGGCCGCATCGATACGTCGGCGCGGCTGGTGGACGGCGACCTCGAGGTCGCCGTCCACGACACAGGCATCGGCATTGCGCACGACGACCTGGCGCGCATCTTCGAGGAGTTTCAGCAAGTCTCCCAACCCGACGCACAGAAGCGCGAAGGGACGGGACTAGGCCTCGCGCTGACCAGGGCGTTGGTCGAGCTGCACGGCGGCGAGATCGGGGTCGACAGCGAACTTGGCGTCGGCAGCACCTTCACCTTCCGGCTGCCGGTCCGCCGTCCGGCCGGGACGGAAGCGTCTGTGCAATCCGTGGTTCCCGATAAAGCGAAATTACCAAACGAACCTCGATCCAGCTTCAAATCGCACGACATAACGCGACGCCCGTCCCCGCCGGCGCCGGCCCGGGCGCCTGGCCCGGAGCCGGAGCCGACCGCCGCCGGCGCCACCATCCTGCTCGTCGAGGACGACCAGGCGGCGATCGACCTACTGACGATCTACATCAGCGGTGCGGGCTTCAACGTGTCGGTCGCCCGCGATGGCGAGGAAGGGCTGGCGATGGCGCGCCGCCTGCACCCTTCGGGCATTACGCTCGACATCTCGCTGCCGCGCCTCGATGGCTGGGACTTCCTCACCCAAATCAAGGGCGACAGCAGCACAGCGGACATCCCGGTGATCGTCGTCTCAATGCTCGATGAGCGCGGTAAAGGCTTCGCGCTGGGCGCGGCGGACTATTTGGTGAAGCCGGTCAACCGCGACGAACTGCTCGCCACGCTGCGGCGCTTCACGGCCGACGGTGAGGGCCCCAACGCGCCATTCAAGGTGCTGGCGATCGACGACGACCCGCTGGCGCTGGAGCTGATCGAGGCCATCCTCCATCCCGAAGGATTCACCGTCCTGCGCGCGACGGGCGGAGAAGAAGGACTGATGAAGGCGCAGTCTGAACGGCCCGCACTCATCATCCTGGACCTGCTCATGCCGGAGATGGATGGCTTCACGGTGGCCGAGCGGTTGCGCGGCAACCCTGCGACGGCCGAGATCCCAATTGTCGTACTGACCTCAAAGAGCATCAGCCAGGAAGAGAAGGAGCGGCTGAACTCGCACATCAGCCACCTCGCGCGCAAGGCGGAGTTCAGCCGGGTCGAGTTTGTCGAGCTTGTGCGGCGCTTGTGTCAGCCAGAGGTTGCCTGAGGCAGGGCATGGCGGGAGAGCTGATCCTCATCGTCGAAGACAACGAGAAGAACCTGAAGCTCGTGCGCGATATCCTGCAGTTCAATGGCTACCGCACACTCGAAGCGGAGACGGCGCGCGACGCCATCGCGCTCGCGACGGAGCACGCGCCGGACCTCATCCTCATGGATATCCAGCTGCCTGACATGGACGGCGTCACGGCCCTGGGCCGGCTGAGGGGCGAGCCGGCCACGGCGGCGCTTCGGGTGGTCGCCCTCACCGCCTCCGCCATGCGCGACGACCGTGAGCGGTTCCTGGCCTCCGGCTTCGACGACTACCTGACGAAGCCTATCGACATAAAGCAATTTCCTGAGCTCATACGACAGCAGTGCGAGCTTGCTCGCCAGGTGGAATAGCATGGACGCGCAGCCAAAGATCGTCGTGGTCGACGACACGCCCGCGACTATCAGGCTCCTCGAAGCGATCCTTTCCCCCCGCAACTACACCGTGCTGCCGGCGACATCTGGCCGCGAGGCGCTGGAGCTGATCAGCCGCGAACGGCCCGACCTGATCCTGCTCGACATCTTGATGCCGGAGATGGACGGGTACGAAGTGTGCAGCAGGCTGCGCAGCATGCCGGAGACGAGCATGCTGCCGATCATCATGATGACGTCGAGCGGCGACCAGGAGAAGGTTCGGGCACTCGAGGCCGGCGCCACCGACTTCATCCCGAAGCCGGTCAACCAGGCGGAGCTGCTCGCGCGCGTGAGCTCGCTGGTGCGCATCAAGCAGTACAACGACACCATCCGCGCGCAAGCGACGGAACTCAGTGAGTTGAATCACACGCTCGAGGCCCGCGTCCAAGAGCAGGTCCAGGAACTGCAACGGCTTGGCCGGCTCCGGCGCTTCCTTTCGCCGCAGGTCGCCGACGCAATCGCTTCTTCCGAGGACGAGACCGTCCTGCAAAGCCACCGTCGAGAGATCGCCGTACTGTTCTGCGATCTACGAGGGTTTACGGCGTTCTCCGAGAAGGCAGAGCCCGAAGAGGTGATGGCCGTCCTCGGAGAATATCATGAGCGGATGGGCTCATTGATTTTGGATGCCGAGGCGACCGTCGGCTTCTTCGAAGGCGACGGGTTGATGGTGTTCTTCAACGACCCTCTTCCCTGTCCGGAACCTGCCGGCCGCGCCGCGCGATTGGCCGTCGCGATGAGAGACCGCATGGAAGAGATGCTTCGTTCGTGGCAGAAGCGTGGACATGACCTCGGGTTTGGCGCCGGCATCGACTTCGGTTACGCGACGCTCGGGGAGATCGGGTTCGAAGGACGGCACGACTACGGGGTAGTTGGAAACGTCGTCAATCTGGCCTCGCGTCTGTGCGACGAGGCGCTCAGCGGACAGATCCTCCTGAGTCAGCGTGCCTACGCTTCAGCCGAACACGCGTTGGAGGTCGAGCCGGTAGGCGAGTTTACGCTCAAAGGATTCCTCAAGCCGCAACCTGCGTACAACGTGGTTGCATTGAAGGGCAGTCCGGCCGACGCGACGCTCCTTCGCCCAACCACAGGAAAGACCTTCGCCGGCGACCGTTACGTGGTGCGGCGGTTTCTGGGCGAGGGCGGACAGAAGCTGGTCTATCTCGTGCATGACCTCACGCTGGACCGCGAATGCGCATTCGCGCTGATCAAGACCGAGCTTCTGGAACCGGAGGACCGTCTTCGGTTCCAGCGCGAGGCGCAGGCCATGGCCCAGCTCGGCGCGCACTCGAACATTGTGACCGTGTTCGATTTCGGCGTAGAGGATGACCGGCCGTATATGGTCTTCGAATACGTGCCGGGCGGCGACCTGAGACGCGAGCTGCGCGCGGAGGGAGAGCCGTTGCCGATCGACCGCGCCCTTGCGATCGCTTCCGGCATGGCCTCCGCCTTAGCCGTCGCCCATAAGCGGGGGATCATCCACCGTGATCTCAAGCCGGCCAACGTGCTGCTCAGCGAAGATGGCGAGGCGAAGCTCGGCGACTTTGGTCTCGCCCGCGCGGTCGACCGCTCGCGTCTTACCGTGCCGGGCGTTGTCATGGGTACGGCGGCCTACATGTCGCCGGAGCAGGCGCGCGGTCAGCCAGGGAACGAGCGGAGCGACCTCTACGCGCTTGGCGCGCTGATGTACGAGATGGCCACGGGTCGGCCACCGTTCGTCGGTGACGACGCCCTGGCGGTGATCTCCCAGCACGTCAACACGGCGCCCGTTGCTCCGTCCTCGCACAACGCCGCGGTGCCGGCGCCGCTCGACGCGCTGATTCTGCGCATGCTCGCCAAGGCGCCCGACGAACGCCCGGAGAGCGCGGTGTCGGTGGCCGATGAGTTGCGCAGGATGCGTGGACTCGACGCGCCGGTGGGCCGAACGATTGAGGATACGCATCGTGCGTGACTAGATCAGGAGCGACGCAAGTCTTGCTTCGTCACGGGCGAGGCGCTTGCGACGGCGCAGGAGTTGGGGATGAAGCAGGTCATCGAAGACTGCCAGACGCTTGACGTTCGTCGCGGCTTCCACCTATAACGAACCCTGGCTCTCTCTCGGGCCAGGCGGGGGGCGTGATGCCGATCGATGCGACGGACGGCCCAGCAAGTACCAAGGCAGCGGCGCCCGTAGAACCGAAGACGTTCGCCTCCGGACGATTCGTCGTGCAGCGCCTGCTCGGTGAGGGCGGCCAGAAGACCGTCTACCTAGCTCGCGACACCCAACTCGACCGCGACGTCGCCATCGCCGCCATCAAAACCCACGGTCTGGACGAAGCGGGCATCGCCCGTGTGCGGCGTGAGGCGCAGACCCTGGCCGGGCTCGGCGCGCAGCCTCATATCGTTACGATGTACGACATCGGCCAGGAGCAAGGGCCCGACGGGCGGCCGGCCCCGTATTTCGTTTGCGAGTACATCGCGGGCGGCGACCTGGAGCGCGAGCTGCGGAGGGCAGGCGGGCCGCTGCCGCTGGAGCGAGTGTTGGCAATCGGGCAGGACCTATGCCGGGCGCTTGATGTCGCGCACAGCCGCGGCATCCTGCACCGCGACCTCAAACCGGGCAACGTCTGGCTAACAGAAGACGGCCACGCCAAGCTGGGCGACTTCGGCCTGGCGATGGCGCTGGGCCAGTCCCGCCTTACGGAGGCGGGCAGCATCATGGGGACAGCATCGTATATGCCGCCGGAGCAGGCGCTGGGAACGGAGGTGGACGTTCGAGGCGACCTCTACGCGCTCGGCTGCCTGCTCTACGAGCTCGTGACGGGCCGTCCGCCGTTCCTCGGCGACGACACGATCGCGGTCGTCTCCCAGCACATCAACACGGCGCCGGTGGCGCCTTCGTGGCACCGGGCGGACCTGCCGCGGGCGCTGGACGCGCTGATCGAGCGGCTGCTGGAGAAGTCGCCGGAGGAGCGTCCCCAGAGCGCCGCCCAGGTGCTTGAACTGCTCGCCGCGATCGCGGCGGCGCCGGCGGGCGTGGGAGTTCCCACTGCCGGTGACGCCAATTCGCTGGAGCGACTGGCCGGCGGCATCTTCGTCGGCCGGGAGGGAGAGACGCAGCAGGTCCGCTCCGCGCTCGACCGGGCGCTCTCCGGGCAGGGCAACCTTGTGCTGCTCGCCGGCGAGCCGGGCATCGGCAAGACCCGCCTGGCAGAGGAGCTGACCACGTACGCCCGTCTCCGAGGCGGGCAGGTGCTCTGGGGCCGCTGCTACGAAGGCGAAGGGGCGCCCGCCTACTGGCCCTGGGTGCAGGCGATCCGCGCGTATGTGCATGAACGGGAGGCAGAAGCGCTGCGGTCTGAGCTGGGCACCGGCGCGGCCGACATCGCGCAGGTCGTGTCGGAGGTGCGGGAGCGGCTGCCCGACCTGCCCGCGCCGGCATCGATGGAGCCGGAGCAGGCGCGCTTCCGCCTGTTCGACAGCATCACAACCTTCCTCAAGAACGCAGCGGCCGCGCAGCCGCTGGTCTTCATCCTCGATGACCTGCACTGGGCGGACAAGCCATCGCTCTTGCTGCTGCAGTTCGTCGCGCGTGGGCTGGGCGGGACGCGCCTGCTGCTGGTGGGGACGTATCGGGACGTGGAGGTGCGGCGGCAGCACCCGCTGTCGTCCACGCTGGCCGAGCTCGCGCGCGAGCAGCTCAGCCAGCGCGTGCTGCTGCGCGGGCTGAGCGAGGGCGAGGTCGCGCGCTTCATCGAGATGAGCTCTGGCGTCGCGCCGCCGGAGGGGCTGGTCGCGACCGTCCACAAGGACACCGAGGGCAACCCCTTCTTCGTCAAGGAGGTCGTCAACCTGCTCGCGCGGGAAGGGCGCCTCCAGCGGGAGCACCCGACGACATCGTGGACGGTCGCCATTCCGCAGAGCGTGCGCGAAGTGGTAGGACGGCGCCTCGACGGCCTCTCCGAGGAGTGCAACCGCGTGCTCACCATCGCCGCGGTGATCGGACGCGAGTTCGACCTGCGAACGCTCGAACAGATCACCGGCCTGCCCGGCGACACCGTGCTGGACCTCTTGGAGGAGACCGTCGCGGCCCGCATCATCGATGAACTGCCGGACGTGATCGGGCGGTACAGCTTCTCGCACGGGCTGATCCGCGAGACGCTGTACGAGGAGCTCACTAGCGCCCGGCGTGCGCGGCTGCACCGCCAGATCGGCGACGTGTTGGAGCAGGCGTACGCCTCGCGCATCGAGCCGCGCCTCGGGGAGCTGGCGCACCACTTCTTCGAAGCGGCGCGCGGGGGCGGCGATGTCGAGAAGGCGATCGATTACGCAACGCGCGCTGCGCAACGCGCGATGACGCTCCTCGGCTTTGAGGAGGCGGCCCGCCTGTACGAGATGGCGGTCCAGGCGCGGGAGCTACGGCCGCCTGATGAAGCCTCGAGCTGCGAACTCTTGCTGGCGCTCGGCTGGGCCTGCCGACGAGCGGGGCAACAGAAGCGGAGCAGGGAGGCCTTTCTTCAAGCCGCGGGCATTGCTCGAGACTGTGGCCTTGCGAAGGAGCTGGCACTTGCCGCGAGAGGCTGTGCAGGCAGAACCTGGGTAATGGCGATGGCGCTAGGGGAACAGGACGGTGTATTGATCGCCTTACTGGAAGAGGCGCTCACGGTTCTCGCCATTCGCGACGATCCACTGCGGGCCCAGCTTCTCGCCGATCTGGCGATGGCCATCAGCCAAACAGGGCCACCCGATCGCGTCGAGACGCTCAGCAGAGAGGCGGTCGATATGGCCCGGCGTACCGGTGACGCGGAAGCGCTGGCCTACGTGCTGGAATGTCGCCTGTGGCCCCTTGCCGACGTCGATCGTCACGTCGAGCGACCCGCGCTGATCGACGAATTGGTGGAGCTCCAAGAGAAGAACCGCTATCCGCTCGCGGGACAGATGTGGCGCTGGCTCGACATGCTCGAAGCTGGAGAGATAGAAGCGTTCGACCGCGCACTGGCGGCTGGGTCTCAGTACTTCGACCCGGCCTATGTGGCACTGCTGAAAGGCATGCGAGCGTTGCTGGAAGGCCGGTTCGAGGCTGCCGAGCAGCTCGGGCAGGAGGTGCTGGTCCTGGGGCGGCGTTCGCAGTACGGGGACTTCAACCCGGGGTACTGGGCCCAATTACTCATGCTGCGCCGCGAGCAGGGCCGCTTGGCCGAGGTCGAAAACATCATCCAAGCGCTGGGCGAGCGTGCTCCCGGCGTCTCCGCTCTCCTGCTCGCCGAGCTGGGCGACAAGGCCCGGGCGCGCGCCGTCTTCGAGCTAGTGGTTGACGCCGGTGACAGCTACGCGCGTGATGATTTCTGGCTGACGAACCTCGTCCTCCTCGCCAACGCCTGCGTCGTTCTCGCGGACGAGGAGCGATCTGCCCGTCTCTACGAGATGCTCCTACCCTACGCGCACCGCAATGTTGTCGTTTTTCCCGGCATCCTCTGCTTCGGTTGGGGGACGTTCTTCTTGGGCATGCTGGCAACCACGCTCGGCCGCTGGGCGGAGGCCCAGGCGCACTTCGAGGAAGCGCTGGAGATGAACGGCCGGATGGGCGCGCGGCTCTGGCTGGCGCGCACACAGTGTGAGTACGCGGCCATGCTCCTGGCCCGCGACGGTGCCGGCGATCGCGAGCGCGCGCTCGGACTCCTAGCCGAGGCGCTCGCGACGGCGCAGGAGCTAGGGATGAAGAAGCTCGTCGAGGACTGCCGACCGCTGAAGGCGCAGGCCCAGGAGATCGAGCCCGCCTCGCCCTAACGTAACGTCTTGCCTTGAGTTCTCATGAGTTCCGTAGCAGTTAGCAGTTCTGGTGGTACTGCTTGACGGCGATCAAGATGTCAATAATACTCTGCGTGCCTTCTGGCGGTCCAAGGTTCCAGGGGTTGCCGCCTGTCAGCGGTGTGCGATCGGTGTCAATCGTGTAGCTCGGGTTGCCCCGATTCCTGCCATATTGGTCTGCAACCTTGAGGATATCCGCAATGGTCTGTGTATGCGGGGTGTTGACCTTCTCAGGATTGAAGTAGTCCCACCGGTTCAGCGGGTCGCGGAGGCCGCCTCCCGCGTCACCTCCCGGCGTGTCACTCAGCTCTCGCTTGTCAGGGCAGCCGTCACCGTCGCTGTCGCGATCTGTTGCGGGCAATGCCTGGCGCACGGCCGCAAGCGAGTGGGTAGCGAAACCTGATGGCGGAACTCCTCCGAGACAGCCAGCGGTCGATAGGTTTGTGATGATCTCGGCATAGCCCAATCCCGTGTTGGCATCGAGCGTGGCGCGTACGAAGACGTTACCGAGCGCCCCGTGACCATCTCGGTCCTCGATGCAGCCGGCAAGATTGAGTTCGTTGGTGGAGTTGTCCAGGGTACCGTTCCAGACGGCTTGCTTGTCGTCGATGTCGGCGAACTGATACTGCGAAATGTTGCAGGAGATGCTCGGGGGTTGAGGAACGCAGCCGACACCGACAGTCCGACACGTGGCAGGAGGGGCCTGCGCTTCCTGTGCGCAGCCCGGCGGCGCCGCACCGGAGAAGCCATCGCCACAGTCCTGCGCCGGAGCCGGTGGGCAGGTGCGCACATGACCATTCCCACAGCCCGCGCCCGGATTGACGTCGCAGTTTGCCGACTGCGGGTTCACCGTGACGCCAGGAGAATCAAAGTAGCAGAGCAGGCGGGCGGTGACGTTCTTCCCTACATGCTGGAGGTCGACATTGCAGTTCCAATAGTCACCTGGCTGACCAACATCCGCCCGTGTCTTCTCGAACATGAGGTCATAGCTTCCACTCAAGTTCGGCGCCAGGCCGGTCGGGTCGTATGGGTTCCAAGGGTCATCGCCACATCTCGTCGTTGGTGGGAGGGTCTTGAGTTGCCAGAGCTCCTGCATATCGGTGCAGCCGTCGCCATCCTTGTCCCTGTTCTGATTGACAACCTTAGTCACCGTCGCCGGGATGCTGCTCGTCGGCGCCCCAGCCGGAATGACGCCCAATGACGCGTTGTTGCATGCGAGGATCGTTCGAGCGGCATACAGGTCGGCGGTTCCATTCAACACCGGGCCGTTCTGCAGCTGTTGCTTGGCATTCGGGATAGTCAGCACCATGAGCACGTTTGGGCCCGTAGTCCCGCCAATGTCTGCGAAGCAGCCAACCTGCCGCACAACGTCCGAACTGGCATCGTAGCCGCCGTAGAACTTCGCCGGGGGTTGGTACGTGTACGGCGGGGGAGGCGGCGGATCTCCGCCGGGTGCATGTTGGCACGTCCCCGCGCCGGGGACGACGGGCGTCGCCCCGCCACCCTGGGCGTGAACAGCCTGGCAGGGCGGTTCGGCGCCGACAAACCCCGTGTCAAAGAACGAGTAGCATTGCGCCGCGCTCTTGAGCCGCAACGTCGTCGAGTCCTCGCTCATCCGGGCGATGCAGCTGTACAGGTTCGGCCCTGCATTGATATCGAAAAGCCCGCTGAGATTCCCGAGGCCATCGGGCTTGACCTGAGTCGGCTTCGAGATGCCGAGCGTGCAGTGACTCGCATCAGTCGCGGTCATCATCGAAATGTTCGCCGTGTTGACGGTCGCCAGGTTGCTGTCGGTAATGCTTGACTTGCTCGTTGCGAAGTCCGAAAGTATAGCTCCGGTCTCGCAAGCGTCGATGATGACGCTCATGGTGACGTTGGGCTGGAAGCCGCTCAGCCAGGTGCTGATGTTCTGCGCGGTTACGTCGTCTCCGTTGTAGTCTACGAAGCGGTTCCCTCCGGCATGACCGCCCAGGAAGAGGACGAACGATCCTCCTCCGGGAACAAGCGTCCGCAATTGCACGAGCTCGGCTTCAATATTCGCCTTGGTCGCGATGCCTGTTCCGTCGCCGCTGGCGCCGGCCGGGCATTGGCGGCTCCAGGCGCCGTCGTCGAGAACGATCACGCGGTCTTGGTTCGCATCGTTCCAAGTCGCCCATTGCTTTACGGCCTGTTCAAGGATGCAGCCATCACTAGACCCGCCTACGTTCGTGTGGTTTCCGTTGGTGCCGGCAAACAGGCCGAAGAATTCCCTGGTGGCATCCTGAATCTCCGTTGAGGCACCGACTTGGGCGGACGCACCGTTGGCAGCAGGAGAGTTGTTCGAGTATTTCGGATTCGGTGGCGCAGCGACGACGCAGGCCTGAAGCTCCGCTACGGACGTGACGCCGTCGGCATTGCCGTTGGCCACATCTGCCTTCGTCTTCGTTGGCGTGCCGGGGTCAGGTTTCAAGCAGTCAGCGACGGTGTTGGTGTAGATTCCCCCCACCTGTGCAGCCAACGCCGTTGTCGGTGACCGATCAAGACGAGGAATCGCCTCAAACAGAAGAATGCCAACGGCAGCGAGCGCGACGATCGTCGCCTCGAGAAGCAACGCGATTCGGAAGCGTCCGTGCATATTGATCCAAGCTCGGCTCTTCGGCCATTGCCGCGCAGTCTAGTGTACACCCGCCGTCAAGCCCCCACTGAGGCGGGGGGCTGCCGTCAGCCGCCCCTATCGCGGAGTCCAGCACGGAACCAACGCACACTATGGGAAGATGGTGTGGGGTGGCGGAGACTATGCTCAGCGGAAGGCGGGGATGACTTCTTGTGAGAATCGGGCGAGGCTGTTCGGATGAAGACGAGGAAGTTGGAAGACAATGATCTCGGTCGCGCCGGCAGCCACCTGACGTTCGACTCCAGCGAGCCCGGCGACCGGTGCCAGTAAGACGGTCGTTGCCGGTATGAGTAAGATCCCAGCTACCGATGCTCCACCCGAGCAGGCACAAGGCCTGCGAGCCAGCGGGCAGTATAACTTTGAAGAGGAGGCCGCCAACCAGGAGTGCAACGCTCGGACACCGTGGCGGGCGGTGGTGCAGCCGCAGTTCATCCTCCTCAGTTAGGTGGGCGGTGGCCGCCGGCTTCCCATCTGCCGATAAAGAGCATGGAGCCTGGGGAATCCTAAGGAGGGTTGCGGCCAATCAATGGCGGTGTCGTGCCAACGGGCTACAGCAAGACCGGCCCGGCGGCTGAGCATCGCAGTACCGATGCGATATGTCCCCGACGAAGCTACCATGGCCTGCTCCCGCGGAGCAACACCGACACGATGGTGCCGGTTCGTGCCCCCTGCTGGCCCGGATGCCGGAAGCGCTGCGGGAGGCCGTCGAAGGAGCGCAACACCTCTTCCGTTACCTTCACGCCATTCCGCTGGAGGAGCTGGGCCTTCCTGAGTACCATGCGGAGCTCTCCTACGAGCTTGCTCGCCTCCCTTCGGTGAACGTTCTCTATCCCGTCGGCGACCTCGTCTACGCCCATGTCTGCTCGGATCCCAACGACTCCTATGGGCATTACGTTAGCGTTGAACCCGGCTTCGGCATGGACCTCGAAGCCGTCCTCAGCTCGACAGAGAATACGCTTGTTTCATCCATCGAAGACCTCGCGCAAGCGGAATCGCTGGAGGACCTGTCCAAGGCGCTCAACAGCGGTGTTGAAGAGATCCTCCGCGCGCACAATGGCCGATCGCACCGTCGAGGCAGCAAAACGAAAGAGGCGGCTGCGGCGATCCCGAATGAGGAGCTGGAGGCCGCGAAGTACCTGGTGGTGAGAGATAAGGTGCGGCTCGGCGTCCTCGAGCCCCTGCTCAACGACCCGCATCTCGAAACAATCGCGTGCAGCGGAGTGGGACGCCTCTTTATCGAGCACCGAATGTTTGGCCCGCTGCAGACGGGGCTCACATTCGATTCCAACGAAGAGCTGGATGAGTTTGTGTTGAAAGTTGCCGAGAGGGCGCGGCGGCCCGTCACGGGACGTCAGCCAATCGCCGACGCCATTTTGTCGGAGGGAGCACGGATCAACATCGTCTTTGGCAGCGACGTATCGAAACGCGGGACCAACTTCACGATCAGCAAGTCGCCGGTGACGCCGATGAGCGTTCTGTCCCTGGTTTCGCTCGGCACGCTGAACTACGCGATGGTCGCCTATCTGTCGCTGCTCGTGCAAGAAGGGATGAACATCTTCATCTGTGGAGAGGGCGGCTCGGGCAAGACCTCGCTGCTCAATGCGATCAGCGTGTTCGTGCCGCCGAGCGCCAAGATCGTCTCGATCGAAGATACGCCGGAGTTGCGCGTGGCCCACACGAACTGGCTGCGCGAGGTCGTTCGCGAGGGACCTTCGGGGAAGGCGGGTTCGGACGTCTCGGTCTTTTCTCTCCTCAAGGCGGCGTTGCGCCAGCGGCCAACCGTGATCGTGATGGGGGAGATTCGCGGCGAGGAGGGCAACATCGCATTCCAAGCGATGCAGACGGGACACGAGGTGATGGCGACGATGCATGCGTCGTCCGTCGAGAAGCTCATCCAGCGTCTGACAGGAATCCCCATCTCTGTGCCTAAGGCGTACGTCGACAACCTCAACGTCGCCCTAATCATCGGCACGGTGAGGCTGCCGGACGGCAGGTTCGGGCGGCGCATCCTGAGCATCAACGAGATTGTCGACTACGACCGCCATACGGACTCGTTCTCCTTTATCGAAGTGTTCCGCTGGGAGGGGAGCAAAGACGCATTCGAATTCGTGCCGCAGAGCTATCTCATGGAGCACAGGATCGCGTTCCGCAGAGGTCTCACCGTTGAGAACAGGAAGGCGATCTATGACGAGCTCACCAGAAGGACAGCGCTATTCGAGAGGCTCCATGCCCAATTCTCCGGCTTTTTTGAGCTTGCCGGCGTCATGAGCAACGCTTATAGGGAAGGTCTCCTCTAGACTCGCCGAACCAGCCGCGGAATCGGACCTGCGCTCTGCTTTTCGAGGATAATCCTGCCTCGTAGGTCGGTGTAGGTGCCGGTGCGCTGGACGGTTTCACTAGGGTCGACGTTGAACGTGATGGTACGCGTCGTCAGGTCGACAGTGAGCGCTGCTGATGGTTCACGTCGAGCTCCCCTGAACGCCAGCAGTCGAGTGCCGGCCGCTGAACGACGAACACCGGGCCCGCAGGCCGCTTGCGCCACTGACCGCCGTGAATGGCCATCACTAAACTTGGCGTCACGAGTTGTGCACTCGGGCTGAAGATCTGCCCTGAGACTGAGATTAGGTGGTCCCGGCGCAGATGTCGGGCGATGGACCGGTGCGCCAGCAAGGCACGTAAGCGCCGGGCGACACCCGTCGGCGGCGTACGGCGCGCCCGTAAGCTGTGTGATGACTCAGGCTCTCGCTTCGCGCAGTGGGGCGCTCACCTGATGGAGATACTGGAGGATCTCTCTGTTGGACTGCAGCGCGCCACTCTCTCGATAGGGTATGGAACGCTCCTCGCAGAACGCTCTGACGATGGTCTGAGCCTTCTTCAATTTGTTCCTCGGCATGCTGGGGAATAGATGGTGTTCGATCTGGTAGTTAAGTCCGCCGTACCAGAAGTCCGTCAGGGGGTGAGCCTTGACATCTCGACTGGTCAAGACCTGGCGGCGCACGAAATCGAGTTGGCTCTCGGCGTCCAGAATCAGCATCCCCTTGTGGTTGGGGGCGAACACGGAGCCCGTGTACAGGCCAAACAGAGCCTGATGAACCAGGATAAACAGGAGTGCCTGCCCGACGCTGAGCGCGTAAAAGACCAAGCCAAGATACAGGGCGACGTGAAGCACCATCAGCGACGCCTCGACGGCTCGATGTCTCGCTTCGGCCCGCAGGAGATATTGCACGCTGGCAGTCCGCACGCCGATCCCTTCCAGGAGCAGGACCGGGAAGAAGTAAAAGCTTTGGTATCGAACGAGAAACCGCAGCAGTCCTCGCTTGCTCCGGGCCTGCTCTTCGGAGAATGCGAATATCGGCAGGGCCGTGTGTGGGTCGAGCTCAAGGTCGTTCGGATTGGCGTGATGCTCGTTGTGCGTATCGATCCACCAACTCCGGCTGAGGCCGAGCAACAGGTTGGGCATCAAACCGAACAGGTCGTTCTTGCCAGCGCCGTCAAAGATCTGTCTGTGCCCCGCGTCGTGGCCCAGGTATCCGATCTGGGCGAACGCGAAGGCCAAGAATGCGGCGTTGCAGAGCTGCAGCCAGAAGTTCTGCACGACGAGCAGAAACGTCAGGCTCGCGGCCAGTAAGGTTAGCCTGAGGACTGTATTGAGGACGTAGTATGCGATCTGCTTGTCCAACAGGCCTTGTTGCACGATCAAGCGCTTCAGGTCAGCGTAGTCGTGCTGCTGCAGCTCCGCTTGGAAGGATGCAGGCTGTGGCGATCCCATGTTCCGAGGATCGCGCGTGCGTCCTTTGCGGTCCTTCCCAAGCGCGACTGCTCCGGAGGCACTGCTGGGCAGGATCTTCTCGGTGACCGTAGGAGGCCTCCTCTCGTATCTCAGCTGTCCGGCCTGCGAACCATCTCTCGGGCAAGCCAGCATGAATTACGCGGCTTATACGATCCGAATTGTACTGTACTGTTCAAGTCTGGTAAACGAACAGCGCCTGGCCGCTGTCGTCAGAATATCGGGGCACACTACGTGACAATAGTGCGTTGGGGTGCTGTCAAGCTGGCGTGGCAGCTCTTGGTCCGGCCCCCACTGCTCGCCACCGGCCGGTCGCACCTGCTACGGAGCGGTACACGATCGCCCGAACTCCTGCACTTCGATAATGATATCGGCGACACTGATTTGCCCGTCGTTATTCACGTCGAAACGCGGGTCCCAGTTCGCGCTTGGTGGCGGTCCGGCAGTGCTACCGAATTGCAGAATCATGAGCAGAATGTCGGCGACCGTGACCGCTTGGTCCGCATTGAAGTCGCCGCACTTGCCGATCAGCATCCCGCCGGTGAGAGCCTGGTGACCGATCGGCACGCCGCCGGTGATATCGTCCAGATGGCTCGTCGCGAAGACTAGGTTCGTCGAGCCGAAGTTGGCGCCGGGTTGGAAGGTGATCGCCGCCAGCACGCCCGATCCGAGCGGTCCGTCGGGTGCGCTCCCGCTCGTGCCGCAGCTGTAGCTCACGCTTCCCGGGGCAATTGTTGGGGTAGCGCAACTAACTGCGCGCCCGGTGCTCCCAAGAAATGGTCCGGGAGCGACGGCAAGCACGTTCGCCACATTCGCATCGAACGTGATCGTGAAGTCGAAGCCTCCGAGTCCAGTTGCATAGCTTAGGTCCTGAACGCGTACATCCGCTGAGATTGGCGGGCCGCTGATGAAACCGACGATCGTCTCCGGAGCGACGCGCCCGGCCGGGGCCAGAAAGACTTGCGTCTCGGTCGTCGGCGTGGCCGTGCTTGTCGGCGTGGGCGTGTAGGTATCCGTCGCTGTCGGCGTGAACGTGTCGGTGGGTGTGGCCGTGCTCGTCGCCGTTGGCGTGGGAGTTCTCGTCGGCGTCGGCGTAAACGTGGGGGTCGGGGTGTCCGTCGCGGTAGGCGTCGGCGTGAAGGTGCTGGTCGGCGTGGACGTAAGGGTATTGGTGGGCGTCGGCGTGATCGTCGGCGTCCGCGTGAACGTCGGCGTGGGCGTACGGGTGGCTGTTGATGTCGGCGTATCGGTCGGCGTTCGAGTAGGCGTGCGCGTGTTGGTGGCGGTCGGCGTCGCGACGCCACAGAGGCGCAGGCGCCACGAGTTCAGGGTGCCGGTGTCGCCGCTCAAGTCGTCAGTGATCTGCAGGCGCCACTCACCAGAGGAGTTCTGGCCGTCTAGGGCGGACAGAAGTCTTTCGGGCCGAAAGGTTCCGGTGAATGGTGGGGATCCGGCAGTAATGGACACGGCGGCCTCGTCGTCCAGGATGGTGTTCAGGAAGTTGTCGCCGCTTCCACCCACATCGGTGAAGAGCTCTACGAGCGTACCGCTGGGCGATCTTAGGAAGACGTCCAGGTCAGCGTCCCAGGTATGGGTTATGTCGAGCGGCCCCACGTCTACGTCTGCTAGGACGAAGCTGTCCGCGACATTGAGGACGGAGATCACCGTGGCCAGGTCGGGTATGGCCTTCGGCACGTCGGTGCTCGTGTAGCTCGTGCATCCCGGCGGGAGCGTCTGGGTGGGCGTGGGCGTGAGCGTAGCGGTCCGGGTCGCCGTGGGGGTGGGTGTCGGACAGCCGCCGGTGGGGCAAGGGGTCGGCGTGGGCGTGGGTCCCGTAGTACAGCCCGGGAACTTGAAGGAGGCGATGCGTGTGCTCCAGTTGAAGGAGCCGGAGGTCTTCAGGTACTCGGTGGTGTACCAGAAGGTGCAGTCGTCGACAGGGTCCACGCTCATGGCGCTGTAGTCGCCCCAGCGGCAAGGGCCGGAATTCACGGGAGTGCACGTTCCCGTCTGCGAGCCGGTGCCCTCGATAACGGACGCTTCCGCCTGCATGGTGCTCAGGGGATCCGTGGACAGCCTGCCCGTGTAGCGGATGGCCGGATGGATGCTGCTACTGGAGACGCTGTAGCCTAGCGCCATGTTGCCGAACTTGTCCATCGCGGTGCTGCCCATCCATCGGTAGCTGCTGTCGGGCGCGTAGCTGCTCTGCTGATAGACGGTCGGCGTGCCGTTCGGGCTGCGAATCTCGTACCAGCGGGTGGCGGCGGTGCCGCTGACGCTCACCGAATGGGTGACGACCAGCGACTCGTGCGTGCCGAAGTTGCGGTAGGCGAGGCGGTACATCAGGCGGTCGCCCAGCGAGTCCAGCAGGGTACTCGTGCCGAGCTGAGGTACGCAGGCGCCACCGCCGCAGGCCGTGGCGAAGGAGGCCACCGGGATCGACGTCGGCCCGGTGAAGGTGCTGTTGGCCGGAGTCGTGAAGTCGACGTGGAACTTCCAGAGGCTGAGCGAGTTGCTGCCGAAGTTCATGAAGAAGTTGGGCGAGCCCGTTGGTGGCAGCAGCGTGCTGCCAGCCGCCGCGGTGGCGCCGTCAAGGTCGGAGGGGAGCAGGCTGCCGACGCTGGAGCTCTGTTGGAAGCAGACCGCCGTGGCTGTCAGGCCCGCCAGCATCCTGGTGCGGTCGAAGGCGCAGGCGTCGGCGCCGGCGAAGGAATTGCCCGAAAACATGTTGAATGAGATGTAGTATGCGTCGGGCCAGACCCCCAGCTTAGGGTAGTCGGGAAAGTTGCTGAACGCGAAGGAGTAACGGTTCCAGGTGGTGGTCACGAAGTCCGACGTGTTCGAGACGGCGATGCACTGGAGGTAGGGGAGCGTGCTCACGGAGAACTGGGTCATCACCCAGCGGTCTGCCAGCTTGTCGTATTGCGCGATCGGGTCACCGTTGTTGTTGGCCTCACAGCCGCCGCCGAAGCCTGTCCAAAGCGTGTTGCCGGCCACAGGACCGTAGACCAGGGCGCCCGAGGCCTTGTCGAAGGCCGCGAAATCGAGGTTCACCCACTGCACGAACTGAGTGGCGCCGGCGGCGCCGTTCGTGTCGGGTGGGGCGCAGCACACGGTCGAGTTGGGGACGCCGAGGCCGTCGACGTTGACCCCCGCGGTCGTCCCTATGCGGGTCGACGCCGAGGTCTGCAGCGCACCGTCGGCTGCCGCCACGATGGGCGCACCGGTTAGGCGAAGCGGCTTCACCTGGAGGGCGCTGGGGGCCCGCTGGGGAAGGACGATGTCCTTCAGAGCCGGACCTACGTCCTGGTGCACAGCGTGCAGGACGTCGGGCGGTCGCGCAGCCTGACGTTCTGTGGATGCGCGCGTCCGACCAGCCTGTTGAAGCGCCGCACTCGAGGCTACGCGGTGCGTGGCAGCACTGATTGACGGCACGGCCCCAGCGGCGACCGCGCTGAGTAGAAGAAGGAAGCCGATGAGCGTACTAGCGCGCACAGGTGACTCGGAGACGGGGAACAGAGACATGGTAGCGTCGCGGGTTCCGCCACGCAACTGCTAGATTCGAGAAGTGCCGATTGCAGTACTACGGGGAGTAGGCGGTACGGCCAACACTACCTGACATCTTGGTGCTTCCCACGAACGTATGCAGGGTGGCCGCATGGACAACGGCCACGTCTACCCCTCCGAGTACGCGTTGCGCTTCGGCGAGCGGACGGATCACCCGGCCACGCACAGGGCCATGGTCGACGAGCTGCAGCCGCATGATCCAGCACTCGGCAGGGCCGGGAAGCCGCCCGACCAGGCGAGCGGCCAGGAGGTGTTCGCCTGGGCGCCGTCTGGCGTGACCGTCGGCGCCCGCATGGCCTGCCTCTCGAGCTTCTACAAGTTCCTGATCCGGATGGGGATCGTCTCGTCCAACCCCTGCGACGTGCTGGAGCGGCCCAGGGGTAGCCGGGCCCACCGCGCGGGCCTCCGATCGAGACGGCGCTCGCAGCGTGGGGCAAGAGCCTACAAGCACTGGACGCCAAGGAGTCGCTCTGGCCGGCGGACGACGCCGAGCGCGCGGGCAGGGGGCTCGGCATCACGAACGGGACGTTCTCCGGCAACCTGCAGCGCGACCTGCGCGCGGCTGGGCTGCCGTGGCCTTTGGCTAGGCTCAGGCCGTCTTGCTTAGTTCGGCAACCGGTCTCGCCGTTGCCGTCGTCGGTTATGCGCTGAGCCGCGCCTCCGATTCGAGCCGAGCATGGTTCCTCGACAGTTGCCCGCTCCGCAGCGGCAGGCGTAGAGCTGCGTCCATGCTGGCGGGCGCCGCCCATCTCGCTTGTAGCGGTAATCATAGGTGAGCTCGGCCCCTGGTTGAATGTTTCTGGTCGCCTCGATGAAGATCCGACCGTCCTCGATGTATGAAGCACAGTTAGGATCACACGAGTGGTTGATGAAGCGCGCCGCGTTGCCCTGGCGGCTGGCATCGATGAAGGTGTCTCTATCGACCTCGAAGAGAAACGTGTGGTGGTGGTCCATTGCGTCGTCATCGTAGCGTTCAGCCGCCTCGGCGGCGCTGATGCGCTCGCCAGCGTACTCGATGACACGTGTGCCCGGTCGGATGCGTCGGATGGCGAGGGCGCCCCGCCCATGGATGAGCGAGCGGTGAACTGTGAAAGGCAACTGCCGCCTCGCCGTTGTCACCGTTCTTGCCACGGGCACGATTGTACACGACCTGTCAATAGTGTCCGCGACCACACCACGCGGCTCATTCGGCTGGCGCACCACCCCGTGGCGCGTTGTTCACCTGCCAGTCCTCGAAGCGCATGACCACGAGCCGCAGCGGTTTCTTGCCGACACGTGGCTGATTGAGCACCACGACAGCCACTTTACTCGTCTTCGCACACGCCTCGACGCTCTGCTCCACGGCCCTGCGGACGCGGACGGGGATCGCCCGCATCGTCTTCACTTCGACGCCGTATTGGCCAGCCTCCATGTCGCTGCGACGGACTCCGGTGTTCGGGATGAGCGACGTACCGAACGCGTCCGCGATGCTCTGCTCTTGCTGCTTCCAGCGGCGATTGCCCCCGTTGCGGGTGCTCACGTACTCTGCCTCCCCCTCATGTTGGCTGTAACCCATCATAGACCTCGGGGTGACACTATGTCTGCATGGTGTGTATGCGCCCGCGGCGTCACGAGCTGAGGATCGGACTCGACCGCGGGATTTTGCCGTCTTACGCGCGTTCTCGCCACTCGACTTCGTAGACCCGTTGGGTGCCGGACAGCCCCTTGAGGTTCAGCTCCCGTCCCTCATCGAACTCGATATCTCCCTCTCCGGCGAGAAGTTCTTTGAGCCGGGCCGACACGACGATCTGCCCGGCCTGCGCCACGTCGTCTGCGATCCGGGCTGCGAGGTTCACGTCCGTCCCGTAGAAATTATCGTCGTCGCGCGCGGGCTCTCCGGTGTGGAGACCGATCCTCACACCGATCGGCTCCCCGGGGTGTTGCCGGCGGTAGTGTTCGAAGGCGTCTTGGATAGCTCTGGCGCAGCGAATGCCGGCGTGAGGCGACGGAAACGCTACCATGAAGCCGTCGCCGCGATTCGTTACCTCGACGCCACCGTGGGCCTTCATCTGTTCCCTGATGATGGCGTGGTGGGTGCGGATCACGGCCAGCCAGCGCTCGTCGCCCAGCCGCTCGGCCATGGGCGTGGAGTCAGCGATGTCCGTGAACATGAGCGTGACCGTGCCGTCGGGCGCCGCGTGCGGGCTCAGGTCGGTCCGCTCACGCTGCACAGCGGCAGCGACTGAGCCGATCGAGGTCATGATGTCGGTGGAGCTAACGCCTTGTAGCTCCAGCCGCAGTGTCAGCACCTCATCAAGCAGCGCCTTCATCCCAAGGCGACCAGCCGCCTCCGCCGCATCGCTGAGGAGCGATTGCGCGTGAGCCTTGTCGCGGGGACCGCTGCGCCGGACCAGCATCTGGGCGTACTCATGCTGTACATAGGCGAGCATCGGCGGAGCGGGCATACGGGCACACATCTCGAGCGCGCCCTCGAAGTGCCGCTCAGCGTCGTCCCAGCGTTCGAGCAGCGCGCAGAGGAGGCCCAGGCACCGATCAGCCGGCCCGAACCAGATCGGCGGCAGCGCACGCGGCATGAGATTGAAGCCCGACCAGGGCAGCACGAAGGGATAGAGCAGCGCCGCCCGCGGCCGGTCGGACAGCGCGACGCACGCCTCGCAGAGGCAGGCTGCGAGCACACCCCACGTGCTGTCGCGGCTTGCGGCGACGAATTCGTCCGCAGCGAACTCCTCGAAGAGCCGCCGGCACTCGTCGAGCCGCCCGAGCAGCGCGTAGGCGAGCATGTCCGAGGCTCGGGTGTAGCGCGTGGACGTTGGACGCCGCCTGATGAGCTCCAGCTGTTCCTGCTCTATCTCGGCGATCCGGCCTTGCTGCGCCCGTATCAGGAGGAGCTGCTGGGGGACGTTACCTACCAGCTCGTCGAGTTCTTGCCACTGGATGAGCTGCATCTCGTGCACGGCGACGATGAGCTCGGCCGCCTCTTCGAACTGCCCGGCGATGCGAAGCAGCTCCGCCCGCCAGAGCATGCCGGCGCGGATCGCAAGGTTGAGCCTGAACCGCTGGGCCATCTCCCCAAGCTGGTCGATCTGACGCCGCGTTTCCTCGAGGTCGCCGGCGATCAGTGCCATCGCTACGCGCATGATGGGTACGAAGGTCCGAACCTGGAGGTCACCCGTCTCGTCGGAGGCTAGCCGCTCCAGCTCATCGACCGCTCTCCGGCGCTCTGCCAGGCCCTGGGGTTCGAAGAAACCCGTCACCAGGGAAGCCCGCACAAGGGAACTCGCCACCAATGGGTCGTCCAACGAGCCACCGATCGCTTGCGCCTGCGCGCACAGCCGCGCCCCCTCGTCCACATCACCTGACGCTGTCGCATACATCGCGAGCTGGGCCAGGAACAGGGCGCGCCGGGGCAGGTCGCCCTCATCGAGCAGCGCGAGCGCGTCGGTCAACAGCGCGTGCATCGGTGCGTCCGAGCCAAAGACGAAGGGCATGTGGACACTGAAGGTCGCTGCGCGCACCAACCGCTCGTGGTCACCTGTCGCGCGCGCGATCTCCGCCGCCTCGAACAAGGCAGCCCGGGCGCCGTCGACATCCCCGGCGAGCCGGCTCGGCTCTACCATCGCCGTCAGCAAGTCACAGCGCTTGGCTTGGTCGCGCGAGTCGAGCACGTCCTGCACCTCCAGCGCCTGGCGAAGCAGGCGCACCGCCTCGCCGTGGGCGTAGACGGCCGAGGCGCGGCCGGCTGCCATCTCGCTATAGCCGACGGCCTTCGCCAGGTCGGCCGGGCTCGAGGAGTAGGAGTAGTGCTCGGCCAACTCGGTCGCGTGCTCCTCCAGTCGCCCCGCGTATTGCGTTTCGAGCGCGCGCGCCACCTGCTGGTGGAGCCGGATGCGCCGCGGGGCGATCAGCTCTTCGTACAGGCTCTGGCGGAAGAACGCATGGGCGAAGCGGTAGCGCACGCGCCCCGGCTGCGACCGTTCCTCCAGGACGCCGACGCGTACCGCCTCCTCGAGCGCGGTCAGCAGCTCTTCCTCTGGCAGGCCGGCTATCGCCTCCAGCGTCTCGAGCGCGAACTCACGGCCCGCGACAGCGGCGATGGCGAGCAGCCGGTTGCAGCCATCGCTCAGGCGAGAGAGCCGCTTGCCGATGACGTCGCGGAGCCCCTCCGGAATGCTCAGGGCAAGCTGCTCGGTGGTGGAGCGCGAGCGATCTCCCTCGCGGGGGACGAGTCCTTCTTCCGCGAGGTAACGGGTGACCTCCTGCACGAAGAGCGGGTTGCCCTCGGTCTGGCGATGCACCGCCTCCGCGAGGCTCCAGGGCACATCGTGCCCGGCGATAGCAGCCAGCATGCGCTGCACCTCGTCGGCGGTCAGACCGCGCAGCGCGATGCGCCCGAACTGGACGAGGCGCCGCAGCTCGACGAGGGCGTTGGCGAGCGGATGCGCGCGATCGACCTCGACGTCGCGATACGTTCCGATGACGAGCAGCCG